>SYMT01000656.1 GCA_005805375.1 Actinomycetota bacterium
GGGGCTATTCGTCTCGTGGGTCCACTTGCTTACGCGCGTGGCTCGGGTACGGAGGGGGGGCTATTCACCTCGTGGGTCCACTTGCTGACGCGCGTGGCTCGGGTAAGGAGGGGCTTAGGGAGCGAGACGCGCGGCAAGTTGCTCGACCATCCACGCCGCCATTTGCCCCTTCAGCGCCGACACTCCCGGGTCCATGTTCTCGATCGTGTCCTCCGGCGTGTGTCCGTGGATCGCGCCATTGGCGCCGCAGGAGATGGCCGGCACCCCCTCCTGCGCGAAGAAGCAGTAATCGCTCCCGCGCGAGTAGAGGACGCGGCGCCAGGGGAAGGGAGACAGCACCTCCTCCCACCCGTAGCGCTCAGCAACGCGAAACTGCTGAAGCGCCTCCTCAACCAGCCCCCCCAATGCGTCGTCGGTGACCCGGAAGTTGTGGAACCGGCGCCGTTCGCCGGCCGGGTTCCCCACAGCGTCCAGGTTCACCATCGCCGCCACCTGCGCCAATTCCCCCCGTTCTTTCAGCGAGAGGACGTAGTGCCGGGACCCCTGGAAGTCCAGTTCTTCCGCACCGAAGAGGCAGAAGCGCACCGTCAGCGGCAGCCGCCGTCCCGCGAGCGCCTCGGCGGCCTCGATCAGAGCCATCACACCGGAGCCATTGTCGAAGGCGCCCGGGGTATGGTACAGGCTGTCATAGTGCGCCCCCAGAATCAGGCAGCGCGACGACTCCCCGGGCAGTTCCCCGATGACGTTGTACGACACGGCATCGGGCCGGTAGCGCGCGGCGACATGCAGCCGCACTCCCACCGGCGTGCCGGCAGCCCCCCAGATCGCGATGCGGTCGGTGAGGGCCTTTCCGGCCAGCACCACCGGATCGGCGTATTGCGTGAAGCCGCCGGGACGAGGGATTTCCAGCCCGCCGCACACCACGTATCCGACGACATCGTCCCGGAACCCGATGATGGCGAACTTCTCCGGCCCGCCCGGTGCAGCCGGCGGACCGACGGCGTCCGCATCACGCCCTTCGTACAGGCCCATGACGGCCCGCCCTGCAGGCTGGAGCCAGCCACTGACCGGGTTGGCGCGCGTGGGGGCAGAATAGTAGTAGGGGCAGATCGGCACGTCCAGACGCTCCGGGGCCCACACGTGGAGAAACGATCCCTCCAGCGGTTCCCAGCCGATGTACCGCACCGGCGTCTTGGTGACCTGGAGACCGAGGTCACGTAATTCTTCCGCCAGGAATTCGGCGGCAGCGTGCTCGGCGGGGGTACCGGCCCAGCGAGGCCCGATCGTCTCACAGAGGTGCTCCAGCACCCGCCGCCCGCGGGATACTGCGGTGTTGCTTACTGCGGTGTCGCTTGTAGTTGTCATTCGTCCATTCCTGCGGCGTGGAGCGCGTCCAGAAGACTCGGCACGCCGAACAGACAATAGCTGAGATCGGTAGGGCTCATCCCGAGCGCGCCCCGGAAGCGAGGATCATCGCTCCAGTTCTGCTGCTCCACCAGGCGGCGGAGGAGGTCGCGTCCAATCTCCAGATATGCCCGATCGCCGGAGAGCCGCCAGGCGTAGGCCAGGTGCCGGCAGAGGATGCCGCAGCCAACATGGCGCCACGCTTCCCCGGAGTTGCGGCGATCCGGCCCGCCGCAGAACCAGTCCACCGCACGGACGTACACCGCGGCCACGTCGGAACGCCGGGTGATGCGGTGGAGACGTTCCAGGCCAATCATCAGATAGTGAGTCTGGTAGCCGCGCTGCTCGGCATCGGGGAGCACGGCATCTCCCTGCCAGCGAGCGCCCCAGAGCTCGCGATACTCACCGTGAGTAAATGGCGGGGCGGCGCCGAGTTCCACCGCCCACGTCGTGCCTTCGGTGGCCATCCCGTACGGGCGCTGATCGGGCTGGCGGTCCGGAGTGGAGACCTGGTAGCGCTTATTCCAGCTCCCATCGGGGTTCTGCGCGCGGGCAATCGTCTCGTACAGCGTCTCCGCGCGCCGGAGGTAGCTCTCGTCGCCCGTCACCTCCCACACGATCAGCAGCCCGCGCAGCGTGTTCCCCGTGGTGCGCAGCGAGAAGCTGAACCGCGGATCCTCGGTCCACCGGAAACGGAGAAAAAACTCGCCGGCTTCCTTCAACACATCCAGCGTGCGCCCATCGCCGGTCGCGGCGTAGTGGTCCAGCCAGTTGTCCACGAATGTATGAGATGCGCACGGCTCGTCGCCGAAGTGATCCACACTGTGGCGATAGCAGCCTCCCACGAAGTAGGGACGCACGGGGTGCCAGTGGCAGGTATCCACATCGGTGGAGTGCCGGGTAAAGGCTTCGGCCAGTGCAAAGAGCTCCGGATCCCCGGTCCGCGCGTACTGCACCCAGAAGGCGTGCCGTGGGTCCCATTCGCTGTTGCACCAGCCCCAGCGTCCGTGGAAGCGCCACTCGCCCGCGTCAGCCTCCCAGGTGGCCCGCATGTCCCCAAAATCGAGGCACCCATACCACCGGCCCAATCCCACGTGCCGCGTCATCCAGCCCACGTACCCTGCGAGCATCCGCTCCGCCCGCGGGAACGGAGGCAGTTCGGGCGCAGCCCCGGGAACGCCGGCATCCTGCCGGCCACCGGACCCAGGAACGCCGGCATCTCCCCTCCCACCGAACCCGGGAGCGCCGGCATCCTGCCGGCACCACGAGCCCGCCGACGGATCCACCGCCAGATGCGGCGGCTGCAGCAAGCCCCGGATCGCTGCACGAGGATCACCGGCAGCCCGGGCATAGAAGTGTAGAAAGAACTCACTCGTCTTTGCGACGCCGGTCCCGTCGGCATAGATGCCTTCGCCCTGGCCCCAATGCACCTCCTCAGTGGACCGCCGAAACGACAGCCGCCTGCCCTCCGGGTCCCGCCAGAGGTAGACATCTACGCCGCCGCCGTCGGCCGGAATCCCGAGCGCCTTGGGGTACTCCTCCGCCATCCACCGGAGGCCCACCGCCACGCCCCCGCCGTCGCCTTCGAGCGCAACCCAGTTCTCGCCGCGCGCGTCCTCAGCAAGTCGCTGGACCCGCTCTCCCCGGCGGCGATCCAGTACGCAGTGGCGATCCGACTTCTGGGAGAGCAGCCACCCCTCGCCACGACCCAGCGTTCCGTGCATCTCACGGCGCATGCCGAGGCGCGCGCGTCGTCCCCCCGGGACCGACAGCGGAATCCGCAGGCCGATCTCCTCCACCTCAGTTTCGCGCGGATTGGCGGCAAACACGAAGGTGAAGAGCGCGCGCAAGAACGGCTGTCCGGCGTAGGCGTGGAGGCGCAGCGTGAAGTGGAGCGGCCGATAGCCGCCATAGTGTCCGGCCGGCGCCACCGCCTCCAGCTTTCCGTCACAGCGAATCACCACGCGCAGCGGACCGCTCTCTTCGACAGAGACGCGATAGTCGTCGGACGCGAGGGATGCGAGACACTCCCCACCCAGGCCATAGATACGCCGCCGCGTGTCATCCACCGGAAAGCACTCGCAGATCGTCGCAAACGCCTCGCCTCCGGCCTCGGGGGAGACGAGTTCCACCTCGGGCGTGAAGGTCCCGTCCGCCTCCTGCCGCCCCAACGTTGCCCACTCCAGCACCGAGAACCGCCGCCGGCTCACCGCGAACCGCAAGACACCGGTAGAGACGGTCACTCTCTCCGCTGCCTCTTCCACAACGACCGAAACGGGAGGAGGAGAACCGCCTCCCCCTGCGTCGAGCACCAGTCCGTACTCCGCCCGCCCGTGCGCCGGCACCGAAGCCTGGAAGTCCACCAGGAGCGTCTGGATGCTGCCGTCGGGCCAGCGGAGCAACGGCCGCGCCTGGAACGGCACCGCGATTCCGTCGGCATCCAGCACGGATACGCCGGCAGCATCCCGCACTGCCCTCTCGGGAAGGGGCACACCGCGGGTGACGGGGAACCCGGTGCGGGTGATGCCGAGGCTTTCGGTCACGATCAATGGGATGCGCATCGTACCGAAATTGTCGGCATGGCCTGTGCTCCTGCCCGAGGAACGAGACGTGAGAAACGAGGCCGATCGTCCCTCACGTCTCCTTTACGCACCGTCGGCGTGCGAGTCCGCAGGGTGATGCGCGGATCGGGGCCGGTCCACTCACTTCTCGTGCGTCCGTTGTCGTTCCTCCGCCCTGGAACGGAGCACCTGCTCCTCTACAGGCTCGACACGTGTACGCTCCCCACCAGGACTTTCCCAGCGCAGCGTGCGGGCCTGGACGCGGGTCCACACCCGGTACAGGGATAGAATACCGGGGTGCAAGCCCACTGCCCGGGCAGGCGAAACAGGAGATAGGAAATAGGGACTCGAAGACGGCCCGGAGTTAACCCGTGCCTGCCGCCGCTCCGGTCCCCTGTGCGCCCCTGCGGTAGTGCTCTACCGTCGCTACCTGTCGCTCGCTTCACCGGGCGGCTCTGACTCGGAGTTCGGAGACTCCACATCTCGCCACTCAGCACCGAAGCCACACATGGGAAACATCCTGGAATCACTCCCCGTCGGGGAGAAGGTCGGTATCGCCTTTTCAGGCGGCCTGGACACCAGCGCCGCCATTTACTGGATGCGGCAGAAAGGAGCAATCCCGTACTGCTACACCGCCAATCTCGGCCAGCCGGACGAGAGCGACTATGATGCGATTCCGCGCCGCGCCATTGAATGCGGCGCCGAGGAAGCCCGGCTGATTGATTGCCGGCTGCCGCTCGTCCGAGAGGGGTACGCGGCGCTCCAGTGCGGGGCCTTTCACATTTCGACCGCCGGACTGCCGTATTTCAACACCACACCGATCGGGCGCGCGGTCACGGGGACACTGCTGGTTACCGCAATGCGCGAGGAC
>SYMT01000657.1 GCA_005805375.1 Actinomycetota bacterium
TGGAAGCGGGAGACGGCCGAACCGGTGTTGCGGTTGCGCGCCGCCCTCCTCACCCAGCGGCGGCTCGATCTGCGGCCCTTTGCCGCGTTGAAAGGGATGGCTGCTCCCGCCTAATCTACCGTACCAGGGAATCACACCCCTTCCGAGAGACGCTTATCCAGGCGGCCATCCGGTTGGGACTGCTCCCCGCCTCCTGAGATACCACTGGGGCACCCAGTGTCCCCTTGCCGTTCCCATTGCGGGGCACGCCAGGGGACACAGTGCGGGACCTCAATCCGTGTCGCCACACGTTTCCCGCCCGATTTCCCCGTCGAATCCGGAGAGTCCCCCGCCTCGTCTTCTCCTCGTTGTGGTTCGTTCGCCCCGTGTGCACGCTGACGAAGGCCGTCCGCTGACGACAAACGGGAGTGCTCCAGGCCTGGAGCACTCCCGTTCGGCTTGCGTGTAGTTCCGTGTGAGACGGAGCTACTTGAGCATCTCGTCTACAGCCGCCTCAACTTCGGTCCACTTGTCGCGTCCGACGTTGACGAAGTTGTGCACGACCTTGCCCTTGTTCCAGAGCAGGATGGTGTTGCGGGCGTCCGCATTGATCTTGTACGTCCCCACATCCTCGGCGGCGGGGCCCTGCGGGAGGAAGGTCAGCGGGACGGTGATGCTTCGCTCTGCAGCGAGCTTGTCAATTGCTTCCTTCGAGTCGGGTCCGGTCATGAAGACCACGAAGGACTTCAACCGTGACTTTCGCGAGTCGGCACTGACGATCTGTTGGATGCGCGAGACCAGATTGCCCGCGCGCTCAGGGGACTTGACGAACGCAGCCAGAACCGGCGCGGTTCCGTACGCTCACCGATAGCAGAGCTGCTTGCCCTTGTTGGGCCCCGAAACGTCTACAACCTGAAAGGCGGCAGGGGCCACACCCGCCTTCAGTCCCGATTCCGGCGCAGTCTGCTGGGCCAGTGCGGCTGTCGCCGCCAACCCCAGACCCGCCAGTACGAATCCCAGCTTCATTGTGCGTGTCTCCGATCCGACAGGCCGTACCCTATCGGCATTTTCGATGATCGGCGAGGCGAACCATCGCCAAGTAGAGTATACCGCGATTTGTCCGAGAGGGTGAACCACCGGCCCACCGGCGGCCCGAATCACCCATCTGAGGCCCGGACAGCCGATCCGATCTCCGATCGCGCACGGTGGACTGGCGTCGCTTTCTCCCACACCGGGGCTTGCCGATCAGGTATCGGGACTGGCGTTACTCGTCCCGGAGCCGGATGGTAGCCGCCAGGTCCAGGCTGCGGATGCGCCGGAGGCCCGGCCACTGGGCAATGAACACCAGCAGGAACGGACCGACCGCGGACAGGACGTAGGTCTGAGGTTCCACGAAGATCCGTGTGGTAAACCCCTCGGTCTGGCTGGCATTCAGCAGCGCATCGGCCAGGAATGCCCCGGGCCACAGGCCTCCCACGGCGCCCAGTCCCGCCATCGCCATGTTCTCCAGGCTCACCAGCAGAGCCACCCGCCCTTGGCTGAAGCCGAGGGTACGCAGTGTGGCGAGTTCGCGCGTCCGTTCCCACAGGACACTGTCCGTGGCAGTATAAGTGACCGCGAAGGCCATCGCACAGGCAAAGACCACGAACAGGGTCATGAAGGCCTTGCTGTACGCGGTCAATTCGTTGATCTGGTCCACCAACTCCTGCTTCGACTGCACCAGCGATACTCCCTCCATCGTGTTGAGACGGCGTCGCACCCCGGCTTCGAACGCCGGCTCCACGGCCAGCAATGCGCCGGTGACGCTGTTCGGCGGGAGCCCGAGCGGCCGCCCGAAGCGGCGTTGGAGATCGTCCATCCGCACATACACCGGGTTCCCGACGGGCTGGTTCACGGGAGGGCCGCTGCGGAGAAAGGTGCGGGCGCGAAACTCCCGCGTGTTCTGAGTGTATTCCAAACGAAGCCAATCACCCCTTTCGAGGGTGAGTTTGTGCACCAGCGCATTGGTGAACAGCACTCCCCCCGGAAGTGGGAACACGGCCCTCCCTTCCGGCCCCGGCAGGCGGCGGAGACGGGCGCCCGGTGTCATGCCGATGACGACGGTCTCCTCTTCCTTGCCGGCGTGCCCCAGGCGGACGGGAAGTTCCAGTGTCGGTTCCGCCCGGCTGACGCCGGGCCACCGGCCGATGTGATACACACGGGACTCGGCTTCCGGTGCGGCGAAGCCCACGATGAGGTCATAGTGCTGGATGTCATTCAGATACGTTCCCAGCGAATGATCCATCGAGTCCAGCAGGGCGCCGGAGAGCACCAGCAGCATCACGGACGAGGCGACGCCCGACGCGGTACCGAGCGTCCGGAGCGGGCGCCGCAGCAGGTTGCGCAGCGGGAGTGCAATGATCAGGGGCAGGCGGATGCGTGCCGCCAGGCGTGGCTGTGCCGGCGCCGAGCCCCGCATCGCTTCGGCGGGCGGAAGGAGCGCGGCCTGCCGCGCAGGCCCGAAGGCGCCCAGACCGCAGCAGATCACCGACAAGAGTACCCCTGTGAGCATGATTTCCGGGTGTGCGTCGCGCGCCTGGAACGGGATGTGCAGCAGCGTGTCGTACATCGCGCCGATCCACCGGGCGAACTGCGCTCCGAGCAAAGAACCAAGCACTCCGCCGCCGGCGCCTGCCACCAACCCGAGTTCGAGGAAGTGGAGCAGGATCGCGATGGGGCGGAATCCCGACGCACGTAAGAATCCGATCTGCCCCCGCTGTGCCTGTGCCCACCGCGCCAGCACCATCGAGACCGCGAGTGCCGCCGTGCCGAGAAAGAGCAGCGGCATCGTTACCGCCATCGGCCGGTATCCATCCAGATCCGATTGCAGGAGAAGGTTGCTGGGCTGCTCCTTCCGGGTCATCGGATCCTGGGCGCCGTACGCCCGGAGCCGGTTCATGACTGTGTAGCCCACTCGGTCGGCCGCTGCGGGGTGCGTCAGAAACACCAGTTCGTTGATGGAACCCGACATTCCGAGCAGTGATTCCACCTGCGATTGCCGCACAAAGAGCACACCGAACAACTCCGGCGTCGGCATCAAGAACTGCTTGCTTTGCACCGGATAGATGTACTCCGGGCTGGATACAATGCCGACTACCTGGAACGCCACCCGCTTGCCTTCCAGCACCGGGTAGAGGGAATCGCCCGGGCGATAGTGGTGTTTCCGCGCAAAGCTGGCTTCGAGGAGCACGTCCCGGCGCGGCCCACCGGAATGCAGCCGGCCTTCCAGCAGGCGAACGCGGTTCACTTCGGACTCGCGCGCGTCCGGGAGCGTGACGAGGCGACCGGTCACCCGGGGGCGGCGGCCGGGCCCCTGCTCCACTTCCAGGTCGAGCACGATGCGTCCCTCCACCCGCCGGACACCGGGAACCTGGGCCATCTGGCGCACCACCGAGCGGGGGGCCCGTTTCATCGCGACCGTCACGTCGGCAAAGCGCAGCACGTCGTAGCTGATGGCGTACGAAAGCTTCTGGTTCTCGTAGGCAACCATCAGTCCCTGGTACACCGCAACTCCCAGGCCGGCCACCACGCTGATCGCAAGAATCTGCCAGAACCCGGCGCGAATGTCGCGCAGCAACTTGGTGTGCAGGCGACTCACCACTGAAGCGCCTCGGGATCGGCGGGGGCGTCGTTGGTAAGCACCTCCGCGATCTGGCCGCTGTGCATGCGCACCACCCGGTCCGCCATGTGGACGATTTCCTGGTTGTGTGTGACCAGCAGGACACCGTGGCCCATCTCACGACAGGCTGCCTGGAGCACCTTCAGCACGCGCACCGCCGTCTCAAAGTCGAGACTTCCGGTGGGCTCATCCGCCAGGATCAGTGCGGGCCGTTTCACCAGGGCGCGAGCAATCGCCACTCTTTGCTGCTCCCCGCCGGAGAGCGCCCCCGGGAAATGGTGCTGTCGTTCGTCCAGCCCGACCGCCGCAAGCACCTCGCCCGAATCGCGGGGTGCGGGAGAGAGCTCGGCCACCAGTTCGACATTCTCTCGGGCCGTCAATGTCGGGACCAGGTTGAAGAACTGAAAGACGAACCCGATGACTTCCCGGCGATACGTAGTCAGCGCCGCCTCCGTCAGGTCCACCAAAGAGCGCCCGGCCACCCGAATTTGGCCCGAAGAGGCCGTGTCAAGCCCCCCGATCAGGTTCAGCAGCGTCGTCTTCCCGGAACCGCTGGGCCCGAGAAAGACGACGAACTCGCCGGCCGGAATCTCCAAACAAACGTCCCGCAGCGCGGGAACCTCGCTCCGCCCCATGCGGTATGTCTTCCACACATGGTCCAGAGCAACCAGATTCGCGGGTTGAGATTGGAGTTTCAAGCTTCAGACTTCAGATTCCGAGTCCGTCATCCAGGCGTTCCGCGGTGTCTGTGACGGGATCATCAGGCAGTACAAAGTGGAGCGTTCATCCCTCCGCCTTCACCCTGCCGCGATCATCCTTCATCCTGACCGGCAGCCCCGGTTTCAACCCCTCTTTCCCCGAGACCACCACCTTTTCTCCGCCCTTCAGGCCCTGGACCACCTGGGTTTCGGTGGCGCCCGCGAAACCTGTCTGCACCGGCCGGCGGGCTATCCGATCCGGATCTACCAGAAATACGAACGAACCACTGGAGTCGGCCTGGATCGCATCGTTGGGCACCAAGAGGGCGCGCGGGGAAAGCACGGCCTTGCCCGCGACGTGAACTTCCATTCCGGGCTTCAGGAGCGTGCGGTCTCGAGCGGGAAGGCCGTCCAGCGTGATCCGCACGCGTACGATGCGCGCACTGGTGCGCACCTCTGTTTGGGGCGTTGCTTCAGCGCCGACGTTTTCCACACGGGCCGGGAACGCCCGGCCCGGATAGGCCGGCACGCTCAGGTCCACGCGCCCACCCACTTCGACCGGCGCCAGATCCTGGGCATCCACCTCCGCACTGACCCAGGCGTGGGCACTTTCCACCAGTGTAAACAGGGGTGTGGAGGGCGAGGCGATGTCGCCGGGATGGGCGAGGCGCCGTCCGATGGAGCCCGCGAAGGGAGCCAGCACCACCCGGTCCGTCAGGCCCACCCGGGACTGGCGAGCCGCTGCCGCTGCCTGCGACACTCGTGCGCCTGCTGCCCGTGCTTCCTGGCGGAGGGAACCGACGTTCTGCCGCATTGAACGGGCCTCTGCCAACCCGGCCTCTGCCGAACGCACCCCGGCGACCAGTTCGTCCAGACCCTTCTCCTCCGCATCCAGCGCCGTAAGCTGGGCCTCCGCGGTGCGGATCTCTTCTTCCGCCGCCTGCGTCCGGGCCCGGGCCGCGGCAATCTCCCCGGGACGGACTCCCTGCTTCACCAGTTCGAGCGCGGCTCTCGTCCGGCGGACGTTCGCTTCCGCGCGGGCCATCGCCTCCTCGGCGTCCTCGACGGCCCGGCGCGGCACGGCACGCTCTCGATAGAGGCCGGCCTGCCGGTCTCGTTCGAGGCGGGCGCGGACGACTGCCGCCTCGGTGTCGGCAAGAATTGCCTCCGCCTGAGCGATCTCGGCCGGACGGGGACCCGCCTCAAGGTTGATGACTTCCTGGCGGGCCGCTTCGGCCCGCGCTCTGGCTGCCTGTATGGTTGCACGCGCCACACTGCGTTTCTGGTCCAATGCGGCAATCGCGTGCAGGCGGCGCGCACGTGATGCGTCCAGGTCCGCCTGGGCGCGCCGGATTCGGTCCGAGTTGAGGCGCAGCATCTCCTCGACGGACATGTCGGCCCGGGCGGCATCAGCCGCTGCCACCCGGATCCCCTCCACCTGCGTACCGACGGCGGCCTGCTCCGCGGTGGTCGAAAGCCGGGCCAGGACCTGCCCGGCCCGGACTGTCTCTCCCTCCGCCGCCCGCATCTCCACCACCCGGCCCACCTGCGGAGCCGTGACGCGCGCGGTGCGGCACTCCACGTACCCGGTGGCGGACCACTCACCGACGAGTTGATCCCAGCGGGACTCAGCCACTTCGACTTCAGGCAGGGACGGATGCCGCCGCGAGTACTCAACCGCGCTCACTGCCGCGCCGACGAGTAGCGCCAGGATGAGGATGCGAGGGAGAAGGCGCGGCAGTTTCACAGTTTCACGAGGGTAGAAGCGAGAGCAGAGCAGGGAGAGGAAGGCGATGCCCGCTCAATTGTCGAGGTAAACAGCACGCAGCACCTCCTCCAGCGTAGTGACACCGGACAGGACCTTGCGGAGGGCGTCCTCGCGGAGCGAGGTCATGCCGTTCTGCACGGCGGCGCGGCGGATCTCGACGGCGCTGCGCCGTTCCTGAATCGCCGTGCGGACGGGGTCGCTCATCGGCAGTAATTCGAACACACCCGTCCGGCCCTGATAGCCCGTCTGCCGGCAGTCGCGGCAACCTTTCCCCCGGTAGATGGAAACGTGCGGGTCCTGAATCTGGAGACGGTGGCGCAGTGGTTCCGGCATCGGCTCGGAAATCCGGCAACTCTGACAGATACGTCGCACCAGTCGCTGAGCTACCACACCGACCACCGACGACGTAAAAAGGAACGGCTCCAGCCCCATATCCATCGAGCGGGTCGCGGCACTGGCACTGTCGTTGCAGTGCAGGGTGCTGAAGACGAAGTGTCCGGTGAGCGCGGCCTGGACCGCCATCCCGAGCGTCTCTGCGTCGCGGATTTCCCCCACCATGATGACGTCAGGGTCCTGCCGGAGGACGTGCCGGAGGGCGATGGCGAAAGTCAGACCGATGCGCCCGTGCACCTGCATTTGGGTTACCCGTGGCAGGTCATACTCGACCGGGTCCTCGATAGTTACCACGTTGCGTCCGACCGTGTCCATCGAGCGCAGCGCCGTGTAGAGTGAGGTAGTCTTGCCGGAGCCGGTGGGACCCGTCACCAGCAGCATTCCGTAGGGGCGGGAGATGATCGACTCGAACAGGCGCCGCTCCCGTTCCAGCATCCCCAGCTCTTCCAGACCCTGCGTGGTGGAGTCCTTCGGCAGGAGGCGGATCACAGCCTTTTCTCCAAATTGGCTGGGTACGGTAGAGACGCGCACGTCCCACCGTCGGCCGGCAACCTGGGTAGTGAAGCGTCCGTCCTGCGGAAGGCGGTGTTCGGCGATATCAATGTTCGCAAGGATTTTCACTCGCGAGAGGAGTGGCACGTGCTGATCCGGCCGCATCGGGAGGAAGTCGTAAAGGATGCCGTCCACCCGGAAGCGTACCAGACACTGCGCCTCGTACGGCTCGATGTGGATGTCGCTCGCCCGCTGCTGGATGGCTTGCGACAGAATCTCATTGAGCAGGATGACCGTCGGGGCGTCCCCGGTGTTCGACTTTCCGCTGAGGACGACCACGTTGCTGCGGCCGTGCTCGCCCCCCAAGCTGTCTTCGGAGTCGTCCCCCGAACCGGCGCCGCTGCCCTGATACAGGCGCGTGATGACTGTGCGGAAGTCGGCGTGAGAAATGGCGACCGGGCGGACCCGGCGTCCTGTGATCCGCTGGATTTCGTCAATGGCATAGACGTCGCCGGTTACCAGCATCGCGACCGTCAGCACCTCATCCTGCAGATCAATCGGGATAGCCTGGAGTTGCTCGGCGTAGGCGCGTGGCAGCAACGCAGCCAGCGAGGGATGCACCTGCAGATCCGCCGCCCGTACAGCGGTCGGCTCGGTCGCCGTTGTCATGGACATCTGTCGTCCTCCGTGCGTTCCGGATGTCTGATTTGCTCCTCTCTATGATAGTAGAGTGCGGAAGAAAGAGGGAATGATCGCATGATCGAATTCAGTCACCAGTGCCCTCCCCGGCTGATTTTCGGCTGGGGTTCGGCGGCCCGCCTGGGTCAGGAGGCGGCGAGGTTGGGACGAAAGCCACTGGTCGTGACGGGCCGTTCCCTGCGTACGGCGGGCAGACTGGAACCCCTGCTCGACGACATGCGCGGGCAAGGTCTCGCGCCGCTGCTCTTTGAAGGCGTGCCGGCGGAGCCGGGTCTGGAAGTCCTGCAGGCGTGCATGGATGCGGCGCGCGCGGCCGATTCAGTCATCGCCATCGGCGGTGGAAGCGTGTTGGACATCGCCAAGGGCGCCGCGGCCCTCGCGCCCACCGTGGGGACGCCCGGACCTTCGGCGCGAGATTACTTCAGTGGGACGGCAGTGCCGGAGTCCGGACGGCCCATCCTTGCGGTTCCCACCACCTCGGGCACGGGCAGCGAAATGACCTGGGTGTGCGTCCTCGTAGACGCCGGAGCCCGGCGAAAGGCCAGCATCCGGGGGCCCGCGATGATGCCCGCGGTCGCATTGGTGGATCCTGAGTTGACCGTTTCCTGCCCGCGCTCGGTGACGGCGTGGTCCGGGATGGATGCCTTCGTGCAGGCCGTTGAAGCGTACGTTTCGAAGGGAGCCACACCGTTCACGGATGCGCTGGCGCTGGAAGCCGCGCTGCTGACCGCCCGCGCCCTGGAAACTGCGGTGCGGGAGCCGGCGCACTGCGAGGCGCGCGAGCGGATGGCGCTTGGGAGTATGATGGCCGGAACCGCACTCAACACCAGCCGCCTGGGACTGGTCCACGGCATCGCCCACCCGGTGGGCGCCGTCACCGGAGCCGCCCACGGCCTGCTCTGCGGACTGCTGATGCCGGCCGTGATGCGCTTCAATCAGACCGCCGCCGCGCCCCGCTACGCACACCTGGCGCGGGAACTGGACCTGGTAGATCGTGCGGCCCCGGACGATGTCGGGTTCGCTGCCCTGCTCGCATTCACAGAAGACCTGCTCGATCGGGTCGAGATCCCGCGCACGCTGCGGAAGGTCGGATTCAACACCGCCGATCTCGACTGGATCGCGCAGGAGACGCTGCCGAGCGGCAGTACCCGGGCAAATCCTCGCGCTGTGTCGCTGGAGGATGCGTACGCCGTGACCGCCGACGCGCTCTGATGAGCATCCCGGAACGTGTAGATGCGCTGGTAATCGGTGGGGGAATCAACGGCCTCGGGATCGCCGCTGCGGCTGCCGAACGCGGACTTTCGGTGCTGCTCGTGGAGAAGGGGGACTTCGGCGGAGCAACCACGGCTGCCTCAAGCCGCCTCATTCACGGAGGGCTGCGCTATCTCCAGTACGGAGAGTTAGGTCTGGTGCGGGAATCCCTTCGCGAGCGCGGGATCCTGGCGCGTCGTCGGCCGCACCTCGTCGAGCCGATTCAATTGCTCATTCCGGCCTTTCGTGGAAGCCGCCCTCCTGCGTGGCAGATCGCTGCGGGGCTCGGCCTCTACGCGCTTCTGGCCCGGGACCCGCTCTTCCCACTCCCAAACGCCCTCTCGGCCAGGGCAGCACGAGAACGCGAGCCGGGCCTGGCGGCTGACGGCCTCCTGGGCGGGTTCCTTTACCCCGACGCGCAGGTCGAGTTTCCGGAACGCATCTGCGTGGAACTCTACCGCGAGTTGTGCGCCGCCGGGGGGACCGGGGCCAACTATTCTCAGGTTGTGGGGCTGTTGCGTTCCGGTGACCACGTGTGCGGGGCACGCGTGCGACAGGTACTTGACGGGCGAGAGTCCGAAGTGCGAGCTGCAGTGACCGTCAACGCGGCGGGGCCGTGGGTGGATTGCGTGAACGCCTTGCTGCCCGCACCCCCTCCACGACTCGTCGGCGGTGTATGGGGCACGCACCTGGTGCTGCCCCGCCGTCCCGAAGGTCCCCACAGTCCGCTCTACGTGGCGGCCAGGCGAGACGGGCGACCCGTGTTCGTCTTGCCGTGGGATGGACGCCTGCTCATAGGGACAACCGAGGTGCGGTTCGACGGCGATCCGGATCAGGTGGTGAGTGAAGCCTGGGAGGTAGAGTACCTGCTGGAGGAGATCAACCACCTTTTCCCCGCGTGCCGTTACGAGGTGGGAGATATCGAGTTCACGACTGCTGGTGTACGACCGCTCCCGGCGGTACAGGCGCCGCACGCAGCGGGACGCGGAACCGTCGGGGTGGACTCCCGTACCTGGCCGGAGACGAACGCCACCGCCGGGCAGGCACGGGGACCCGCCACTGTGGGCAGATCACCCGCCGCGGTCACCCGGCGGCACTTTCTCGTGGATCACGGTCCTGCTCACGGCGTGCCGGGATTGGCCAGCGTGGTCGGCGGCAAACTGACCACCTACCGGAGCCTGGCGCAGGGAGTGGTGGACTGGATGGAGCGGTGGCTCCAACGCGCCGACGGACGCACTGCGAAACCGGACGGAGGACCGAAGAACAACCATGAGAGCCGGCCATTGCTGCCTGCGACCGGACACACACGGCTGGAAGACACGCCACACCCGCGCAGCCACAACCACCTCGGCCCCTCGGTCTCCCCTACCGCGTGTGCAAGCGCTCGCCTGGAACGCATCTACGGCCCCTACGCACCCGAGATTTTCGCACTGATCCACGCACGCCCGGAACTGGGACGCCCGTTGACCCCGAACTGCCCTGCCCTGGCTGCCGAAGTGGTACATGCGGTGCGCCGCGAAGCCGCCCGCACCGCAGATGATGTGGCGCGGCGGCGCCTGATGTTGCTTCCGCCGAAGCCGGAATGGCTGGCGGAAATCCAGATCTGGCTTGACCGGCTCGAAGGCGATAGAGGAAAACCGGCGGGCGGCGAGAAACAAGCAGCGACTTCGGATCGAGCAAGACCATCTTGAAACTGACCACAAAACAGAGCGCCTACCTGCGCGGACTCGCACAGACTCTGCGCCCGCAACTTCACGTCGGAGTAGCAGGCCTTTCCGAAGGAACTGTCGCCGCCCTGAACGACCTGTTCAAGCGCCGCGAACTGGTTAAGGGCCGCGTGCTGAACAACTCGGAAGAAGCGCCCCGCGAAGTGGCCGGAGCACTTGCCGAACTCGCAGACGCCGCCGTGGTGGGTGTCGTCGGCAAGACGTTCGTCCTCTACCGTCCCAACCCGGAACTGAAGGAGCAAATCGAACTCCCGGCTGCCGGCGGATAGCGAAAGGCCACTCCCATTCGTCCGGAAGTGCACCGCAGGGGACGAAACGGAACGGAGGGAACTCACGCTGCAAAAGAGTGTCGTTGTCGCCGCGTGCCATGCCCCGTCCCCAGCGGGACCACCTGCTGCGCCCGCGGTGTAACAAGCGACAACCCGGAACATGATCGGGTGAAACGTGCGAAACACGCCGGTCGCCATAGTTCGACACTCTCCCCCCGGATGGGGCCCCGCCTGGGTCCGGATGAACCGCCGCCGCACTGTGGGCGCACCGGTCCCAGTGGAGTCCGGCAACTCCGATTGCCGGCCCATATGGAGTCCGGCAACTCCGATTGCCGGCCCATATGGAGTCCGGCAACTCCGATTGCCGGCCCATATGGAGTCCGGCAACTCCGATTGCCGGTCCATATGGAGTCCGGCAACTCCGATTGCCGGTCCACATGGAGTCCGGCAACTCCGATTGCCGGTCCAACCCTGCCCCGCCGCGCGTCCGCCGCAGAGCGCCGGGGACCGAGGAGACCTCGGACCAGTTTCAACGAAGTAACTTGTCCGTATACTGTTGTGTCTCCCACAGTCTTGGGCAAGTTACTTGAGAGGCTGCAGAAAGACGCGGATGGGCGCCCGGCGGACGGATTCCACTGGATTGAGTTTTTCACGCCGGGGGCCTCCATAGTCGGGAGTCAGGCTGGCCCCTCAAAACGAAGGACGCCGGCTCCCAGGCCGGCACTGGACCACTTCGGGATCCATCGGTTGCACGCGTCTGGACCGGATCCTACCCGGCACCGGAGAAGGCGATCGTCAGCAGCGCGACGGATTTCCCTTCGTTCTGCGCGCTTATTGCGGAAGTTGCGGCGGCGCGGGCCGTCGGCCGGCCCCCTCTGGGTCCCTCGGCGGACTCTGCGGCGGACGCGGGTGGAGCCGGTGCGGAAGCACCGCACCGGCTCCGGGTCCCGGTCGGGGGGGCACAGCCACATGGACCTGGGTCGTGCCGCTGCCGCTGCCGGCCGTGTCCGGCTGGATGACCGGGAGGCCGTCGGCATGGAGGCGCCGGGACGGCTGCGCGTCCACCGGGGGCGGCGGGTTTCGGAGCAACACTGCCCTGGGGATACACCTTCCCACTTTCCACGCGACCGACGAGCGGCCCCACGGCCCTGACGGTGCACCGGAGTAGCCTCCCAAACGGGATCGCTCGCGGGCGTCACCGATGGAACTTGCACAGCGCAAGGGACCAGGCTCTGCGCCGGGCATGCGAGCACCTGTGACCCGCCGGCCCTAGCAGCCTGTCGGAGAAGCCGTTTCGGTGCGTCCAGAGCCCCGGACAACGGGCGAGAATCCCCCGTTTTCGAGTGTTTCAGCGTCCCAAAGAGCCCGGAAACGGGCCCGATGAGCACTTCTCCGACAGGCTGCTAGCTTCCGTGGGAACTGCGAGGACAGTTCGCCAGGCGCACCGATGTTTCTTATAGAAACGTGTCCGAGGTCCCCTCGGTCCCCCGGGGGTGTGGGCGGTGCAGGGTTGGACCCGCAATCGGAGTTGCGGGACTCCAAATCGCTCTGTGCGCCCATAAAGTGGAGGCGGTTCATGCGGGGCCCGGGGGGCGAGACTATCAAACTATCTCGCCGGTCCCCGGCGCATCGGGGTTTGCATCATTTAGCGTTTCACACTTTTCACCCGGGACACCCAGCGTGATTTGGCTACTGGGGACACTCGGCGGGGGACCACTTGCTACGCCCAGGGGGCACCCGGCGTGGCTCGGGTACGGGGGGCGCTCGCCTGGTGGCACCACTTGCTACGCCCAGGGGGCACCCGGCGTGGCTCGGGTACGGGGGGTCCTGCTACCGGCCATGCTCGTCGGGGAGAGAAATGCCCTTTCTTTGGAGTAGTTCTCGATACAACACTTCGAGGCGGCGGAGCATTTCCTCCTGGCTAAAGGCGGGATCCACTCGTTCTCGGCCGCGGCGGCCCATTTCGCGCGCCCGCTCCGGATCCGACAACAACGCACACAGTGCGGTGCTCAGAGCCGCAGGATCCCGCGCGGGAACCAGCAGTCCCGTGACGCCTTCATCAATCACATCCGGGATACCGCTCACCCGTGACCCGACACAGGGCAGGCCCATCACCATCGCTTCCACGAGGACCCGGCCCATGCCTTCGTTGAGCGAGGGCAGCGCGAACAGATCCATTGCGGCGAGCCAGCGCGGTACGTCCTGCCGCAGCCCGAGAAAATGGACGGCCCTTGGCGGCGAGCCGCCCGCAGGCACCGCGCCGTTCTCCAGCACCGTCAGTCCCAGCCCACGAGCCCGCGCCACCAACTCTGCCCGCAACTCCCCGTCACCCACCAGCAAGAGGTGGAGATCCCGGTCGTGCGGCAGTCGCGCGAACGCATCCAGCAGGTGGATCTGGCCCTTGATCGGCACCAGCCGGCCCACGGTACCAACCACCTGCGCACTGTTCCGCAGCCCCAGTTCGTGGCGCGCGGCGGTCCGTTCGGCCACTCCGGCCCGGAACGGTTCGAGGGGGACACCGCTGTGCACTACCTGCCAGCGGTCCCGGCGCCCCACTCCGAGGGCAACGGTCTCGGACAATTCGTTTTCGGTAAGGGCCACCAGGCCATCGGCCAGTGGGGCGCAGGCGCGCTCGGCCAGCACGAAGAGCCGGGTCTTCAGCCCGCTCTCGTAGCTGTGAAACACGTGGCCGTGCGGCGTATGCACCACCACCGGCACGCGGGCCAGCCGCGCTGCCACCCGACCCACGATGCCTGCCTTGGACGTATGCGTGTGGACGAGATGCGGCTGCTCGCGCCGAAAGACCGCCGCGAGGCGCCGGATGGCCACGCAATCCGCGCGGGGAGAGACTTCACGCACGAGCTCCGGAATGTGGATCGTCCGGACGCCCCTGGCCCGGATGGCGGGTTCCAGGCTGCCTTCAGGCCCCAACGCCGGACCGGTAATCAGGGCACTGTCCCAGCCGTGACCATGCAAGCCGGCCGCGGTGGCCAGCGTATTCTCCTGCGCTCCCCCCTTGACCATCCGCGTGATCACGTGCAGGACGCGAACGGGGGTGTCGCGTGTGGTGTCTGGCGTTTCGAGCTTCAAGTTTCGCGCTGCCGGTGTCGAGTTGTCGGTTCCAGTTTCGGTTTCCGGCGCCGCGTTTCGAGGGTCGGTTTGGCGCAGCCCTCCGCATATCCGGTTTCCGGCGTGTTGGGCTTCCGTCCGGCGACACCAACTCCGCCCGCGGTCGTTCGAGACCCGAGACTAGCTGGTGCCGCCGCGAAACTCGGAACCGGAGAGGAGCGACGCGATCCCCTCGCGCAGCCCGACACCGGCGCGAAATCCCAGAAACTCCCGTGCCCGCGTGATCTCCGCGCAGGAATGGCGCACATCCCCCTCTCTCGAGGGCATCCGGCGCAGTTCCGGCTCCCGGCCCAGCGCGGCAGAGAGGACCGACAGTACTTCCCACAGGCTCGTCGGCGAGCCGGAGCCGATGTTGATGGGGCCAAACGGCGCCTCAGGGCGGAACAGCGCGGCGGCGATCGCCGCCGCCGTGTCCTCGACATGAACGAAGTCACGCGTCTGGCTACCGTCACCATAGAGCGCCACCGGCTCCGAACTCTGCAGCGCCCGCGTCCACCGGGTGAGCACCCCCGAGTAGGACGACAGGGGGTCCTGGCCCGGCCCGTAGACGTTGAAGAGACGCAATGCTACCGTTTCCAATCCCCCGGCACGGGCGGCCTGACAGTCGAATTCCGACCGCAGCTTAGACTCTGCATAGGGCGAAGCCGGCGCTGCCGGATCCTCCTCGCGTGAAGGCAGCCGTGGCTCCACTCCGTACACGGAGGCGCTAGAAATGAACACCACTCGGCGCACGCGTCCCCGCGCCGCCTGGAGGAGCCCGCAGGTTCCCTCGACGTTCACCTCCCAGCACTTCCGTGGATCGGCAAACGATTCCGGCACGGAGGCCATCGCGGCGAGGTGCGCAATCTGCTCGTGGCCGGGAAGCACCTGCTCCAGAGCTGCGCCATCGCGCAGGTCCCCCTCACAGACGTGCGCCCCCAGGCGCCGCAACTCCATTGCGTTGCGACGACCTCGTTCTCCTGAAGCGAAATTGTCCAGCACGGTCACCGGGTGACCGGACCGGAGGAGACGACCGACCAGTACGGAGCCAATGAACCCCGCACCTCCCGTGACGAGAACTCCCATGCGCGTTTCTCCGAGATTTCGGGTACCGCGTTTCCGTCACAACGCTGTGGGAAACTCTTATATTCAGTGTCGGGTCTTTGCCCGCAGCTTCCACCGCCCGAGAGCAGGGATTCATACGGCACGGCCGTGCGAGGTTGGAAACGTCAACTCACGGGGAGCGGCCCGCCCTATGACGCTGCCCCGGACCGGCCCGCCGATAGGTACTCCCGTGTCGCCGCTTCGTAGACCCGGGCTGCGACGGCGACTTCGCGGATGTCCACCCACTCATCACGGGTATGGGCCTGCGCGATGCTGCCCGGTCCAAAGAGCACGCAGGGGATATTGACAGCGGCCAGGCGATTGGCGTCGCTGCCGAAACTGACCCCGCCCGGGGTCGCGTCCAGGTGGAAGGCAGGCAGCGTGGTTCGGAAGGCGCTCACCAACGGGTCGGTTTCGGGCGTATGCAGCGGGTGGTTCAGGGCAACCGGCGGCAGGAACTCGAGATGCTCCGCTCCAACAGCACGAGCCACCGCCCCATTGACAGCCGCCATCTCCACGCCGGGGTCCTCACCAGGAAGAATTCGCATCTCCACGCTGAGCAGGCACCGATCCGGCACGATGTTGATCGCCGCACCCCCCACAATCAGCCCAGCGTTGAACGCGGCACTCCCGACCAATGCGTGGGTGCGCGCCTGGCGCTCCGGGGCAACCTGGTCGCGCAAGAACCGGAGGACATCCGCCATGCGGTAGAGCGCGCTCTCGCCCGTCCAGGGACGCGACCCGTGGGCAGCCCGGCCCCGCGTCACAATCTGCCAGCGCACGTTGCCGCATTCGCAGCGGATCACCCGCAGTTCCGTAGGTTCGCCCACCACCGCTGCGTCCGGCCGGTAGCCGGATTGGGCCAGATGCACACTCCCCACACCGAACATCTCCTCGCCCACCATTCCGATGAGAGTCACGGTCCCCGGGGGGCGGTTCGGGTCCTGCGCAAGACGAGAGAAGGCCAACAGCATGGCGGCCAACGGCCCCTTGTCGTCGCAGGCGCCCAGCCCGATCAGCCGGTGACCATCCCGGCGCGGCGTGAATGGATCCGCTTCCCAGGAGACGGGGGGGACCGTGTCGAGATGCGAGGTGAGCAGGATCTCCGGCGCCCCACGCCCAATCTTCGCCAGCACCTGGGGACGTCCCGGTTCGATTTCCTCGGCCTCCGAGGGGATTCCACGCTCGGAAAGCCACTTCCGCACCAGCGCAGCCATTCCGGCCTCGCCGTAGCGATCGTCCGGCGGCGCCTGGCGCCGCGCCAGCGTCAGGCTTGGGGTGGACACCAGGCGACCAGTCAGGGTCGCCGCCTCATCGATCTCTATCCCGGTCACTTGCGTCTCCGCCAGCATCGCCTTCTCTACCCTTTGCTTCTACCGCGAGAACCGGGCTTCCGGACGCAGCCAGGAGAAGTGAAGCGCCGCCCGGGAAGGTGGCTTCAGCAACTGGACCAGCAGCGTACGACCCTCCACGTGGAGCTTGAGTCCCACCTGATCGGCGCGGAGGCGGCGCCCCTGGGAATCCAGGACGCGGCAGCTCGCGACTCCCATCCCGCCCAGGAAAATGCGCAAAGTCGGGGGGACTCCGGCCGCGGCCTCGACGACGACCCGCATTCGGGTCAGCGCTCCCTCTTGCACCCGTGTCCGGTGAGTAGCATGCAGCAGCACCGGACTGCGCGAGAGCAGGGCCACTTCTTTCAACAGCACCGGCTGGTCCGGCGCCAGTTCCGGGTTCGTGCGGAGCGGGAGGTCCGGCTGAAGAAGGTCGAGATAGGAGCCGGTTAACTGGACCTTGCGCCCCACAGCGTGCCCCGCCACGTAGGATCCTCTGCGCGCGAGCAGTGAGCCCTCCTGATAGGGAAGTCCGACGCGAGTGCAGGCCAACCGGGTGAGGGAACGCACCAACTCGGCCCCGGTCTCATTTTCCGTCGCGAGGCCGGCCGGGACGCCACAGTAGACCACCCACCCGGAACGCGCCGGGGAGATCCAGGCAGGCGCCCCCTCTTCGCCACGCAATTGGTACAGGGGTTGGGCTCCCATGAGCGGGTAGAGGGCGAGCGGCACGCGGGACGGGAGCCGAAACGAAGGCAGGTCGCGGCCCACCGACTGGAAGTCCAGGGTTGGATCGCCGTCGCCCGCCAGGCTGACGCGCGTGCCGCTGGAAAGATCCACCTCCATCACTGCATTCGCAGACAACCGGCGGAAACGATATACGAACGATCCGTCGGGCGCCACCGATCGGAACGCCGGACCGGCTGTCGCGCTGTGCTCTTCCGCCAGAAACGGTCGCTCAGCCGCAGACCCCGCAATGAAGTCCGCCCGAACCCGCCCGCCTTCCACGATGCGCACGCGTCCGACCCGCGCTCCCCCTTCGGGCCCCGCGCCCCCTGCCGCAGTGAAGCGCACGTGAATGGCGGCCCCGACCGCAGCGGTGGGCAAGAGCGGCACAATGTGCCGGCGCAGCGTCTCTCCCTCCGCCGGCACATCGTCCGTGCGAAGAACATCGTGAAACCGGTTTCCCCCCAGCCGCACGGCGCGCATCATCGGCTCCACCGACGCCTGGCATTCCCTCAACAGGTGATCGGTCGGCGTGGAGTAGCCCAGTTTTTCCCACCACTCATCAATTCTGTTGTATGGGTCGTCACCGCCGAGTACGACGAGCGCGCCTCCCGCCTGCACCCACTTTGCGAGCGCCTCATTCGCTTCGCGAAAGAGCGGTTTCTGCATCTCGTAGGAGAGGAGGAGCACCTTGAATCGCGACAGAAACTGCGGCTCCGCCACCCGTTCCATCGGCACCAACTCCGCAGCGATGCCGCGCCGGAGCAGCGGGAGCAGCAGTCCCCAATGCGAACGGGGATGGCTGCCCTGCGGTCCGCCCATTTGCCAGGGAAGCGTCTCAAGGGTGAGCACTCCGACACCTCGGGTTCCGCCGATCCACTGAAGATTCCGCACTCCGGATACATCGCGCAGAGCAGGAAGGAGCGCTGGGAGCCCCTCCGGGAGTGCGGAGGGCGTCTGCGGGTCGAGTGCGCCGGGCACTGCCGGCGCCGTTGCCCGCTCCGACGGCACGGCAGCGTACCCGTTCGCGCGGGCGGCGAGCAGGGAGGCGACCAGAGCATCGCGCCAGGACGTAGACGGAGCCTCGCCCGGCTTTGCTGCCGCGGGGACCGCAGGCGCGAAGTAGAGCCGCCGGGTGGGAAGTTCCTCAACCAGGTTCGCAAAATAGGTGCTTTGCGCCCAACCTGCCTCGAAGGCCGTGGGCCCTGTGGGTGTCCCTACGCTGGGCGCGCTAATCCGTCCCACAATTCCATCTACAGCCAGCCGAGAGAGTCCCGCCACCGGCGCAAGGAAGCCCTGGTCGGCGCCGTCCAGCGGCGAAGCCAGCGGGAGGAGAAACTCAATCGTCCGCCCACGTTCACGGGCATAGTCCCGAGTGGCCCGAACGAGGTCATCGGCGCCGCGGAGCAAGAGGTCGCACTTTAGCCGGGACGAACGGAAGTAGTCGGCGGGAGAGCTCTCAGGTGACCGCCACGGTGTCTTCAGCTCGGTTTCCCAGGCCGCACGAAATGCGAGGGACTGGCTCCCCGCCAGAGGCAACCGGATGTCATCCAGCCAAATGGCCTCCGCACCCTGATCCACCGCGCGCCGAGCCTGACTCTTCAAGAAGGCGATCCAACCTGCCGTCGGGAAGACCCATGGCCGATCCGCGGCGCCAATGGGCAACCCCGCGCCATCCGTGACCACCTCGCCCGGATGCGCCATCCCATCTACCGCGCCGGACGAGTAGAGCGCCCCCGCATCCAGACCGAGCGACAGGCCGACGGCGGCCCGGTAGCCCGCCGTGCGCCATCCGCCGAACCGTTGGACTGCGAGTGCTTCGCTCACCCCTGACCAGGGCACCACTCCAAGGTCGCGCCGTTCATCCAGCAGCGCAGCATCCGGCCGATCCAGGTGCCACAGCATCACCGGGGGGGCCGGGGGACGGGGGGGAGGAGGAGGCATGGGGGGGGCAGGAGGAGGCAAGTCCTGGACCGCGACCCGCGGAACGTGCAGCGCTCCCGGCGCCATTCCGCCTCGCGACCCAAGCGGCGGCAGCAACCCGTTCCGCCGGGCGGGAATGACCGATGCCGGACGGGCGGCACCAGCCGGGGTGGGCTTCCTACTACCGGGCGCGCCTCCCGCGGCGGCGCCGAACCCCGGTTTGATCCCTGCTGTGCCGGCGGCAGGCCGACCGTTTCCGGCCGTCGCTGCCGGCGGGGCCTTCGCGGCGCCGGCCCTCGCGGCAGTCGCGGGTTTCGCCCCTCCCGGCTTTCCCGTCGCCCCACTCGATTTTGTCCCGGCAGGCGGCATCGGGGGCGCGGCGATCGCCGTCGCACCCAGGGTAAACAACACAAGTGCAGGAGCGGCCAGGAGTGCCGCAAGGTGGTTGGACATAGCGTAGAGTGTGCGTCCCTTCGAGCGGCACGGGCGCCGGACTCGAAGCAGTTGAAATTGCCGAAACATTGTAGCCTTGAAGACCGCTGCGGGTCAGGCGACCCGTCCCACGCGGGACACCGGTTGTCACTCCCGGACGAATGCCCCATACTTGGACGGAGAGCACATCTCGACCCGCAGAAACTGCTTGTGAGTGCACACTCCCCTGAGAGTTCCGGCCGACAGTAGAAGTTAGACCGGCCTTCTTGTCGGTAGAATCGATCCTCGGAGTTCGGGAATTGGAGCAATCCACGACCTTGCGTGTGCTGGGCGCGATCCCGGTGGGACTGGGACCGGAGGCGATGGCGCTGGACTCGTCCCGGCGCCGGGGCTATGTCGCGTGCGCGCGAAGCAATACCGTCGCCGTCTTTGATCTGGACCGCCTCACGGTTCTAGCGGAAGTGCCTGTCGGCAAAGAACCCATCGGCTTGACCTGGGATCCACAAACGAACCGTGTGTTCACTACAGACGCCCGCACGGACACCTGCTCGGTGGTGGACGCGGCATCCCTGGAAGTCCTGGCGCAGATCCCCATCGGACACTACCCGGCAGGAAACGGCATTCACATCGGGCGCCGGAAGGTGTACTGCGGGAACACCGCCGACAGTACAGTGAGCGTGGTGGACGCCGATCAGTTGGAAGTCATCACCACCATTCCGGCCGCGCTCGCTGCCGGCAGCATCACCGGTGACGAGCAGCGGGACCGGGCCTATTGCGTCAATTTCGGGGACGCCTCCATCACCGTGATTGACGCCGCAACCAACGAAAACGTGGGCCGCATTGAGGTAGACTACGCGCCCTGTAAGATCAGCCTTGATGCATCGGCCGGACTCGCGTACGTGGCCAACTCCCTGGTCAGCACCGTCTCCGTCGTGGACGTTGCCCGGGGGAAGACCATTGCGACCATCCCGGTGGAACGGGCGCCGGTGGGGCTGGTCGTTAGCCACGATGGGTCCCGGCTCTACGTCGGTAACCGGGGCACGGGCAAGGTGTCCATCATTGACACCAAGACGCGCAAGGAGTGGGCGCGCGTGCCGGTGGGGACAGCACCCGGGGACATCGCCTTGGACTCCGTCACCGGGCGGGTGTTCGCGTCGGACGCCGGAGACAGCACCCTCACCGTATTTGAAGACCGGTTGACCGAGCGCCCAAGGGAACTGCCGAAGCTTCCCAAAGATCGGTCTCACCCGCTCGTCGGACGGGCACTGCCGGAGTTTCGCCTGGCGGACATGGCCGACGGCCGGGAGCGCACCTCGGGCGAGTGGCAGGGGAAGAGCTACATCCTGAACTTCTTCGCAAGCTGGTGAGGACCGTGCAACGCGGAGGCTCCGCTGTTGGAACGAGTTCGGGAAGAGACCAGGAAGCGCGGCGTGCAACTCGACATTGTGATGGTGAACGTCTGGGAACACGTTAATTGCCGGGACGAGGCCCTGCATTTCTGCGAGATCCACGACATTCAGGGAACGGTGCTGCTGGATCCGACCGCCGAGTACGTCACTCGCCTCGGGCTCCGCGGAGTCCCGATCAACGTGCTGGTCAACAAGAAGGGCATCGTTGAAGCGGTGGGGATGACGACGCCGGATGAGGTCAAAGCCACTCTGATGCGGTTCTTCCTCCCCTTCGGATAGCCTGTCCGGGACAACCCCCGGCCATACGGCCGGGGGTTGTCTCACGTCTGGCCCCCTTTCTTAAAGGAACCTCAACATGACCGTGCCATCAGCAGCAGCCCGCCTGCGGGAGGGCCTGTCTCTGCTTCGTCCCGTGCTCGTGGCGGGTGCGCACAACCCGCTGAGCGCGCGCCTGGTGCAGGAGGCCGGCTTTGATGCGGTGTGGGCCAGCGGCTTCGAGATTTCTGCGTCGCAGGGAGTCCCGGATGCGAACATCCTGAGCTTTTCAGAGAACCTGGAGATCGCCCGCTCCATCGCCCGCGCCGTCGAGATCCCGGTCATTGCCGACTGCGACAGCGGCTTTGGGAATGCCGTGAATGTGATCCGTACGGTGCGGGAGTATGAGGACGCCGGGATCGCGGGAATCTGTATTGAGGACAACATCTTCCCGAAGCGCTGCAGCTTCTATTCCGGGTCGCGGCGGGAGTTGGTGAGCCCGGAAGAGCACTCCGGCAAGATCCGCGCCGCCAGGGCCGCCCAGCGCAACCCGGACACCTGCGTCATTGCCCGCACCGAGGCGCTCATTGCCGGGTGGGGGCAGGCGGAGGCGCTGCATCGCGCCCGCTGCTACGCCGATGCCGGGGCGGACGCCATCTTGATTCATTCGAAGGCGAAAACCCTGGACGAGCTGGCGGCCGTCGCCCGTCAGTGGGATCGAAAGACGCCACTGGTCGTTGTGCCCACCATCTTCCCCGCTGCCAGCGCCTCGGAGTGCTACGCAGCCGGGTTCCAGGTGGTCATCTTCGCCAATCAGGGTCTGCGCGCCGGCATCCGCGCGATGCAAGAAACACTGCGGGAACTCCGCCGGTCCGAACGGATCGCGGATATCGAAGACCGGTTGGCGCCGATGGAAGAGGTCTACCGCTTGGTCGGCGTCGAGGAGATGAACGCTCAGGAGAAGTCCTTCCTCCCTGTGGATGGCGGCCGGGTCACGGCCATCATCATCGCCGCCGGGTTCGAGCCTGCGCTCCTGCCGCTCATCAAA
>SYMT01000658.1 GCA_005805375.1 Actinomycetota bacterium
CTTCGCAAACGGCATCTTCGAGCCGATCTGGAATCGCCAGTACGTGGACCACGTGCAGATCTCGGTCGCCGAGGAACTCGGGGTGGAAAGCCGGGGCGCAAACTACGATCACGTCGGCGCGTTGCGGGACATGCTGCAAAACCACCTGATGCAGGTACTCTGCCTGGTGGCGATGGAGGCGCCCGCGAGCCCGAGCGCCCGCGCAGTGCGAAATGAGAAGGCGAAGGTGCTCGAGGCGATCCGCCCGATCGTCCCGCAAGAAATTCCGCAGCACACCGCTCGCGGCCAGTACACGGGGGCGCTGCTCAATGGGGAGGGGGTGCGCGGCTACCTGGAGGAACCCGGCGTGGCCGACGGCTCCCGGACCGAAACGTATGCCGCGCTGCGCCTGCGTGTGGACAATTGGCGGTGGGCGGGCGTGCCGTTCTACATCCGTTCCGGCAAGCGCATGGCCCGCCGGATGACCGAAGTCTCCATCGTGTTCCGCAGCGCCCCACACTTGTTGTTTCGCAGTTTCGGAGTGAACCCTCTGGAACGCAACGTGCTGACCATCCGCATCCAGCCGGACGAGGGCATCTTCCTGCGCTTCGGCGTGAAGGTACCGGGCGCCGGGATGAACGTGCAGACGGTGCGGATGCGATTCAACTACCACGAGACCTTTCACGTGGAAGCCGCCGAGGCGTACGAGCGCCTGCTGTTGGACTGCCTCCGGGGCGACATCACGCTGTTCAGCCGCGAAGACTGGATTGATCTCTCGTGGACGCTGATGGACCCGATCCTCCGCGCCTGGGACGTACACCGCGATGCGCTGCCCCAGTATCCAGCGGGGTCGTGGGGTCCCAAAGAGGCGGACGACCTGCTCGGGCGCGACGGCAGGAATTGGATCAATCCCGCACAGGAAGGACACGGATAGATGGCAGCCGCTTCCGATACATTTCCGGCGCTCTTGCTCATCGCTGACGGGCTGGGCGACCGCGCCGTCCCGGAACTGGGAGGGCAGACACCCCTCGAAGCAGCCCGCACCCCGAACCTGGACCACCTGGCGGCCCGGGGAGAATCCGGACTGCTGGATCCCATCGCTCCCGGCATACGCGGCGGCAGCGACACCGGGCACCTCGCTCTCCTCGGCTATGACCCCTACCGGTTCTATCCGGGACGAGGGCCGTTCGAGGCGATGGGAATCGGCATGGAAGTGCGCCGGGGTGACCTCGCCTTCCGCTGCAATTTCTCGACCGTGGATGCGGAACTGATTGTGCGGGACCGCCGGGCCGGTCGCATCTCGGAGCGCACCGGCGAACTGGCGGCGGCCCTCGACGGACTGCAAATCGAGGACGTCGAATTCCGCTTCAAGGAGTCCATCGCCCACCGGGCGGCGCTGGTGATGCGCGGCCCGGACCTCGGGATTCACGTCTCCGATGTGGACCCCCACGCGGATGGCGCGCGCATCTGGGAAGCGCACGCTACGGCGGAGGGAGATGCCGCCAGCGCGAAAACCGCGCGCCTCTTGAACGCATTTGTCCGCCGCACTTTCGACATTCTGGATGAGCACCCGGTAAATGTCGCCCGCCGTGCGGCCGGACTCCCTCCGGCCAACATCGTGCTCCCCCGGGGCATCGGCGCCTCCCCCGACCTGGCGCCATTCGACGCCGCCCACGGGGTGAAGAGCGCCTGCATCGTGGAAGTCGGTCTGGTCAAGGGATTGGGACGCTACATCGGGATGAACGTGATTGACGTCCCCGGCGCCACCGCCGGCCTGGACACCGACACAGAAGCGATCGGGAACGCGGTGGTCGCCGCGTTGAAAGAGCACAACTTCATCCTGTGCAATGTCAAGGGGCCCGATGTCGCCGGTCACGACCGCAACGCGCGAGGCAAAGTGGCGATCATCGAAAAGATTGACGCGATGGTCGGGCAGATCCTGCGGGCCCACGGCGATTCACTGATTCTGATGGTGACCGGCGATCACTCCACGCCCGTGACCTACGGCGATCACACCGGCGAGCCGTGCCCGGTGCTGATCTGGGGCCCCCCGGTGCGCTGCGACCGCGTGGACCGCTTCGGCGAAACGGCGGCGTCGACAGGCGGTGTGAGCCGGATTCGCGGCCTGGACGTGATGAACCTCCTGACCAGCTACATGGGAGTCCAGGAGAAGTACGGAGCCTGAAACAGGGCGCCGGTGCGGTGGGGCTTCCTGCTGCGGGGAGGGGAGACGCTCGGATGGCATTTCACTACACGTATGCACTCAGGGAGGTGATCGCGGATGTTTGCGACTCCCTCGAAGAGTTCCAGCACATTGACCTCGACCGGGTCCTGGTGGTGTTCAAATCTGCCCGCCAGGCGAGCACGCATGGAGTGTACGCCGATTGCCTGCCGCTCCGTTTCGAGGGCGGCTCGGAGGAGACCGTCCGGAACGGCCGCCGCTATCGCTCCCAAAAGGCATATCGCAACGGGAAGGAAGCCCTGTATGTGGTTGCCGTCATGCTCCCCAGGTTCCACGACTCCCAGGACTACGAAGACAAGCTCGCCACCATCGTCCACGAACTCTACCACATCAGCCCGCGCTTCAACGGCGACCTGCGGCGCTTCCGGGGCAAGAACTTTGCGCACGGCGAGTCGCGGGAGTCCTACCACGAAGCGATGCGGGGCCTGACCGATCGTTACCTGGCGGTCAGCCCGAAGGCGGAGAGCTTCGACTTCCTGAGAGAACCATTCCCCTCGCTGTTCGAGCGTCACGGCGGCATCATGGGTGACCGCATCCAGAAACCGCGGCTGTACCTGGTCCCGGGTACCGAGCCGCTCCCCCCGCGGACCGGCCCTCCGGAACTCGAGGATCCACCCAGGTTCCCGCGCTTGCGGGCTCCCCGTGCTCCCGTGGCGTCCCCACTCCCGGTGGTCGCACCGCCCCCGGGGGTACCGGGCGCGGTGCCCCCCTGGTTGGATGAACTCGCCCGGCGGGTGCCCCCGAGCCGGCTGGCGCAGGTGCTGGCCGCGGGAGGCCTGCCTGTCCCGCCGGCTGCGCTCACCCCGGCATTCGGTGCAGTTCACTCTCATGACGGCCACGGCGCCGCACAAGAACCCGGCACGCCCGGCCCCGTCGCCCCGTCACTACGTCCGCAATCCGCTCCCGAGCGACCGGGCGCACCCACGGGCCTCCCGCCGGTTGTCCCGACTCCGGATCGCGCCGCACGAGGCGCCTCCGGCGGCGGCATCGCCTTGCCGCCACGGATGCCGGACCGGCCGGCCCCGCAGTCCCCCCGGAAGCGCCCCGCGGCGCCCCCGCCCGGTCGCGCGACCGCACACCCGGGTCACCCGCACCTGCCGGGCCTGGATTCAGCACCTCCTACGCCCGCGCCCCCTCCGTCCAACAAGAAGAAGCAACACCCGGGCAAAGGCAAAGGCCGCAAGCGATAATTGTAGGTGGGGGCTATTGAGGTCTGCTGCACCCGGGTTCATAGAAACTGCGGTGTGGTCGCCGCAGACCTCTCCACTATCTGTCAACGGAGGACGGGATGCGCAAACGTGCTTTCACGCTCATCGAACTACTCGCTGTTATAGCAATAATCACCATTCTTGCAGCTATCCTCTACCCGGTCGGCTCCCGCCCCCGGGAAGCGGCGCGCAAGTCAAACTGCCTCTCGAATCTGGCGCAACTGGGCAAGGGGATGAAGATGTACGCGCAGGATTACGACGAAATCCTCCCGCACGCCTTCTTCGGCACGTGCGGCACGCCCACGGCAGCCTCGTGGGCCGACGTGCTGGTTCCCTATGTGCGCGATGTCAAAGTCTACGACTGCCCGAGTTCGACGACCCGCATGACATTCAACAGCACCACCAATACCTTCTATCGCGCGATCGGCGGGAGCCCGAACAACCCGAACGACTGCCGCACCAACGCTGCGATTCCCGGCGGGACGGCGGCGGACTACAACTACGGTGTGAACAATTTCGGCCTGCCCGTCGGGCAGACGGACCCGCTGCTGGTGGGGCCGTTCAGCAACAACATTTTGGGCCTGGCGGCGATCCCGGCGCCGGCCGGCGTGGTCGGCATCGCAGACAGCCGGTTCTCCTCACCGGCGGCGATCAGCGGCGGCAGCGGGCCCTGGGATCTCCCGTCGGTCGCCGGCCAGGTGCATGCGATGCGCCACTCCGGTGTGACTGCCGGCGCGGATCCGAACGGGGGACTCAACGCTGCCTTCATGGACGGGCACGCGAAGTGGATCAGCCTCGGCCAGTCCGTACGCCGCCCGGGCAACATCTGGACCTGCAGCGAGGCCGACTGACCGGGATCAGCTGCCCGAAACGTCAAAATGCAGGTGCCTGTGGAGTCTCC
>SYMT01000659.1 GCA_005805375.1 Actinomycetota bacterium
CGGCGTGCGGCTCCTCGCACCCGAGATGGCCGCCCTGGAAACGCAGATCGAGCGTCTCCCGGCACTGGGGAAGTGGTTCGTGACCATCCCGGGAGTGGTCCCCGCCTGACGGGAGGATTAATTCTGCGCGGTTCCCTTAGTTTCGGCTGGTAGATGTAGGTGCAGTCAATCTCTGACCTCGCATGGAAGGGAGTCCCTTTGAGCTTCGCATCGGCCGAGTCGGGAAGGGGCTTCAACCGGTTGCCCCGGACGTTGACGGCGATCGAAAAAGCGTTGGTGCGGTTCTCAGCCTTCGCCGCCCCCATTTGGTAGACTCGAACCCTGTACAGGCCCTCAACGGGAGCAGTCCTCCTGGCCATCTCGCGCCCACCCAAGGTGCTGTTGAACATTGCCGCACCATCGGAGCCCGGGGGCAGAACGTTGAAGTTCACAGAGGAACTCTTCGACGTCAGCGTCACGGTCATCGTCTGTCCAGCTCCTGCTCGGAACGTGTAGTCAGTGTCGCCGCGACCCCGAACCGCCCCCGATGCGGTCGCTGATCCTCCAGCAGAGAGGTTCATGGTCCGGGAGTTCTGAGCGGATAGCGTGGTCGTAGTAACGAGCACCCCCGTTAGGAGAAGGACGGTGCGGGTTCCGGGGAGCTGCTTGGTCATGTCTGGAAGTTCCTCTGGGTGACTGACTAAGTGTAACTGCCGGTCCGCCATAGTCAAGAGGAGAACAGGAGTTTTGTTTTAATCGCTGCTTCCTGGAGGAGCGATGTCCCCATTTCTGGGGGCATCACGCGTATTTCCCGGTGGTCGCCGGGCGCTGGACTGATGTTTCCGAAGACCCGGATCGGCGCCCGCATCCCGGGCATCGCCCACTTCGAGTGGTAGGAGGGCAAAGGTCTGCCCAGCGCGAACGTGTACTGAATACACTCAGCAGGATCAGAACCGGGTGGGTGCCCCCCGGTCCCGCTGCTCCCTCTGGAGGAACAAGGTGCAACGAAAAGGTTTCACGCTGATCGAACTGCTCGTCGTCATTGCGATCATTGCCATTCTCGCCGCCATCCTCTTCCCCGTCTTCGCTCAGGCGCGGGAGAAGGCCCGCCAGATCTCCTGCCTCTCCAACATGAAGCAACTGGGTACGTCCCTCGTGATGTATGTGCAGGACTACGACGAGATCATGCCGCCGACGCAGGGCGGACTGCTCACCGATCCCCGGATTCCGACCGGGGACCTGATCCTGCGCCCCACCTACGGCCTCTCCCGGATCACCCCGTATCTCAAGAACTCCGGCGTCTTCCTCTGCCCCTCGGACCGCGCCACGCGGATGTGGATCGAACTGGATGGGCGGCCGGAACGGTTCAGCTATTTCGCCAACAACAACGTCGGGGTCGGCACCCATCTGTTCAACAACAGCCCGACTCTGGGCTGGGGAGTCTTCCAGAGCGGCGCCGGCCGCGGCATCGCCGAGATCATCGCTCCCGCCGACACCGTGGCGGTCTCGGAGCGGGACGGGCGTGAGCCGGACGAGCACATGAACGCGCCCAACGACTTCCGGATCTGGATCCCCGGCATCTCGCGCGTGGATCCGACCCAGGGCCGGAGCACGAATCGCCACAGCGGCGGCAGCAACCACATCTATGCGGACGGCCACGCCAAGTGGGAGAAGCCGGAACGCATGTACAGCGGAAGGGACGGCGTGCTCGGGTGGGCGGGCTATGCCTACGGAGTCCCGGGCAAGTGAGCCGGCTTCTCCGTCGTGCCGGGCCCCGGGTACGGGTTGGACTCCGGTTGCTCCCGTTCGCCCTGGCCACCGCGGCGGCGTCCCTGGTCTACGCCGTCGCGGCCCAGGGCGGCGCAGCCCCGCCCCTGGTGGAGCCGCGGCAGCCACACGGAGACGGCGCCGTGCAGCTCTCCGGGGAGCTGCGGCAGTGGCACCCGGTCACGCTCACGCTGAACGGTCCGTTCGCCCACGAGCGCGACCGGGCTCCCAATCCGTTCACGGACTACCGCTTCACGGTGACCTTCCGCCATGCGTCCGGCCAGCCCGAATTCGTCGTGCCCGGCTACTTCGCCGCCGATGGCCGCGCCGCGGAGACCTCGGCGGAAGCGGGCACCCGCTGGCGGGCGCATCTCTCGCCCGACAAAGCGGGCCGGTGGACCTACACCGTCCACGTCACCCGCGGCGCCGACGCCGCGCTGGAGACGGCGTCTGCCGGAGCGGCGGTGGCTCCCTTCGACGGGAAAAGCGGCTCCTTCGAAGTGCGGCCTACGAACCGGACGGGCCGCGACTTCCGCAACCGGGGCCGGCTCCAGTACGTCGGCGGGCACTTCCTGCGCTTCGCCGGCTCGGGCGAGCACTTCCTCAAGGCCGGACCCGATTCGCCGGAGACCCTGCTGGCCTGCTCCGACTTCGACGGCACCGTCGCACGGAAGGCGAACGTCCCGCTCAAGACCTGGGCGCCGCACGTGCGGGATTGGCGTCCGGGCGACCCCGCCTGGAAAAACGGCCGGGGCAAGGGGATCATCGGCGCGCTGAACTACCTGGCGGCCTCGGGCTGCAACGTCTTCTCCTTCCTGCCCTACAACGCGGGGGGGGACGGCGACAACGTCTGGCCCTTCGTCAGCCGGAACGAACGGCGGCACTACGACTGCTCCCGGCTGGATCAGTGGGGGATCGTCTTCGACCACGCGCAGAAGCTTGGTCTCTTTCTACACTTCAAGCTGCAGGAGCAGGAAAACGACGACAACCGGACCGTTCAGGCCGCGGCCGGTACGGCGGTGGAGACCGCGCTGGACGGCGGGGACCTGGGTCCGACCCGCAAGCTGTACTGCCGCGAACTGATCGCCCGTTTCGGCCACGCGCTGGCACTCAACTGGAACCTGGGGGAGGAGAACACGCAGTCCACCGAGCAGCAGCTCGCGATGGCGGGGTATCTCCAGGCGATGGATCCCTACGACCATCTGGTGGTGGTGCACACCTTCCCGAACGCGCAGGACCGGGTCTACACCGCGCTGCTGGGGAAGACCCCGTTCACCGGGGCCTCCCTGCAGAACGGATGGGACCAGGTCCACCGGCGCACACTGCAGTGGGTGAACGAGTCGGAGCGTGCGGGCCGGCCCTGGGTGGTGGCGAACGACGAGCAGGGGCCGGCCGATCTGGGCGTGCCCCCGGATCCGGGCTACGCGGGCCACAGCGGCGTCGCCGAAAAAGACGGCAAGAAGTGGGATCTCCACTCGATCCGGAAGGCCACGCTGTGGGGCAACGTCATGGCGGGCGGCGCCGGCGTGGAGTACTACTTCGGCTACCGCCTCCCCCAGAACGACCTGGTGTGCGAGGACTTTCGCAGCCGGGAGCGTTCCTGGAAATACTGCCGCCTGGCGCTGGAGTTCTTCCACGCCGCGCGCGTGCCGTTCTGGGAGATGAAGAATGCCGATGCCCTCGTGGGCAACAAACAGAGCGACAACAGCCGGTACTGCCTGGCCAAGCCGGGTGACCTGTACCTGGTCTACCTCCCGCAGGGCGGGGAGGCGCAACTAGACCTGGGCGCGGCAACCGGGCGCTTCGAGGTGCGCTGGTTCAACCCGCGCGAGGGAGGACCGCTCCAAAACGGTTCGGTGGCGCAGGTGAGCGGCCGGGGCCGGGCGGGCCTCGGCCTGCCTCCCGCCGACCCCGGCGAGGATTGGCTGGTGGTGGTCCGGCGGCGCTCGGGCGGCTGAAATACTGGTACGGGTCCGGCGTCCTCCTCCCGCGGCCCCGGCCATGTTGGTACTGCCGGGTGCGGGCACGGCGGTCCCGGCGAGAGTGCCGGGACCGCCGTGCCGATGCCACCGAACTACGGGGCGGCCCCGAACTGGTCGCCGCCTGGATCGGATCTGCCGTTACGTCCCCGGCGGCGGGAAGCGCTGCGCCGCGTCGTCCAGCACGAGCACCCACTCGAGCATCTCGCCCGGGCTGGGCGGGGTGAATTCGCGCTCGCCCGTGTTCGGGAATTCGCCGAGACGTTGCGCCGATCCGTCGCGCGGATTGAACCACCATGCCTCGACCTTTGAGCCCTGGATGACCTCCATCCGCACCTGGAAGCTGCGACCGATGGGGGCGTAGACCATGGCATAGCGGCCGCTCTCATCCCGCGTGGCGGCGAAGCGGTAACGGCCCGCGCCCGGCACGCTCGTCGGCACGGGGTCGGTGGCGAGGATGGAATCGTCCGGGATGCGCGTGAGGAACGGCCGCGACTCGATCAACGCGCGGCCGTGTTGCATGTGCGCCGCGCCGGGTTGCTGGATGGCCTCCGACCACGGCATCAGCGGATGGTTGACGGGCCGCTTCCCCGGTGTCCACATCTGCCAGACGGAGTGATGGCCGTACGTGTGGCCGCACGCGCCGCTGAACAGGTTCCAGTACAGCGGTCGGCGCACATCGGCGGCAATCGAATGGCCCAGCGCCCTGGCGTTGAAGGAGACGGGATGGTCTTCGTAGATCGGTTCACCGTCGATCACGGGCTTGATGGGAGTGCGGTCGTAGTCCTGGCGCGTGCTGTCGTAGCGGCCGGTGAACTCCGGGACGTGGCCGTTCTGCCGCATGTTGAAGTCGAGCCAGTCGTCCTGGTGAAACCAGGTTGAGGAGCCGTTGCCGCCCGGAGGGTGAAACGTCATGAGGTGGGCTCCACCGTCGCCCCTGCGAATCCCCCTCGCCATCCCACGGATGATTTCCAATTGCTCGTCGGTATCCACGTTGCGGTCACCGCCGAGAATCCAGATCAATCCCGCTTCCCGGTATCTCCGTCCCAGCCACTCCCCATAGCTCTCCGCACTGGCGACCGTGAACAGCGGTTGGTCGTCCTTCACCGGGTCGTGCCAGTATCGCCCCCAGGTCGGCAGGAAGCCGATGTAGAGACCCCGCGCATTGGCCTCACGCACGATGAAGTCCACGTGATCCCAGTAGTCATTGTGCGGCCCCTCCCGCACGGCAGGCCGGGTCACATCCAGATCCTCGAACGGGAGATGACCGTAGGCATTCGGGTCGATGTGCCCGTCGAGTTCCGCGAGGGCGACGGCCTGAAGCACGTTGAACCTGAGGGCAGCACGGTTCTCGATGAGCGTGACCGCGTCCTCGCGGTTCAGGCGGTGAAATAGCTCCCACGTCGTGTCGCCCAGGTAGAAGAACGGCGTGCCGTGTTCGGTGATCAGATAGCGGCCGCTGGAGTGGACCTGGAGGGCAGGAAGGGTCATGCTGTGCAACTCCCGTGAACTCTTTCCCCTGTCGCTGGATCGCCTCCAGCGCAGCAAACTATTCTCCGTTCTCGCCCCGAAGGGTCCCCTCGGGTCAACTTATCTGTTTCGGGAGAAACGGAAGGAGTCCTTCGCCCGGAACGATCGGCTTCCTTGCCCCTGCGCTATCGAACCTCCGAGCGTGGCAGGTCAGGCATCGGGCGCCTCCAGGGCCAGATCCAGCGCCGGTTCCAGCGTCAGCGCGCGCCCCTCAGCCCAGGCAGCGTCGAAGGCGGCCTCGTCTCCCTGGGCGGCGCGGGCAGCGGATACCCAGCGCTCGTAGGATCGTCGCTGCGTCGGCGGCAGGGGCGCGCCGATGTCCGCGCGCAGGCGCTCCGCCGCGCCCCAGAGGCGCGCCGCGGCGATCGCGTCCCCTGCGGCGGCCCCCGCACCGGCCAGCCCTTCGAGGGAGAAGGCCATGCCCCAGCGGTCCCCCAACTCGCGTTCGATGGTCAGGCTTTCGACAAAATGCGCACGCGCCGCGGCCCCATCACCCCTCTCGATGGCGACGTGCCCCAGGTTGTTCAGGGAGAGGGCGATGCCGGCCCGATCCCCGATGTCTCGCCGGATCGCGAGGCCCTCGTCGAAGAACGCGCGGGCGCCCGGGAGATCGTCCTGGTGGCACGCGACCAACCCGAGGTTGCTCAGGCAATGGGCCATCCCCCAGCGGTCTCCCAACTCCTGCTTGAGGGCGAGGCTTTCCTCGAAGAGCCGGCGGGCGGTGGGGTAATCGCCCTGCTCGTTGAAGACGTTGCCCAGGTTGTTCAGTGTGGCGGAGAGACCCCGGCGGTCTCCGAGCGCCCGGCGGAGGAGCAGGCTCTCTTCGAAGAAAGCCCTCGCCGTGCCGTAGTCCGCCTGATCGTAGGCCACGTTGCCCAGGTTGTTCAGCAGGCCGGCGACCCCTGGCTGATCCTCCAGGGCCCGACGGATGGTCAGCGCTTCGTGGAAGAGGGCTCGCGCCGCCTCGTATTCCCCCTGGCAGTACGCCAGCACCCCGGCTCCGGTGAGGGCGCCGGCCCGCGCCGATGTCTGCCGATCCGGGGTCACCGCCGCAAGGAGTCGCGACAGCCGTCGGCGCCCCTCCGCGAAGTGGCCCCGGACATACCAGAACCGCCACACCGCCCCCGCCAGGCAGAGCCCGGCCTCCCAGTTGGATTGCTCGGCCGCCCACTCCAGCGCCACCCGCAGGTTGTCGTGCTCCGTCTCCCACCGCTCCAGCCACGTCTGCTGGTCCGGTCCCGATAAGTGCGGTCCCGCCTCCACCCCAAGCGCCAGGAAGTACGCCAGGTGCGCATCTCGCCACTTCTCCCATTCGCCGCCCTCCAGGAGCCGGTCCCGCGCGTACTGCCGCACCGTCTCCAGCAGCCGATAGCGAACGCTCTGTCCCGCGGTTTCCGAAACCACCAGGCTCTTGTCGCAGAGGGAGGTCAACAGGTCCAGCGTCTCCCACGCCTCACCTCCAGGAGGCACCGGCTCCCCGGAACAGACCGCCTCCGCCGCCTCCAGAGTCCAGCCTCCCAGGAACACCGAGAGCCGGCACAGTAATGCCTTCTCTGCTGCGTTCAGCAGGTCGTAGCTCCAGTCGATCAGCGAGCGCAGCGTCTGCTGCCGGGGGAGGGCGGTGCGGCTCCCCCGGGTCAGCAGGCGGAACCGCTGGTCCAATCTGGCATTGATGTCTTCGACCGTCAGCGAGTGGGCCCGTGCCGCCGCCAGTTCGATCGCCAGCGGGATGCCGTCCAGCCGGTGGCAGATAGAAGCCAGCGCCGGTGCATTCCGGTTGGTGACGGCAAACGTCGTCTGAACCTGAGTCGCCCGGTCGATGAACAGCCGCACCGCCTCGTAGTGGGACAGACTCTCCGGAGTCCGGGGCTGCTTCGCGTCGGGGAGGGTGAGCGATGGGACCCGGTAGGTGGTCTCCCCGGCGATGCCCAGTCCCTCCCGGCTGGTGGCCAGGATCAACACCCGCGGGCAATGGCGCAGCAGTGCATCGGCCAGTTGCGCGCAGGCGGTGAGCAGGTGCTCGCAGTTGTCCAGGATCAGCAGCAGGTGCTTGCTTCGCAGGTGCTCCGTCAGCGTCTGCTGCATCGGCTTCTCCGCCTCTTCCCGCAGTTCCAGAACGCTCGCCGCGGTGGAAGCCACCAGATTCGGATCGGTCAACGGCGCGAACTCCACCACCCACACACCATCGCGCAAACCGTCGAGCAGATCCGCCGCCACCTGCAGCGCCAGGCGGGTCTTACCGCTGCCGCCGCTGCCGGTCAGGGTGAGCAGCCGCGTCTTCTCCAGGAGGCGCTTCACCTCGGCGATCTGTGCTTCTCGCCCCACAAAGCTGGTGACCTGCTGCGGCAGGTTGTGCCGCAACTCCGGATTGTCCAGAGAGCGCAGGGGAGGGAAGTCGTCGGGAAGCTCCGGGTGCAGCAGTTGGAACAGGCTCTCCGGCCGGCCCAGGTCCTTCAGCCGGTGCTCACCCAGGCTGCGCAGGGCTGCGCCGGTCGGCAGGTTGTCCCGTACGAGCTCGGCGGTCGCCAGGGAGAGCAGCACCTGGCAGCCATGCCCGGTTGCCAGGACGCGCGCCACGCGGTTCAGCGACGGGCCAAAGTAGTCCCCATCCCGCTCCTCCACCACCCCGGTATGCAGCGCGATCCGTACCTTCAGTGGCAGCGCGCCGTCCGCCGTGGCGACACCCAGCGCTGGCAGCCCCTGCTGGCAAGCCAGGGCCGCGTCCAGGCCCTCGCGCGGGTTGGCGAAGGCGGCACAGAAGGCGTCGCCCACCGTCTTGAAGACGTGCCCGCCGTGGCTTTCAATGCAGGCGCGGAGGAGGTCGTCGTGGCTGCGAAGGGCCACCCGCATGGCGTCCGGATGCGCTTCCCAGAGGCGAGTGGAGCCCTCGATGTCGGTGAAGAG
>SYMT01000660.1 GCA_005805375.1 Actinomycetota bacterium
GCGCAGGCGGGCGCCCATCGCGCGCGCGTTGGCGCAGAGGTCTTTCTCCAGGATTTCGGAGAGGACGGCGATGCCCGCCGCGCAGGAGATCGGGTTGCCCTCGTACGTGTGGCCCTCGACGAAGCCGGGATTTTCCGGCGCATCCCCCCAGACGGCGCGAGCGATCGGTTCGCGGCAGATCAGCGCGGAGAGGGGCGCGTAGCCGCCGCTCAGGCCCTTGCCCAGGCAGAGGAGGTCCGGGGTGACGCCGAAGGTCTCCGCCGCGAACATCTGGCCGGTGCGCCCGATGCCGGTGATGATCTCGTCGAAGATAAGCAGCACGTTGTGCCGGTCGCAGATCTCGCGGAGTTGGGGCAGATACTCGGCGGGCGGATCAATGATGCCGCCGGTGTGCCCGATCGGCTCGACGATCACGGCGGCCACGGTGTCCGCGTCCTCCATCTCAATCACGTCGTTGATCAAGCTCGCGCAGGTAAGGTCGCAGGAGGGATACTCCTTGCCGAACGGACAGCGATAGCAGGTCGGCGGGAAGACGTGGATGAACCCGGGGGCCAGCGGCTCGTTGACCGACCGCCGCGACTTCAGCCCGGAGGCGGAAAGGGAGCCCATCGTGGAGCCGTGCCACGACATATACCGCGAGATGATCTTGTACTTTCGCGGGTTGCCGGTGCGCTGGTGGTACTGCCGCGCCATCTTGATCGCCGCTTCGGTGACCTCCGACCCCCCGCACTCAAACTTGACGGTGCTCAGATCACCCGGCGCGATCTCCGCCAGCATGTTGGCGAGTTGCACGGCGACGGCGTTTGTGCCGTGCATCACGGGGGCGAAGGCAAGCTTCTTGAACTGCTCTTGAATGGCGTTCAGGACACGCGGGTGGTTGTGTCCGACTGACGCAACATAAATGCCGGCCAGCCCATCCAGGTATTCCTTGCCGTGCACATCCCAGTAGCGAACACCGTCGGCGCGGGCCATAACCAGAGGGTTCTTGCTGAACTCCTTCATCTGATCACGCGCGAGGATCCGGCGCAGGTATTCCTCGTTGGTGGTCAGGTTCTCGGGCACGAGGCCGGTCACGTTCACAGCGTCATCCGCGTGTGGGGGCATGGTGCATCTCCTTGGACGCATGCAGGACAGAGGGGTGAAGGACGGTGGAAGCAGGAAGATTGCCGGGGACCGTTCGCCGTCGGGGATGCGCTCCCCTTCCTCACAGTGCGCCTCCGGTAGGTCGGCCCAGGTTGAGACGACAGGGCAATCGCCCACGAAGCCGCTTGGGGACCGGCGCAGCACCCGGAGGCCAGGCGCAGCACTACGGCGGAAAGTCAGCCGGTTGGGGGCGAGGCGCAGCGCAGTGTACCCTCCCGACCAGTCTGCACAGGGATTCCGAAGGAAACCGAACAGCGACTCCGCCGATGTCACCTCGCCCACGGGGCCGTCGCCCCACAGGGGGACCGGGCGAACATCGTGCCAGTGTGCTGACGGGCCTCCTCCGGCATTCCGGTTTGCTGGCGCCCATCCTCGTGGTTCAGAATTGGAGGTGTTTGCCCAAGCATGCGGACCGGCGCGGGGGGTACGGGGTGATATCCTAACTGCGAGAGCGAGCGTCGGAGGGCACCCCATGCTGGCGATCCCATTCGAGGTTGCGGAGCCCGTGGCCGCACGGCTGCGGATCGAGCGGACCGGTCACATCAAGCATCTCGGATTGCCCGGCCGGGAGGCCGAGGGCAATCCGAGATGCCCGCACGCGGCGGAGGTCCGCAAGTGCCTCGCGCCCTTCTCTGAACTCGTGGAGATCCCGGCGGCGTGGGCGGCCCCGTCCGTCCGCAGCCGCGTGGAGCACCCGATCGAGCGGTCGGCATTCAGTTGCGGAGTAGGGCTTTGTGAGAAACTCGCAGGGGCCGCAAGTGCCTGAATTCCCTCTCGGAACGGTCACATTCCTGTTCACGGATATTGAGGGGTCAACCCGGCTCTGGGAAGAAGCGCCGGCGGCAATGCGTTCGGCGCTGGCCCAACACGACGACCTGCTTCGCGCCGGGATCGAGAGCTACGGCGGCCACGTCTTCAAAACGATCGGCGACGCTTTCTGCGCTGCGTTCGACAGTCCCCTCGGAGCCCTGGATGCGGTGCTGGCGTGCCAGCGGTGGCTGCCGGCGCTGGCGCTGCAGACCGATGACGGGAAGCGTCGGCTGCGCGTGCGGATGGCGCTGCACAGCGGATTAGCGGAGGCGCGGGACGGCGACTACTTCGGCCCCGCACTCAATCGCCTCGCGCGGCTTCTGGCAGCCGGCCACGGAGGCCAGGTGCTCGTCTCGGGCGCGACCTGCGATCTGCTGGCGGAGAAGCTGCCCGAGGGTGCGACTCTCGTGGACCGGGGGAGCCACCGTCTCAAAGACCTGCAGCAGCCAGTGCGGGTGTTCGAGCTCTGTCATCCCGACCTGGAAGGCGAGTTCCCTCCTCTCCGGTCGCTTTCCACGCACCCCAACAACCTGCCGCTGCAGCTCACTTCATTCGTGGGCCGCGAGCGCGACATCGAAACGGTGACGCAGCTCCTCGACCGGAGTCGCCTGTTGACGCTGACCGGCGCCGGAGGCACGGGTAAGACCCGGTTATCGCTTCAGGTGGCGGCCGACCTGTTGGAGTCCTACCCGGACGGCGTCTGGCTGGTCGAGCTCGCACCGCTATCGAATCCCTCGCTGGTCGTGCAGTCGGCCGCAAGTGTGCTGAGCCTGGATCAAGAAACCGGTAAGTCGCTCACCCAGACGCTGGTGGAGTATCTGCAGCCCAGGCAGGTACTCCTGCTGTTGGACAACTGTGAGCACCTGCTCGCGCCGGCGGCGGTTCTGGCAGAGGCCATCCTGCGCACGTGTTCCCACGTGCGGATCCTGGTCACGAGCAGAGAGGCGCTGCGCATCGGCGGCGAGACCACCCACCGCGTGCCTTCGCTGTCCCTTCCGGGTGCGGAGGCCGAGGTCACGCCGGCGCTGCTTCTGCAATACGAATCCACGCGGCTCTTCGTGGAGCGCGCCGTGTCTGTGACCAGGGACTTCACCGTTACCGCCGCCAATGCTCCCGCGCTCCTCTCGATCTGCCGTCGTCTGGACGGGATCCCGCTTGCCATCGAGCTGGCGGCGGCTCGAACCCGCTCGCTTTCCGTCCAGGACGTACACCAGCGGCTCGATCAACGGTTCCGCCTGCTGACGGGAGGCAGTCGAACGGCCCTCCCTCGCCAGCAAACGCTGCGGTCACTGATTGACTGGAGTTACGATCTTTTGACGAAGCCGGAAAAAGCGCTCTTCGAGCGTCTTTCCGTCTTCGCAGGGGGATGGACCATCAACGCCGCGGAGGAGATCTGCGCCGCGGAGGGCATTGAGGAGTGGGAAGTCGTCGATCTGTTGACCTCGCTCGCGGACAAGAGCCTGGTGGTCTGGGAACAACGGGCCGGTTCCACGCGGTACCAGTTTCTGGAGACGGTGCGCCAGTACGCGCGGGAGAAGGCCGGCGAGCGCGGCGCTGACCGGGCCTGGCGGAACCGGCACCTGGCCCATTTCTTGATGCTGGCGGAGGAGGCCCAGGCACAGCTGGCCGGCGCTCGCCAGGCGGTTTGGCTGGAACGGCTGGATGCCGAGCACGACAACCTGCGGGCAGCGCTGGAATGGAGCCGGGAAGAAGGCGGCAGCGCGGAGTCGGGCTTCCGGATCGCCGGCGCGATGTGGCGATTCTGGATGATGCGCAGCCTGGTTTCGGAGGGCCGGCAGCAGTGCGGCTTGCTCTTCGAACGTTACCACCCGGCGCCGCCGTCCCGGGCGTTCGCCGGCGCACTTCACGCCGCCGGGAACCTCGCCCTGATCCAGGGGGACCGTGCGGCCGCGCGCGCGCTCTACGAACAAGCGGTCGCCATCCGGCGCGAGATCGGCGACGCGGCGGGTGAGGCTGGCTCGCTCGGCAATCTCGCTACCGTCGCACAGCAGGAAGGGGACCTCGACGGCGCTCGCCGGAGTATGACACAGTCCCTGGGACTGTTCCAGGCGCTGGACGACGAGAACGGGATGGCGATTTCCTTCACCTGTCTCGGCACCCTGGCGCAGGCCCAGGGCGACCGTGCGTCGGCCCGCGAGTTCCTGGTTCAGGCGCTGGCGCTCAACAGGCGAGCCGGGAACCGCGCGGGCGAGGCGAACGTCCTGAACAACCTGGGGTGCGTCGAGCGGGAGTCCGGGGCCGAGACCGCCGCCCAAACGGCCTTCCAGCAGGCTCTCGCGATCAACCGGGATCTGGGGTTTGGCTGGGAAGCGGCCATGAACCTCATCAACCTGAGCATGTTCTCCCGCGCGGCGGGAGATCTGGAGTCCGCGCACGCGCAGCTCATTGAGGCACTCGAGAGCGTCAATAAAGTCGGGGCGCGAAATATTATCATCGAGTGCCTGACCCAGTGGGCGCATCTCGAGCTCCTGCTCGGGCGGTTCGCCCGCTCGGCACGGCTCTTCGGCGTGGTCGGCGCGGGGAGGGAGGCACTGAGCCTCCCGCAGTCCGATGCGGATGCCCGTGAAACCGAGGCCGCGATCTCAAGACTCCGGAGTACGCTCGGGGACGTAGGATTCGAGGGGGAGTACCGCGCCGGGCAGGCTCTGGCCATAGATGACGCGGTGGATTTTGCGCTTCAGGGCGTCCCGGGCGAATGAGGAGTGGCAGCGTGGGGGCGAACAGCGCCGCCCTGCTGCCCGCCCGTGTTCGCTGGATGTGAATCCAGGTGAGGTGCTCCTCCGTCGGCATCAGGCTGCATTGTCCGTCGGAATTCGGCGTTCACTTTCCGTCGGATTCTGCACGCAGCGGAGGGAAAATAGGTAGGAGTCCCCCGCTTTCAGCGTGCGTTTCGCGCCCGGCCCGGACCGGTGTGAACCGGTTTCTTGTACCATAGCCCCGTGGTTTCAACCGGGGGGCGGCGTACTGCAGATGCACGCGGGCAGGGCGATGCACCCAGCAAACGATCGGCGGCGTTGTTGTCATCCGCCCCCATCTGCTTCCTAGTTCTTGCCCATTTCGCCATCAGGCCGCGGAACAAAAGTGCAGCGCCGTGACGGCATAGGTGCGGGCAACGCGCTCCAGTTCGGCGACGGGGACTTCCTCGTGCGTGGTGTGGGCGCCCCGGGCCGCGGGGCCGTGGGTGAGCGCAGGGATGCCGGCCCGGCCCATGAAGGCGTTGCCGTCATCCAGGAACGGCTTGGCGCCCACGGGGAGGGAGCGGCCGCCCGTGACATGGGCATAGGCGGCATCGAATGCGCGCACCAGGGGCTCGTCGGGACTGAGTTCGAAGGCATCACCCGGGGTCATGTACCCGCTCTCGATGGTCGTGCCCGTCTCGGAAGCCAGTTGTGCGAGCAGCGCTTCGAAGTCGGCGCGCACCTTCTCCTGCGATTGCCCCGGCAGCCAGCGGCGGGTCCCGTCTACCCGGCATTCCACCGGCGACTGGTTGAAGATTTCGCCTGCCTGGATGTGCCCGACGAAGAAGGACGCGGCGCCGGCGAGGGGGTGCGGCGTTTGCGCCCAGCGCGCCGACAGGGAGTGCAGGCGACGCACGAGCTCACACCCGGTCGCGAGCACATCGGCGGTGCCGGCCGGCCGGAGCACTTCGTGAACCGGGATGCCGGGCCGGCGAATGCGCGCCTCGAAGATCCCCAGGCCCCGGCCCGCGAGCGGCAGCCGATCCGCAAGGTACTCGGGAATCAACACGCCGTCGCCGAACACGCCGTCGCGGAGGAGCGCGTGCAACTGGTGCGCGTCGCCCCAGGGGCCTTCGTGCAGATCGTAGCTGGTGAGCAAGATCCCGCCGTGGGTGAGCGCGCCGGAGTCGCGCAGCGCCAGCAGCGCCTCCACGGCCGCCGCCATCCCGCCCTTCATGTCGGATGCCCCGCTCCCGCGCAGAATCCCCCCCTCGACCGTGGGGGGCACGAACGGCAGGGGCACGGTGTCGAGGTGCCCGGTGAACTGGAGGGTCCGCCCGGGGCGTCCGCTGTCGAAGCGGACCAGTACCGCCGGCGCCTCCGCCCAGTCCGCCTCGGGACGCTCCACGGCAAGACCTTCGCCCGCGAGGATGGCAGCCAGCTCGTCCAGAGCCGGGCGCGCGGAGCAGGTGGGGCTCGGCGCCGCACAGAGGCGGATGGCGTGTTGCAGCAGGCGTTCCGGGCGAATCGCCGCGAGCGCACTCTCGATACGACCGGGTTCTACCAGAGTCATGGGGTTCCTCACACTTCGGGATGCCAGCATCGTCCCCGGTGCGCGGCGCCGAACTCCGACCAGCCCGGCATCACGCTGCAGTCGGCGGCGGCACGCGGACATCGCGGCTCAAAAGGACATCCGGGGGGCAGGTTCAGGATCTCGGGCGGCTGCCCGGGGATGGCGGGGAGGCGCGCGGAGCGGGGCGTATCGAGACGCGGCACGCTGGCGAGCAACGCGCGCGTGTACGGATGGCGGGGGCGCGCGAAGATGTCCCGCACCGCGCCGGTCTCCACAATCCGCCCCGCGTACATCAC
>SYMT01000661.1 GCA_005805375.1 Actinomycetota bacterium
CTGCGCGCCGAGCACGACCGCTACCTGGACGCGCGCCACAGCGAGGCAGTGAAGCGGGCGCGGGAAAGCATCGCCGTCTCCCTGATGGCGGCGCGCGAGGTGGACCGGGGCGCCGAACTGCGAGACGTGGCCCAGCGGCGGGAACTGCCCTTCGGATTGGTCGCCCGCTGGCGGACCTTCCTGATGGAGACGCGGCGGACCCATCACCCGGTGATGGCCGCGTGGCACAAACTGGCGGCCCTGTCGGACGCCGAATTCGCTGCGAAGGGGCCGGAACTGGTAGCGCGATTGGCCGCCAATGCGGACCCGGACGCGCGCCTGCACCCCGCCATCGCCGCGATGCTGGGCGGTCCGGCGCCGACTACGCTTGCCGAGGTGGCGGAGCGGTATGCGAAGGTGCTCTCTGGCTCCAGCCCGGATCAGCAAATCCGCAATGCCCTGACTTCCATCGGCGGGCCGCTGAACATCCCGCGGGACCAGGCGGAGCAGCTCTTGAACCGGGCGGAACGGGACCGTTTACGCAACCTGAAGATGAAAGCGGATGCATTCGAGGCGTCCTCTCCGGCAGCGCCGCCGCGGGCGATGGTGCTGAACGACTCGCGCGAGCCGTTCCGAGCCCGCGTCTTTCTGCGCGGCAACCCGAACAATCCGGGCGACGAGGTGCCGCGCCAGTTCCTATCGGTGGTTGCCGGCCCGAGCCGCACGCCGTTTGAGAAGGGCAGCGGTCGCCTCGAACTGGCCCAGGCCATCGCGAGCCGCGAGAACCCGCTCACGTCTCGGGTGATGGTCAATCGAGTCTGGCTGGGGCATTTCGGCCGCGGCCTCGTGACCACTCCCAGCGATTTCGGCGTCCGCAGCGATCCGCCCAGCCACCCGGAACTCCTCGACTGGTTGGCGGAGGCGTTCTCCGCATCATCCCCGCCGCGCCCCCCCGGGACCGCCGGCGTCCCGCCGGCCGGAGGAGGAACGAGCCCGGTTGCGAGAGCGGCATCCAACGCAGGTCCCCACGCGCTCAACTGGTCTCTCAAGGCGCTCCACCGCCTGATCGTCACCAGCGCGACCTACCGGCAGAGCAGTCAGGCAAGCCCGCAGGCAGTGGCGCTCGACCCGGACAACCGCCTGCTTTCCCGGATGAATCGCCGCCGTCTGGATTTCGAAGGGATGCGGGATGCGCTGCTGGCGGCATCGGGTGAGCTCGACCGGACCATCGGCGGTCGGTGCGTGGATGTCGTGAAGGCCGACAACAACCGGCGCAGCGTCTACGCTTCCATTGACCGTCAGAATCTGCCCGGGCTCTTCCGCGTGTTCGACTTCGCCAGCCCGGACACGCACAGCCCGCAGCGCTATGAGACTACGGTGCCGCAGCAGGCGCTCTTCCTGATGAACAGTCCGTTCATTATCCGGCAGGCCCGCGCGCTCGTGGCCCGACCGGAGATCGCCCGCCAGACATCGGAGCGCGCGAAGATCGAGCAACTCTACCGGCACGCCTATGCCCGCCCGCCATCGGTCGAGGAAATCAATCTGGGGATGCGGTTCCTGCGGGCGGCAACGGGCCAGCCTGCCGGGGTCACCCCCCCGGAATCCTCGGTCTGGCAATATGGAATGGGGACACTGGATGAAACCGCCGGGCAACTCACCTCGTTTGCCCCATTCGTCTGGAATGGGGATGCCTGGCAGGTGGGCAAAGAGTACCCTGATCCCAAGTTGGGAGCTGCACGCCTCACGCGGACCGGCGGCGCCGCAGGGTCGGACCCCCAGCGGCCGGTCGTACGCCGCTGGGTTGCGCCCCGGGACGCCACGGTAAGTATCATGGGGTTCTTGATGCACACCGGCGACCAGGGCGACGGAGTGCGGGGCCGCATCGTGTCCAGCCGCACCGGAGTAGTCGGCTCCTGGACGGCGGACAACCAGCGAGTGGAAGCTGCCGTGCCGAGTCTCGCGCTGCGCAAGGGCGATACCCTGGACTTTCTGGTGGATTGCCGCGCTGATGCCGAGAACGATACCTTCCAGTGGACGCCGCTCATCCGGGCGCTGGAGGGGGGAGCCTCGGCTTCCGAGTGGAGCGCAGCCGGGGGCTTCGAAGGGCCTCCCCCGCCGATGCCCCAACCGCTCACGCCCTGGGAAAAATATGCCCAGGCGCTCCTCATCTCCAACGAGTTCTTCTTCACCGACTGAGGCATACCCAATGGCACATCATCGTCCTCGCCTGGAAGATCATCTGCTGACCCGCCGTGAACTGCTCACGCGGTCGGGCATGGGGTTCGGGATGCTCGGGTTGGCCGGAGTCCTGGAGGGGCGCGCGGAAGCCGCCGCCGACGTGGAAGCCGGTCCTGCGCCGGCCCGCGCGCCCGGCGCCAGAGGGCCCCTCGCACCGCGGAACCCGCACTTCCCCGGCAAGGCAAAGCGGGTGATCCACCTCTTCATGAACGGCGGCCCCTCACATGTGGACACCTTCGATCCGAAGCCGTTGCTCACCAAGATGCACGGGCAGGCGCTCCCCCGAGAGAACCCGCGGACCGAGCGCCGTACCGGCGCGGCATTCCGCTCGCCCTACGTGTTCAAGAAGCACGGGCAGAGCGGCATCGAGATCAGCGAGATCTTCCCGCACGTCGCCGAGTGTGCGGACGAACTGTGCGTGATCCGCTCGATGCACGCGGACGTACCGAACCACGAGCCGTCGCTCCTCCTCATGAACTGCGGCGAAGCGCGGCAAATTCGCCCGGCGATGGGGTCCTGGATTACCTACGGGTTGGGAAGTGAGAATCAGAATCTCCCCGGCTTCATCGCCATGTGTCCGCGCGGGTATCCCATCCAGGAGTCGCAGAACTGGCAGTCCGCCTTCCTTCCGGGTGTCTACCAGGGCACGTACATTGACACACAGCACACGAATATCGAAAAGCTGATCGAGTACGTGCGGAACAACAACCAGTCGCTTCCGGAGCAGCGCCGGCAATTGGACCTGCTGCTCTCCCTGAACGAGCGACACGAGCGGCTGCGATCTCAGGACAGCCAGCTTGAATCTCGCATCCAGTCGTTCGAACTTGCCTACCGGATGCAGATGGACGCGGCGGATGCGTTCGATGTGAGCCGCGAGCCGCAGTACATCCGGGAGATGTACGGCCCCGGCACCCAGGCCCGCCAGATCCTGATTGCGCGCCGCCTCCTGGAGAAGGGCGTGCGGTACGTCCAGGTCTGGCACGGCGCCGGACAGCCGTGGGACAACCACGACGATATCGAAGTGAACCACCGCCGGCTCGCCCGTGAATGTGACCAGGCAATCGGCGCTCTGCTGAAAGACCTGCGGGCCCGCGGGATGCTCGACGACACGCTCGTCATGTGGGGTGGTGAGTTCGGGCGCACTCCCACGGTGGAACTGCCTACCCCCGGGTCGAACGCCGGCAAGATCAATGGGCGCGACCACAACCACCACGGTTTCAGCATGTGGATCGCCGGCGGCGGCATCAAGGCGGGCACCGTGTACGGCGCGACGGACGAATTCGGATTCGCCGCCGAGGAGAACAAGGTCCATGTCCACGATCTCCACGCGACGCTGCTCTGGTTGTTGGGCTTCGATCATGAAAAACTCACGTACCGATATGCGGGGCGGGACTTCCGCCTCACGGACGTCCACGGGCGCGTCATCCGGGAACTCCTGGGTTAGCGCCTCGCTGCTCCGCTCACCGAGAGAACTTTAAGTCGCGATCATGTTGGACAGTTTGCGCCGGAAGCGGTACAAATGATCGGGCGGGGGCTATCCCCGCCCGTACCTTCCTCTCATAGGAGTAAAAGCAACCCCATGCGAAGTTTCGCGCACCCCCGGTCCGGACGCAGTCCCCGCGGGTTCACCCTCATCGAGCTGCTCGTCGTAATTGCGATCATCGCTATACTTGCAGCGATTCTCTTCCCCGTCTTCGCCCAGGCGCGGGCCAAGGCACGCGGGATCGCCTGTCTCTCCAACGTGAAGCAACTGGGCAACGCCTTCCAGATGTACACGCAGGACTACGACGAAACTTCCCCATCCATGTGGGGTGGATCCGGTACCTGCCAGCCGAGCGGCGCCGGGTGCAGCCACGAGTGGTGGTTCGGCCTGATGCCCTACATCAAGAATGTAGACATGCTCTACTGCCCGGAGCGCAATGACGGAGTCCCCGGCAACTACAATGCGTACGGTCAGGCGCTCGGGATCCGCCGCTACTCCGGCTACGGGTACAACTGGGGACCGATCGGCTGGCGCGGCGGGGGCCTGATGGGCACGCAGCTCCGCACGCCCGCCGGGCAGACCTTTATCGTGGGCAAGTCGCTGGCGGAAATCCAGTTCCCGTCCCAGATGTTTGCCTTCGGCGACACTTACGACACGCCGCGGATGACCATCGGCATCGGGTTCGCTGCCGACACGTGGGGTGGAGTCAGCAACGGGCAACTGCGGCACACCAGCGGCGTATTCAACTATGCCTTTGTGGACGGGCATGCCAAGGCGATCCCGGTGCGCGCCGGGCGGATGAACGGGGCGTTCAACGGCAAGTTCATCATGCCGAAGAACCCGGATGTGGCGTCTTTCGCCTTCTGTGCCAACCCCTCGGAAGTCATCATGAACGGCGGCGCTTCCCCGGACGGGACGCCGGTGCCGTCCAACCTGCAGTGCGGCCAGATTGCCGGGTGGATCTCCGCAAACTTCCGGCCCTGCGGCGCCGGCGGCGCGGGGAGCAACTGCTTCTTCGCCGACTGATCCGCGCGCAGACTCGCTACCAACCGGCCCGGCGGACTTCCTGTCTGCCGGGCCGGTTGCGTTCCGGCCGGCGTTTCGAGAAATTGGTGGAGCCCGGGAAATAGCCAGTCCCGGGCCCCGGTTGCGCCGCCCATTTGCACACGCCGACACGTTTAAGCCTGGTGATCAGTCCTTAGTTCACCGTGTTCTACCGCTGAACTATCGCCCCGGGAACGGGGTGAGCCGGATTTGAACCGGCGTCCGGCGATGTATGTCTCCAGGCGAGAGATTCGGCGATCGGCGGCCAATGCTGAGTATGGAGCGAGAGTTTCAGACTCCTTTGTGCATCAGACTGCCTCTACCGTTTGGGCTACCCCACCGGGAGTGGTGGGGGCAGGACTCGAACCTGCACTGTCGCCGACCGCACCTCAGCTTCAGGTTGAGCATGAGCTTGCGCTCCTGCGCGGAGGCATTCTACGCTATGCGAAGAGATACTGGAAGACCTTCTCACCCAGCTTCTGCTCCGGCGCTTCGATGCTGTTCGCTGCTTCGCGGGCAAACTTCACCGCCGCTTGAAGCTTCTCCACCCGCTCCAGCAATTCGGTCACCCGCCGGGCCGGCAGGGCTCCGGAAAACTTGACCGTGCGCCAGAAGCCCACAATCACGTCTTCGTAGTACACCTCGACCTGCGCGGGGTGCTTTTCCGTGGCTTCGGCCTTTACGTGGTTCCGCGGGATCTTCTTGGTGCGCACAGTCTGCACCGGCTCGGTCGCGTAGCAATCCGCCGACGCGTCGAAGTTCCAGGTCTCCGCCGCATCCAGCACCGGCAGCTTCTTCACAAACGTGTGCAGGTCATTGAGTTGCTTCTCCAGGAACAGGAGGTAGCTGACCGGCACCTGGGACAGCAGCGTCACGCCGTCCACAACCACATCGGCCCGGGCGACGCAGTTGGCCCAATCTTTGGTGGCGGTGACATCGAAGAGGCGCGTCAGGATAGCACCCGTTTCGCGAATCAGTTCCTCCGCCCGCACCTGCACCCGCGTCGCCTCCGGCGGAAGTTGCTCTCCCTCATCATCGCGCGGGCGATAGGTGCGGGCCAGCCCGGCCAGCAGTGCGGGCTTTTGCAGCTTCTGGTGCGCTTCGGTCAGTTCCTGGAACGAACGGCTCTTGACGCCCTTTTCTACGGCAATGATTTGATTCAGGCGGGCCATCACGGACAATCCTTCCCTGCCTCAGACACAGCGGCAGGGAAGGATTTTGCCACAGGTAAGTCCGCCCTGTCAAAACGAGGGACGACTAACTCCCGGTATCGATCGGCTTGATGATGACCGGGCCGCGCTTCTTCTTGCTTTTTTTCTTTTCTTCGGATTTCTTCGCGTCGGCGGCCTTCTTGGCCTGTGCCTTCTCCTCCTCGGCCTTCTGGGCTTCTTCGGAGAGCGGGGCGTGGTTCTTCGGGACGCGCAGCTCAAAGCGCAGCGTTTGGCTGCCCCGGCGGACCCAGATCTCCACCCGATCCCCCACACGCATCTCGATGATCTTCCGGTGCAGGCGGCCGAGGTCGTTGACCTCCTCGTCATCCACCCGCATGAGCTCATCGCCGGCGCGGAGGCCCCGAGTGGCTGCTTCCCCCTTCGGATCGAGCTGCGTCACAAACGGATAGCGCAGGCCCTTTTCCTCGCCCACATACATCCCGAGCATCCACCCCGCGCGCTCGGCCTGCAGCGTTCCCTTCGGCCGCTTCGGCGCTTCCTGCGCCATCGCCGACCCGCCCAGCGTCACAAGCCCCACGGCGCCCCAGAGCAACTCCCGTCGTCGCATTTCCAGTCCTCCTGCATCCCAATTCTCGGGAACATGCTACCACGTTTGGACGGATGGAGGCGAAAGCACGAAGCGGAAAATAGGGGCAGACGACGACCCTCATCTGCTTCTGAGGACTTGCAGCGGCTGGCCGACCAACTGGGGATCGAGATCCGGATAGCGCACTACCCGCCCTCTACTTCGAAGTACAACCCGATCGAACACCGGTTCTTCCCGCACCTGACGCGTGCCTGTCAGGGCGTGACTTTCCATACGATAGACTTGGTGAAAGAGTTGATGGAGGGAGCAACGGCCCGCACCGGGTTAACGGTCACGGTGGACATCAGCGACAAGGTGTACCAGACGGGGCGCAACTATGCGGCGGACTTCAAGGCAACCATGAAGGTCGTCTTTGATGCAACCCTCCCCCGGTGGAACTACCGCGCCTGCCCCAGCGGCCCCTGAAATCGGGGAGTTGTTCCCTCGGTGATCCTGATCAATCACAACGGATACCTACCGGGCCGGGCTATTCCCTGCCCTGAGTTCCCTTCGACAAGAGCATGACCGAGAGACTGCACAACTGGGCCGGAAACCTGACCTACGGCGCTGCCCGGGTCGAGTACCCCACCACCGTGGCCGAGGTACAGCGGCTCGTGGCCGGTACGGCGCGGGTCAAAGCGCTGGGATCGCGCCACTCGTTCAGCGATGTGGCGGACACGACCGGCACGCTGGTGTCGCTGCGGAACCTGAATCGCGTGGTTGCAGTGGACCGGGAACAGCGCACGGTGACGATCGAGGGGGGCATCACGTACGGCGAACTCGGCCCGGTCCTGGACGCGGCGGGGTGGGCGCTGCCGAACCTTGCCTCGCTGCCGCACATCGCGGTGGCCGGCGCCTGCGCGACCGGGACCCACGGCTCGGGAGATCGCAACGGCGGGCTGGCTACTTCCGCCTCGGCGCTCGAAGTCGTCATCGCGGACGGCTCGCTGGTGCAGTTCTCGCGGGAACAGGACGGTGACCGCTTTGATGGCGTGGTTGTCGCGCTGGGAGCACTGGGGGTGGTCGTGCGTCTCACGCTGGATCTCGTCCCGGCGTTTGCGGTGCGGCAGAATGTTTACGAGGAGTTGCCGCTCGCAGAATTGGAAGCACGCCTGGATGCGATCACCGGGAGCGCCTACAGCGTCAGCCTCTTCACGGACTGGCAGGGGCCGGTCATCCAGCAGGTATGGCTCAAGCAGCGCGTGTCGGATGACGCTCCCGACGAGGCTCCTCCGGCGTTCTATGGCGCGACCCCGGCGACGCGAGAGTTGCATCCCATCGGCCGGCTCCCGGCGGACAGTTGCACCGCACAGCGGGGCGTGCCCGGGCCGTGGCACACGCGCCTCCCGCACTTCCGACCGGACCACACTCCCAGCAGTGGCGACGAGCTGCAGTCGGAGTACTTCGTGCCGCGGGCCTATGCCGGTGGTGCCTTCCGGGCCGTTCTTGCCCTGCGCGAGGCTCTGGCGCCGATCCTCCAGATTTCGGAGATCCGCACCGTTGCCGGCGACACGCTGTGGCTCAGTCCCTGCGAAGGGCGCGACAGCGTGGCGCTCCACTTTACCTGGAGTTCGGACAGGACGAGAGTGGAGCGCGTGTTGCCCCGCCTGGAGGAAGCACTGCAGCCGTTCGCAGCCCGGCCGCACTGGGGAAAAGTGTTCACGCTCGCCCCTGGCTCCCTGAGAGCGCTGTACCCCCGCCTGCCGGACTTTCGCCGGCTCTCCGCAGACTATGATCCGTCCGGCAAGTTCCGAAATGGGTTTCTGGAGCGATACGTGACAGGCATATAGCGTACGCCCGGCAGGCGCGCCTGGAAGAGCTCGAGCGCCGCGTGGCTGCGCTGGAGGCGCCCACTTTGGGGGACACCAGGTAGGGAATGGCGAGCGGGAGTACCCGAGTGGAAGCGCTCCCGGCTGATCTCTGTGCAACCCCGCTTCCGCTTCCCGACGGAAACTGCTAGAATAGTGCTGCAGCGTCGGCTGCACCTGGCTTCCGGACCGGCACTCCTGTGCCTTGCGTGATTTCCCGCTTTACTCGCAGAATTCTCGCCCAGGTTTTCCACTCTTTGACGGCCCACGGAGCCCGTCATCCAGCAGGTACTTTTTGGAAACATCCAGCTTCCTCGACCTCGGGCTCTCGGCGGCGACTCTGCAGGGCGCTCGGGATGCGGGGTATGAGGCACCGACTCCGGTGCAGGCGGAAGCCATTCCGCTCCTTCTCGCCGGCCACGATGTGGTGGCTCAGGCTCAGACCGGCACGGGCAAGACTGCCGCATTTGCCCTCCCCCTCCTCGAACTGCTCGATCCGAGGAAGCAGGCCGTTCAGGCGCTGATCGTGTGCCCGACACGGGAGCTTGCGGTGCAGGTGGCTGAGGCGATCTTCGTCCTCGGGCGTTCGCTCGGCTTCCGGGTGACGCCGATCTACGGGGGCCAGCCGATCAACCGCCAGATCCATGCGCTGCAGAGCGGCGCGCAGATTGTGGCCGGGACGCCCGGTCGTCTGCTGGATCATCTGCGACGCGGTACGCTCGCCGTGGAGAATGTGCGCTGCGTAGTGCTCGACGAGGCGGATGAGATCCTGGCGATGGGGTTCATTGAGGACATAGAACTGCTCCTCTCGCAGCTCCCTGCCGTGCGCCAGACTGCGTTGTTTTCCGCCACAATGCCCGCACCCATCGTGCGTCTGGCGGCGAAGCATTTACGAGACCCGCAGCGGATCACGACCTCGACCGCGGGGCAGGCGGTGCCGCAGATTCGCCACTGGTTCTATGAAGTCCCGGGAGCGCGGAAGGCGGAAGCGCTGGTGCGCATTCTCGACATGGAGAAGCCCGGTCCCACAATCCTCTTCTGTCGCACACGACGTGAAGCGCACGAACTGAGTGAGTATCTGGGCGGCCTCGGCCACTCCGCGGAGAGCCTGCACGGCGACATGGCGCAGGCGGAGCGGGATCGAGTGATGCTGCGGTTTCGCCAGGGACACGCCGGGGTGCTGGTGGCGACCGATCTGGCAGCGCGCGGTCTGGATATCGAAACCGTCACCCATGTGATCAATTTTGATCTGCCGTGGGATGTCGAGTCCTATACGCATCGGGTCGGTCGCACCGGCCGCGCCGGGCGGGCGGGCGAGGCGATCACCCTAGTGACGGCCCGTGAGCGGCAGCGGATTCGTTCGCTGGAGCGCGCCCTCGGCGTGCGCGTACTGTCGGCGCGCGTTCCGTCCCTTGATGAGATTGCAGCGCGCCGGCGCGAGCGGTTCAAGAACGCGCTGCTTCAGACTGTGGAACAGGGAGGGCTCTCGGCGTACCTGCGCACAGTGGACGAGTTGGAAGCGGATTGCGATCTGCGTGAACTAGCCGCCGCCGCAATGAAACTCCTTTGGGAAGACCGAACCGAAGCGCCACAGGAGGCGGCAGACGGACGCCGGGAAGCTGCCCCCCGCTCCGCAACGGCGGTCCGGATCGAGGTGGCGCGGAACGGTGCAGTGTCGCAGAACGGCTCGGCGCCGCAGAATGGGACCGCGCTTCAGCACGGGGCCGCGCCGACGGGCGCAGTCCTTGTGCGGGATAGTGTCCTGCCGCAGAATGGGGTGGCGCCACTGAACGGTGTCGTGCCGCTGCCTATTGCCGTGGCGAAGAACGGTGTCGAACCGCTGCCTGTTGCTGTGGCGGACAGCAGTGTCGTGTTGCAGCCCGGTGCTATGCCGCAGAGCGGTGCTGCGCAGAGCGGCGCCGTGCTGCAGCCCGATGTGATCCCGGGAACGCCGGCATCTTGCCGGCATGGGGATGACGCGGCGCCCTACGTCGAAGCTGAGGCGCGAACCGGTGCAGTGTCGCAGAATGGAGCGGGGCCGGAGTCCGGCTCAGCGCCGCAGGTCCCGGCATCCGAAGGAACGACGGCGCCGATTCCCGCGTCCGAAGAAACCTCGGCACAGCAGGATTCTGCGCCGCTCTCGGAACCCGCCGGCGATGACCGGGTGCTCTCGTTGCCACCCATGTCGGATCCGGCAGTGGTTTCGGTGCATCCGGATGAGATCAATGCCCGCAAGGAGACCGATCTCGTTGTCGGGAGCCGGGGGGCACACGAATCTGCGTGGGATCCGGCCTGGGACGAAAACGGATCCGGTCGCGCCCTGGGGGCCGGGACGACTCGAGTGCGGGTATCTCTGGGTAATCTCCATTCGCTCAAGCGGAAGGATCTGACCGGGGTGCTCGTGGAACGGGCGGGCTTGATGCGGGAGGACATCACGGGAATCCGTATCGAGGATGACTGTACATTTTTGAATGTCCCGACCACGGCGGTGCGCCAGGTAGTCGAGGTGCTCGTTTCGGCCAGGCTGCGGGGCCGCAGTGCCCGGGTCGAAGCCATTGGCCCCGGACCGGACCGCGATCCTATCGCGGGCGAACGGAACGGTGGGCGGGGCGAGTCGTCTCGGGCCCCCCGGCGCAGCCGGGAACGGGTAGCTCTGTAACAGACGAAGGCTGGAGCACGGGGGAGGGCGGTGGAAACTCCCCTCTCCCCGGACCGCCTCTCTACAGCTAACAGGGTTTCGCCGGCATCCCCTCGACGGCGCTGACGTTTGCCATTGCACCGCGCGTGGTCGCATAGCCGATGGACTTCAGGTAGTCTTCCACGGGCTGCGGGGTGCGTGCGTCGAGGACGACCTTGCGATCCCCCTCGGTATGGACTCGGGGCGCGGCGAGAGCAGCGGCCAACGGAGCGCGGCGGGCAACCAGTTGCAGCACTGTCTCAAACACCGAGTTCACGATGCGGCGGCCTCCGGCGGCTCCGAGGGCGGCCAGTGGACGGCCGTCGCGGACGATCACGCTCGGACACATGTTGTTCAGCGGTCGCTTCCCGGGTCCCGGGGCGTTCGGAGAGTCCGGATGGGGATCGAAACGGGACAGCCCATGCCCGAGGATCAGCCCGAGTTCCCCGGCCGCCACTCGCCCGCCGAACCCTTCGCCGTGGGTGAGGGTCATGGACGCCAGACGTCCCTCGCGATCCACGGCGCTCAGATGGATGGTGCCGGACGCCGGGCGTCCGTCGGATGCTGCTGCCACCGGTTTTCCGTCACGGATCGCGGCCTGAACCCGCGCCGCGGCCTCGCGGGCATAGTCGTCGGAGAGCAACCGCCCGAGCGGGACGCGGACGTGCCGGGGATCGCCGAAGAGCGTCAGCCGATCGTGCCACGCAAGGCGGAGTGCTTCGAGACGCGCCTGGTGGGTGCGTGGGGCATCAGGATCGAGCTTTTCCCACCCCAGTTCGCGAAGAGTAGCGAGCGCCTGGAACACTGAGGCGCCGCCTGCGGTGAGCGGCGCGGTATGCAGCGTCGCGGAACCCCACTCCAGACGCAATGGTGTCTCCACCCGCGCTTCGTACGCGGCCAGATCTGCCTGCGTCACCAGTCCCCCGTGCTTGCCGAAGGCTTCGGCCAGACGCAGGGCGATATCGCCCCGGTAGAAGGAATTGACCGAATCACGTTCGGCCAGCGTGGTGAGCAAATCTCCCAGGGGCAGGTTTCGCACCAGGTCCCCTTCGTTGGGGGGCTCCCCGCCCGGTAGGAGTACGGAACGCGCTCCCGGGTCCAGCTCGATCACCTTGCGCGAATTACGGATGGCGCGCACCAGTCCCGCGCCGATCGGAAAACCGTCGCGGCAATAGCGAATGGCCGGCTGCACCATGTCGCGGAAGGAGCGGGTGCCGAAGCGCTCCAGCGCCAGTTGCAGCCCGGCCAGAGTGCCGGGGACACCGACCGAACGCCACCCGACGTTCTGGACGTTCCCGACGACCTTTCCCTGAGCGTCAAGCGGATACATGTCCGGCCGGGCGGCGGCGGGGGCCGCGGAATTGAAATCAATGCACGCGACGTTCTGCCCGTCGGGTGTGGCCACGACGAGATGGCCCCCATAGCCCCCGATGCCGCAGGACGACACGGCGACCACACTCGCTACCAACGCCGCCGCCACGATGGCGTCCACCGCGTTTCCGCCGTCATTCAGCACGGCGGCGCCTGCCAGGGCTCCCTCTCGCTGGCCCGCCACCCGGCCCGGCACTCGCGCCGCATCGGCCCCTGCTGCGCCGCTCACGTCAGTGGCCCACATACACCCTCCCACCAGGCCCCCGCCCATCAGCCGGAGCGCCGCGCGCCGATCGAGTATTCCCCGGTAGCTCGTCATCTTCGTTCTTTCGCCCCGGAAGGTCTGTTCCGCGGCGGCCGGTGGACCTCCTCTCCAGGCGCGAGCCGCGGAGAGCACGCCACCCCTCTCCGCGCTCGACTCTGCCGCTACTGCTCCCCCACTCGAAGCGACCGGAGCAGCGCCAGGCACCCCAGCGCGAAACAGCCCAGGAGCACGAAGCCGGGAGCAAACGAGCCCAGGTGGTCTTTCATCAATCCCAGCACCAGCGGCGGGAAGAAGCCGCCGAGACCACCCGCTGCGCCGACCAGACCGGTGACCGTTCCCACCTGATTGGGGAAGTATTGCGGTACCAGCTTGAATACGGCGCCGTTCCCGAGCCCGAGGCAGACGGCTACGCCCAGTGCGGCAACCGTGAAGGGCGCAATCGCACGAAAGGTGAGTCCGAACGCCAGCACACCCATCGCGGCGAAAGCCCAGGCCAGCACCCGCGCGCCCCCGAAGCGATCCGACCATCCGCCCCCGACCGCGCGCGCCGCCGTCGAAACAACGATGAATCCGGCGGCCCGCAACCCGGCATCCGCGGGATCGAGCTGGAAGAGTTCCTTGAGCAGGGACGGCATGTAGATCCCGAGGGCGACGAAACCACCGAAGGTCACGAAATAGAACAGGCTGAAGAGCCAGCATCGCGGCTCCTGCAACGGCTGGAGCGCTACTCGCAGGCTGGTGGCCGGACGCCGCTGCTCCGGATCTCGGCCCACTGCCAGCAGGACCAGTCCCCATATCAGTGCGAGGCATCCGAACAGCACGAACGGCGCCGACATGCCGAACGCCCGCGCCAGCAGTGGACCTCCAAACACGGCGAGGGATTGGCCGCCGGTCCCGATTCCAAAAATGCCCAGCGCAGCGCCCTGGCGCTCCTTGGGGAACCACGGCGCCGTGTAGGCCACCCCCACCGCGAACGTGGTTCCTCCCAGCCCGAGGAGCACCCCCCAGGTCAGAAGGCTTCGGTAGTCGTGGAACATCGAGAGAAGGAGTGCCGGAACGGAAGCGCCCAGCAGAAGAATTGCGAAAACGCGCTTCGGTCCGAATCGATCGGCCAGAAGACCGGCCGGCACCCGGCCCAACGATCCGAGCAGCACGGGAATCGCGACCATTATACTGACCTGCGTCTGCGTCAGCCCGTACTGCTGCTTGAAAAGTGGAGCAAGCCCCGCGAGGAGCCCCCATACAGCAAACGCAAGTGCAAATCCGATCGTGCCCTGAGCCAGAATGCGGCGTTCCATGTTCACCTGTCGGGTTCCAGATCGTGTGCGAGGCGGCATCATCGCTCCAACGCTGTAGACCAGGATACCCGTATCCGGGTGGCTCGCGTGTCTGGACCTGGTGTGGAGACGAGTCGTGTGGGTGTGACTCGGAATTGTGGGTAAGGAATCATGCTGTTCTTAGAAGTGAATTAGGCCGCCCGAGCCGCCCAAGCCAACTGTGCCTCCTCGTGGCCCAGCACCGCCGTCCGCACCGCGAGGATGGCGTCTGCCCCGTCCC
>SYMT01000662.1 GCA_005805375.1 Actinomycetota bacterium
CCCGCTGTACTGCCGCTGCACCCCCACCGACTTGCGGCCCTTCTTCACGAATCCCGTCTCGTCCAGGATCAGCACCCCGTCCGGGTCGCTGAAACGCTCCGCCACGAAGCGCTGCAGTTCGTCCCGCACCGCTTCCTCATCTTTTCTCAGGAGAGCCGCCAGGTTCTGTAGACGTTCAAAGACCGGTTCGGGGTCGATCCGGACTACAAGCAGATCGGCTACCTCTTCCTGGTTGCCGACGAGGCCGACCTGGCGGGGTTCCGCGAGCGCATCGCGCTGCAACACTGCTTCGGGGTGGACGTGCGAGTGATCCCCCCCGCGGACGCAAGGGAGATCGTGCCGGCGCTGTTCGTGGACGATCTGGTGGCGGCGATCTGGAGCCCGACCGACGGCTTTGCCGGCCCTTCTGAGGTGACCAACGGCTTCGCCCGTCGGGCGCGCGATCTCGGGGCGCGCATCCTGGAAGGGGTGGAGGTCAAGGCGCTGACGTTGGACGGCCCGCGGGTGCGCGGGGTGGTGACCTCTGAAGGCACGATCGCCGCGGACGTGGTGATCAACGCCGCCGGGCCGGCCGCGCGCCTGGTTGGCCGCATGGCCGGGTTGGAGCTACCGATTCGCCCCAGCCGTCGCCACATCTTCTTCACCGAGCCGTTTCCGGCCATTCCCGGCCCGGTGCCGCTCACCACCGACCGCGGCAGCGGCTTCTATTTCCGCAAGGAGCTGGATCGGGTGTTGCTGAGCCCCGGCGACCAGCAGGACATGGGCGACGACCTCTCCTCGGCGGTGGATTGGGGCCGGACGGAGGAGGCGGTTCGCAAGGCGATCCATCGGGTTCCGATGCTGGCGGACGCCACCATCGCCGGCGGCTGGGCCGGGTTGCGACCGCTGACGCCGGACGATCACGCCATCATCGGCTGGGCCCCGGGGCTGGAAGGCCACTTCCTGGCGGTCGGCTTCGGCGGCCACGGCTTCCAGCATTCGCCCGCCACCGGCCGCTACGTGGCCGAATGGCTGGTTGACGGCCAGCCCTCCCTGGACCTCTCCCTCTTCGCCCCCGACCGCTTCACCCACAGCCACGCCACCCCCACTGACCACGGCCCCGACGCCGAGTAGATACTCGGACCCCTCGCCATCTCAGAGTGCTGTCGCCCTCGCGTGGCGTTCGGTCTCTCTCCCGTAGGACTCCGTCGTCCTCCGGTGGGGGCGGGACTTGTGTCGGAACCGCCGTCGAGAGTTCCGACCCGAACGTCGTCGTCCCGTAGGGGCGGGTCTTGTGCCATTGACTCCACCAAATTCGCTTTTCGCCGCCCATTCGGGAAGAAACGGGAAGTGCAGAGCGGAAAGCCGCGGGGATAGCGAGAGTCGCACGAATCGCCTTTGTTCGACGGACAGCCAGAAACCGCAAGAAGTGGCCGCAAAGACCACCGAGATGTGTCTGACCGAAGGCCATACTCTGTATTTTGGTGGAGTAGATGGTCTTGTGCCCGCCCGCGCACCCGCAGGGCGCGACACCGAACATGACGATCACGCTTGCGAACGGTGGGCGTTCCACCAGCGTGATCGCGGCGAACGGGTACGCGGGCGGGCACAAGACCCGCCCCTACGCGAGGTACGGTTACCTTTCGACTCCGATCCGCAGCGGGGCGTCAATTACTGGGTCCGGTGGGTAGCATCTCTCCCTGTATGGAGGCGGTATCCGCCGTTTCCTCGCCATGTATGACACGGCGGAGTTTGCCCTGGGGGGTGCGGGGGATGGCGGTCACGAAGTCGATAGCGACGGCGGTTTCAGGGCCGAACAGGTTGTGGGAGCGCGCGAGCAGTCCGCTGCTGAGCGCCTCGCGGTCCGCGGAGTCAGAGGGGACCAGGCGCCAGCGAATCTCCCCTCCGGGCGGTTGCACGATCTGCGAGGCGAGCGCGCCTTGAAGATGATCGCGGAACATCGTCTCAATGGTGCGGGCCGGAAAGCTTCGTCCGTCGGCGAGCTGGATCAGCTCGCTGACCCGACCTTCCAGGCTGCTCAACAGCGGTAGCGTTCGGCCGCAGCGACATCGGGCACCGTCCATGACCCCCAGATCCCCCAGCCGCACGTTGAGCAGCACCGTGGCGCGATTGTGAAGGTTTGACACCACCAGTTCGCCGGTCTCGCCGGGCGTCACGGTGCGCCCCTGGGGGTCCACCAGCCGCACCGCGCATTCGTCCACGTTCAGGTGGAAGCCGCGGCGCTGCTCGCACTCCCAACCGATCCGCCCGGTCTCCACCGCCCCGTAGGCCGAGTAGATCAGGCAGTCGAACGTCGCTTCGATCCAGTCCCGCGTCTCGCGGCCCATCATGTCCGCCCCGTAGCTCCACACCCGAGGCAGCGCCGCGGTCAGCTTGCGATCCGCCAGGGTGCGGAAGAACTGTTCCGCCCAGGAGCCGTAGGAGAAGACAACCTGGGGTCGAACCGCGTTCATGCGCTCCAGCGCCACGTCAAACGTCACGTCCGGTGAGATGAAATGGCGCCGCGCCACCGCGCCCGGCACCAGCGTCTGCGCGTCCCAGAGGTGACGCAGCTTGATCACGCTGGAGTTGAGCGGCAGGATGAACAACTGGTCCTGGCCCCAGGAGCGGCGCGACAGCCGCCGCAGCACCGCTCGGTCGCGCTCGCTGTAGGCGAGGATGCGCAGCACCCCCCAATCGTCCCAGTAGATCTTCTTCTGGACCCCGGACTGGGATCCGCTGCTGAAGAACGTCTGGCGTGCCCGCGGGTCTACCGCGCGCGAGGTGAACTCCTCGATCCGCGCTCGTACCGTCAAACTGTCGATCAGCGGCAGCTTCTCCAGGTCGGCCGCGGTCTGGAAGTCGCGCGGACGCAGTCCCCGCTCATCCATCGTTCGGCGGTAGTACGGGACCGAGCGATAGGCGTGGCGAATAGTGGATCGCAGTCGCAAGCCTTGCAGCCAGGCGATCCGACCGGGCGGCCAGTACGGCACCCAATTCTCATAGCTCGCCGTCGCGGCCACGTAGGTGGAGTTGAGAATCCGGTCCAGGTAACTCAGCGAACCACTCCCGCGACGGTGGGATCCAGCGTGCTAACCACCTTGGGTACCTTGCCGGCCGGGGTGGGCGGGATGCTGTCCAGAAACTCTACCCCCACCGCTACCCGATCACCCAGCACCGCGCGACAGCGCTGCTGGAACTCCAGGCGCAGCACCTCACAGTTCACCCCGCGGGCTGGCACCACGCGCCAGATGAGCTGATCCGTCGCCTGAATAACGAGCTGCGTCTGGATCGTGGCGTCCACTTGCTTGATCA
>SYMT01000070.1 GCA_005805375.1 Actinomycetota bacterium
ATCTGACCAACACCTACTTTGAAGGCACGGCGGCGGCGACTCCCAAGGCGGCAGAGGCGGGGTCCCAGAGGACCGCGAGCGCGTGGAACACCTGCTGTTCCTGGTCGGAACGCTCCTCCACGCGTGCCTTGTAGTAGGTGGTCGCCTGGTCCAGCAGATGCTCCAGGTCGTCCCGGACACGGCCGGGCTCGTCCTCCCGCAGTACCTGGTAGAGGAGCGCGAGCACCCGCGGGCTGCCGCCGGTGAGCACGTGGAGCGCCGCGATGCGTCCCGGGTCCGCCTGGACCCGCTGCTCCACGGCGCGGTCGCCGGCGGCTCCCGCCAGGTGCAGGAGCAGTTCCCGCGTCTCCGGCAGGGACAGGCCCCCCAGCGAATGCACCTGGAAGAAGTCGTAGAACGCGGCGCCGTATTCCGCGCTCTTGCCGAGCGGGGCCGGGCTGGCGCCGAGGACCGCCAGGCCGGGATGGTGGGAGAGCGCCTCGCGGAGCGCCCACTGCTCCGTACCCGGAATGCGGCGCAGCACCATGTCCAGGTTGTCCACCAGCAGCACCAGCCCGCGTCTCTCCCGCTCCCCCTCGGCCACCAGTGCCGCCAGGACTCCCTCCCCCGCTCGATCCCGCTCGCTGCGCAGCCGGGCAATCTCCCGGTCCAGTGCGTCGAGGCGGGGCCGCGGCGCCTGCTCCCGGTCCAGCGCGTCCGCCAGGGCGTCGAGGCAGTTCAGCCAGAAGTCCGCCAGCGACCCCACGTCGTACTGCTCCTCGGGGAACACGAGCGCCCGCCACCGGCCCGCCAGAGCCGGTTCTTCCTCAATGGCCGCCGCCACCCGCCGGAGAAGCATCGTCTTGCCCATCCCGCGGGGACCGACCAGCAGGTGGTGGCCCGGCCCGGATTCCGGGTCCGCGTGGCGCAGCGTCTCCAGCAGGCGCTCCAGCAGGGGCTGCCGGGCCACGAATGCGCGGATCAGTTCGTCCCGAGTGTAGAGATCCGGGTTGTAGAGGAAGGCGGCGTGGCGGCGCGCCGTGGGAACGCTCACTCCGAGTACCGCCGGCGCCAGTATTCCTGGAGCAGGGGCAGTTGAAACCGCCACCGGGTCTGGCCGGCCCCGAAGTCCTCGATCAGATAGCCGTCTCCCACCAGCACGTCCAGCAACCACGTGAGCGTCTCGCGCCGCTTCTCCGGGTCCGGCTCGGAGGTAGCCAGCGCCTGATCCAGCGTCGTGCGCGACACTCCGTGGGGATCGCGGGCGGCGACGTTCAGCAGCCGTCGTGCCAGCCCATCGTCCGGCGCGCCCAGCTCGTCCGTGAGCCGCTGGTGCCAGTGGTCGAAGTACGTGCGGTAGGCGTGGCCGAGCAGGTCCTCGAACGCCGCGTCCACGGCGTCCCGGGTCGGCACGATGCGCCCGTCCTCGCACCGGGCGCGGAGCGCGGCGAAGAGGGCCTGGACCGCGTACGGGTTCAGCCACACAAGGCGCTCCAGGAATTGCTGCCGGACGGGCGGGGAGAGATCCAGGTTGTAGCGCGCTCCCAGCTCCTGGAGCAGGGCATCCGCGGCGTTGGGGGAGAAGGGCCCGAGCGGGTACGGCAGCAGGTCATTGATCGTGGCGGCGGCGCGCAGCCGGCGGGCCACCGTATCGAGCCCGATGGACCCGGCCAGCACCCAGCGCACCGGGTGTCCCTCCGGCTCTCCCTGCCGGAGGTCGCGAAACCAGGTCAGGAAGTCGCGCGCCCGCTGCCCGGTGGGGTCCAGCCGCCAGAGGTGGAGCACAAACACCGGCAGCTCGTCCAGCATGATGAGCCAGACACCGGGCAGCGCCCGGAGGCCCCGCGCTACCTCCCGCGCCAGGCTTTCGGACTGCTCCGGCTTCACCTCCCGCAGCTTCAGCGTGAACTTTTCCAGCGCGATCGTGTCCACCGCCTCCCGGAAGACGGCGAAGAGCTGCTCGAACGGTCCGCGCTGCAGGCGGCGGAACGCATCTGCTGCTGCGGGCTCCCGCGTCTTCAGACAGGCGACCACGATCTTCCCCAGGAAGGCGTTCTCGTCCCTCGCGTCCGCCACGCTTTCATAGGCAGCTCTGATGCCGTGGTCCCGGCCGGTCGCCGTCAGCCGGTACAGCAGCGAGGTTTTCCCCATCCGGCGGGGCGCCAGCAGCAAGAGGTGGTTTCCGTCCCGGATGTGCCCCAGGATGTCCCGCTGTTCGGTCTCCCGGTCGAAAAAATCGCTCCCCCGTGCCGGAGCGCCCACGATGTTGTTTGTCATGCTGTCCCTCCCCCGGCAAATCCGTTTTAAAACAGATTCGTTGTAAAGCGGAATTGTTTTACAGCGATGACGTGGACTTGTCAACTACTCGTGGCGAAGTCCGAGTCCATCTCGCCCCTCCCCCCGATCCTGCCGGGGCTTCCCTCCGCGCAGCGTCGCAGGAATACCCCGGCACGATCGCCCCCGAGCCGGGCCCACCGTCAATACGGGCCTCGGAGGCTCGCCCCCCGGCATCGCGCGCCCCGTCACCTTTCTTCTGTGTCGCCGGCGCGGCGGCCTCCGGTCCCCGGAGTTGCCCTCCCACCACCACCGATGAGACGTCTCGACTTGTGTCGGAGGCCGTCCGCCGAGCCGGGGCCACATACCCAGGTCGAGTCTCTGAACTGCGTTTCGGATCGTGTCGCGCGGTGGATGGGGATTGCTGAAGGGGAGTTCAGGGACTCGGGGCCCGCTTCCTATCCCGGAGGCGCCGTGTGTTGTCACAAGTGAGCGTTGGGGGGTGTG
>SYMT01000663.1 GCA_005805375.1 Actinomycetota bacterium
AATTTTTGAGGACCTGCCGGTGCGGCTCATTCCGTCCGATCCGGCGGCGCAGCACCGTCTCGGAAGGACTCTCGGATTCGCCTCCGGGCGAGAGTTCCTGGACCGTTACCGCCGGCACTCCGACCAGGTCCGAGCGCGGGTAGAAACCATTCACGTACGCCTCGGCATTCAGGTGGCGCGCCCCGAAGACCGAATGCGGGAGTGGCTCCTGGCCGCCGACACGGCGGGCGCCGGCGCCGCGCTTCAGGCTGAGTTGGCGGGGCGCGGCTTCCCGGAGCCGGAGCAGGCAACTGCGGCGCTGACGGCCCTGGCCGCCGGTCCACCACGCGATCCGCTGCCGGCGTCAGTCCGTCGCCTCTTCGCCGACGTCGCCCCGGAGGTTCTCGAAGCAGCCGGGCGGGCGGCGGACCCGACCCACGCGTTGGAAGGCCTGCACCGGCTCGCGGAGCGGATGCAGGTCTCCCGCTCGCTTTACCTATCGTGGAATGAAAACCCGGCCGGCCTCGAGCGCCTCTGCGGCCTGGCGGGCGCGGCGCCCGTGGCCTGGTGCACCCTTGTGCGTTTCCCGGAGTTCGCCGAGGTGTTGCAGTCCGAGGACGTACTGCAACAGGGACCCACGCCGGTCGAACTGGAGGCGGAGTGGCGGATACGTCGTCTGTCGCTCCCAACAAGCGATCAGCGTATGGGGGCGCTGCGCCGCCTTCGCGCTCGGGAGTTTCTGCGCCTGGCCGCACGCCAAGTGCTCTACTCGCCCCCGGCGGAGGTGACGACTGCGGCGTGGTCCGACCTCGCTGCCGGTTTCTGCCGGATTGCGCTGGTCGAGGCGGTGGATCAACTGCGCGACCAGAAGCGGTGGCCGCGCGTGGATGCCGGTTCGTTCGCCGTGCTGGCTCTGGGCCGCCTGGGGGGACGTGACCTGCACTTTGCCTCGGATCTGGACCTGATGTATGTCCACGGCGAAACTCCGGAACTGAGCGCACAGCACTATGAGCAACTGGCGCGGGCGTTTGGTCAGGTGCTTCAGGCCGCCACGGAGGATGGACGGCTCTTCGAGGTGGATCTGCGGCTTCGCCCGGAAGGACGCCAGGGTTTCTCCGTGAGTGGCCTGGAGGCTCTGCGGCGGTACTACGCCGACGATGGTCGGGCGCAGACCTGGGAGCTCCAGATGCTCACGCGTGCCCGCGTGGTTGCGGGAGATCCGGAGACCGGTGCGAAGGCGCTTGAGATCCTGTTGCCCAGAGTGTACCGGGACCCGATGCCGCCGGAGTGGGCGGAAGAGATCCGGCACATGAAACGACGGATTGAGACGGAACGGGTGATTGCCGCCGAGCGGAACCGCCACCTAAAGCTGGGACCGGGCGGCCTGTCTGACGTCGAGTTCGCGGTGCAGATGCTGCAACTGCGGTGCGGGGGAGCCGACGCGGGGCTCCGGCTAACCGGCACCCGGGCAGCAATTGGGGTGCTCCGAACAGCGGGTCACTTGATGCCGGCGGAGGCCCACGCTCTGCTGGAAGGCCACGCGCTGGCGACCCGGCTCCGCCAATTGCTGTCGCTCCAGGATGAAGATCGCAAGCCGGACACGCTCCCGGAGCCGGAGGAGAAGCGGCTGGCGACGGGATTGGCCCGTGCCGCCGGGGCCGCGGATTGGCCCGAGCTCCACGCGCGGTACGCCGCCGCCGCCGCCGCAGTACGCACGGTTCTCGTGCGCGTGCTTGAGGTTTAGAACGAGGTCGGGCGCCGGCAGCGCGTGTGCCCCAACGAGTCCACACCGGCAATGCGCGGCTCAGCCGCCCGCAAAGAGAAACCGAGGGGATACAGGCTATCCCCCCGGTACTCCTCACGTGACTATGTGCCCGGGCCGCGTCCCGGTGGGCGTCTGCCCCCTGGGGGCCGTCCGGTGCCCCCTGGTCCGCCCCGGAAGCCCGGTCCTCCGGGGGGAGCGCCCAATCCCGGCATCTCACCGCCGGGGGGTGGGGCCCCGTCAGGGGGGCCTCCCGGCCCGGGCATCAGTCCGCGTGGGCCGAGGAGCTCCTGGCCGCGCGGCGCGGGCTGCGAACGTGTCTTGATGCGGTCCTGCGACTGCTCGAATGCTCCCCTGCGGAGACTCCGGAGCGCTTCGGGGTTGATGTCCGGGGGATTTGCAAACGGAGCGTTCAGCCGGTCGAGAGGATCTACCTGCAGGCGGCTCCGCTCGTAGTCCCGAATGTCGTTGGCGTCCTTCGGATCGCGAACGATGCGGGGTGTGAGGAATACCACCAGTTCCGTGCGCGTGTTGGATCGCGTCTGGTTGCGGAACAGATTTCCCAGGATCGGGATGTCTCCCAGGATCGGGATCTTCTGCGTCTGGCGCTTGTTGTCGGTGCTGATGATGCCGCCCAGTACGACCGTCTGGTTGTCGCCCACCACCACGGTGGTACCGGCGCGCCGGTTTGTGGTGCGCGGCGCCTGCTGCCCGGGCGCCACGGTGATGAAGCTGATGAGCGAGTTCACCACCTGGTCAATGTCGAGCAGCACCTGGTCTCCGGGGGAGATGTGCGGGGTAACGTTCAGCGTGATCGAGACGGGTAGGAACTCAACCGAGCTCTGCACCACGCCGTTGGTTACAGTGGACTGACCGGCGTAGGGGATGCTCTCCCCGATCTCGATCAGGGCCGGGCTGTTGTCCGTCACCATCACGTGGGGAGTGGAGACGATCTTGATGCGGTCGGTTGTCTTCAGCGTTTGAAACAGCGCCTGGATGTTGCGGCTGAGCACGCTGTAGCGGAAACCCGTTGGGTCGGCGGTCGGCGTGTTCAGACCGAAATTCTGGGCAAAAGAACTCGATCCCGCCATCGCCTGCCACTCGATTCCGAATTTCGACGTGTCGTCCAGGGTGATGTCCGCAATGATGACCTCAATGAACACCTGCGGCAGGCGGCGGTCGAGACCCTTGTCTTCCGACAGAAGCTGCTCAATGACCGGGAACGTCTGGTTCGGCCCGGCGATCAGGAGCTGGTTGGTCTGGTCATTCGGGACGATCGTGACCTGGCGGAGCAGATCCAGCGGGCTGTTCGGCGGCACCTGCGTGCGCCCCCCACCTCCGAAGAGCCCGAACCCGAGGCCCCCGCCTCCGGTCTGCCCCTGGAAGAGCTGGCGCAGGGTCGTTGCTACCTCGCTGGCGATGGCATTCTGCAACTGGAAGACGCGCACGACGCTGGTCACCTGCGACTCGACATCCAGCATCCGGATGAGCTGCACGATACTATCAATTCCCTCGGCCGGCGCCGTGACGACCAGACTATTCGTCCGGGTGTCGGGCACTGCGCGGGCGCCATCCAGCGCCGGGTTGGCGCCGGTGGTGCCCCGGTTGCCGCCGCCGAACCCGCCGCCGCCGAACCCGCCGAAGCCCCCGAACCCGCCGAAGCCCCCCGTCCGGGCGCCGCCGGGGCGGGCATTCGGGTCGAGCAACTGATTGAGCTGATCCGCAATCCCGTTGGCGTCGGCAAACTTGAGCGGGACAATGCGGTACTCGGTGCGCGGCGCAGGGTTAGGCTGGTCAATTCGCTGGATGAGCTCCTGGATCTCCTTCATGTTCGCGGGGCTGGCGCTGACGACGAGCGCATTGGCGCGCGCATCAGCCGCAAAGCGGACCCGACCACGCAGGAGCGCCAGATTGCTCGCGCCGCCACCGCCCATCGGACGAGCGCCGGGCGCTCCACCGGGAAAGCCGGGGAACGGAATCATGGGCTGTGGGAAGCCGCCCCCACCGGCGCCCGGCTGCGGTTGCTCCTGACGGAACAGGTCAGTGAGATACCGCGCCACTTCGGTGGCATCCGCAAACTTCAATTGAATCACTTCGATCGAGAGGGCGTCAGTCTGCGGCTTGTCCACCTGCTGGATGATGAGCGCCAGTTTCCGGATGTTGTCCGCCTCATCCACCACGATCAGCGAGTTCGTGTCGCTGTTGGCGATCAGGATGCCGTTCCCGGCCGGAAACAGTGGTTGCAGCTCATCGCGGAGGCGCAGGGCGTCCACCGCCTCCAACGGAAAGATGTGGGTAATGATCTCCTTGCCGACGGGCACGTCTTCCGGCTTCTTGCCGTAGGTGACTTTGAGTTCGCGGCGGGTCCGCGCATCGGCAGTGGTGGTGACGATGACGGCATCGTCAGTAACGAGCATCGCGTACCCGCGGAGAGCAAGAATGGTGGTAAGAAGCTTCAACGCGTCCGGAACGGAGAGCTGGGACTGGTTCCGGATGGTGAAGTCGCCCGAGACGCTCGGGTCCTTGAACACCGTCTTGCCGCTCGCATCTGCGACGAACCGCAGGATTTCGTCAATCGGCGCCTGCTGGAAGCTGAAGGAGATATTGCCCGAAGGGGTGCGCTTCTTCGGAATGATCGTGAGCGTGGTGCCCTGGTAGCCCTGGGCAGGCACGAGCATTCCGATGGGGAGGCCGAGGAAGACCACAAGCGCAAGCATGCGGGTCAGCGTGGGTATTGATTTCATCAGGGGTACCGACCGAAGTTTCCGTCATTGTATTGTGACGTCCGCGCCTGCCAAAGGGATCATGATGATTTTGGGGCGCGGGGCACTGTCGCAAGCAGGGCAGAGCGTAATCGTACGTCCAACAGTCTGGGTGAGGGGGAAACCGAAAGATGGAGTCCGAAGTTCTGCTGCGAAAACTGACCCGCCGCGAGTTCCGGGAACGGATGGGGGCCGGCGAGTTGAAGGCGGTGATCATTCCTGTGGCTGCCATTGAGCAGCACCTGGAGCACCTGGCAATGGAGCACGATTGGCGGAGTGTCTGCCACGTGGCAACGCTGGCGGCCGAGCGCCTGCGCCCGAACGTGCTGGTTGCCGAGGGCCTGATGGCCGGCATCAGTGAGCATCACATGCGGCATCCCGGCACATTGACGCTCAGCCCGGGGACGTTTCTCGCGTGCGTCTCCGACCTGATAGACAGCATGGCACGGGCCGGTTTTCAGCACATCCTGGTGCTGAACGGGCACGGAGGGAATGTGGGGCCATGCAATGCTATCTGGCAGCAATTCCAGCGGAAGTTTCCCGTCAACCTGCACTTCTTCCCGTATTGGGACCTGCTGAATGCGGACGACGCTGCCCTGCTTGAAACCCGCCGCGTGCCGGGTCACGCCCAAGAGTTCGAGACCTCGTTCGCGCTGGCGGTGTTCCCCGAGAATGTCCGGACGGATATGTGGAAAGATCAGGCCGATCAGGAGCCTTCGCTTTCCACCGCCGCCAAGGGGCAGGCGATGATTGATCGCACGGTCGAACGTCTGGCGGCGTATGTGCAGGATATGGTCGAGGGCCGCCGGGTTCATCCCACGCCGGAGTTTCACCCATAGCATCGGGTCACGGAGGCGACGAAAACAATGAGGCAGGGGTACGCGGGTCTTCTGGCTGTCACCTGCGCGGCCGGAGTCGTGGCGCAGGCCGGCGCGCAGGGAGGCGCCATGCCGGCGCCTCCTGGCGCTGCGCCGCGCGGGGGAACCGCAAAGGCGACGCGGAAACCCGCCCCGCCGATGCTCTTCCGGCCGCTGGAACTGGATCTGGCGCCCGGCGACACCTATCGGGTGGAACTGGCGGTGCCGAGTCCCACCGGGAAGGCCATCACGACGCAGCTTTCGTACGAGCCGGCGGAAGGAGTTGCCGTCCATGCGGATCCGCGCTGGAAGGACCGCATCCCGCCGTGGGGCGCCAAGACCTACCCGCGCATTCAGGCGGCACAGACGGCGCGGGGTGAGGTTCCCGTGCGCGCGCGGCTTGCGGCAGGAGGAGAGGCCCGGCTGCTCGTCCGTGTGGCGGCCCCCCGCATGGAGCCGATTCCCGGCGCCGGGAAGCTGACGGTGCGGGTGACAAATCCGTTCAAGACCCGCGCGATGCGTGGTCGCGTGCAGGCCGCAAACCCGGATCGGTTCCTCGGAACGGTGACCGCCCGCCCGTTCGATATCCCGGCCGGAATGACGGGGGAAGTGGAATTCCCCCTGCCGGGGGCTGCGCCCGCGGAGTCGGAGGCGTACTCGTTCACCCTCACCCTGCGGACCTTTGACGGGCACGAGTCGAAAGAGACCTTCCCACTCCGCTTCCCGCCGCAGCCCCCGAAGTAGCGGTTCAGGCGGCACGGGAGTTCCTTCGCGGAGGGCGAAAAAACTCCGGTGGTCACCGGCGTCCTCTCTCGCGTATAGTAGAGAGGATGAACTTACGGATTGGCCCAAACGACTGGGAACCGATCCGGACCCTCGGGTTCATGTCAGGTAGAGATCCCGAACAGCAGTTCGGAAGGAGACCAGCCCGGACTACCGGCGCACCGCAACTTTCAAAAAAACCAGACGCTCAATTCCTGAATAAGGAAGCGGGGGAACCAAATCTGGGGCGAACGACCACCGTTGGTGGTCCAGGGCAAGCTCTTCCAGCCCGAGCCCGTCAGCTAACCTCGTCGGCGTGGCGCGAAGGGCGTCCTTGTGGCTGCGTGTGAGCGTGGCTGCCAGGGTTCTGTTTTATGCCACGACCGGCGTTGCGGGTCGTGGCTTTTGTGCTTTCTGGCCCTCGGGCGGCCCTTCCGAGAATATGAACTAATCTTGCCGATCAATGGCGGGAGTGAAGACGATGAACGTACACGCAAGACTGAAGTGGATGCGGCGCCGGTCCGCGCGCGGCGCCGCGGCGCCCGCATCTGAGGATGCGGTGATCGAGGCAGCGACCCATCCGGCCGCGCACACTCAGTTGGGTTCGGACGGGTATTCCCCACCGCGCAACGACTTTGCTGAGGCCCTGCAGGTCACGCAGGTGCTGCTGCAATTGGACGACGAGTTCTCCCTGCCGGTGTTGCTCAACGGGCAGAATACCGGAAACATCCTCGAAATGTCGGAACGGGTCCAGCAGATCCGGGAGCGGGAGCGGGGCGCTCCGCGGCCGGTCCTGAACTTCGGCGATCCCGCGTGGTCCGGAGGGAGCGACTGGTAAGAATCACTCCGGCGGCGACCAGGGAGTGACCGAGTTCACTCTCGTCTGGGGAAGTGGGTCATTGTTGCCGATGCTCGGGCGGGGGAGAATGTGGCAATCCCGCAGATGGGCTTCGCAACAGGAAACTTGCTCGGGCATCGGGCCTGTTTCCAGCGGACCGGGAACTCCAGGCGGCAGCAATGACATTCGTAAGCGCAAGAGCGAGACGGCGGTGCGGCGATCGTGGCCGCCCCCCGTTTCCCAGTGCGTGGGAGTGCGAGATCTCGGATGGTAATCGAACAAATCCCAGAAGTTCGGACGTGCCGGCTGGATCAGGTGATCCGCGCCCGGCTCAGTGGCCCCGTCAACTCTCACACCATCCCTTTCTTCCAGCCGCGACTGGAGGGAGAGTGCAGCGAAAATGGAATCACGCTGGCTCTGGACCTGGGGGCTGCCGACTACGTGGACAGCGACGGTGTCCGGTGGTTGCAACGCCTCCAGGCGGGCCTTGCCGAGCGCGGAGGGGAGTTGCGCCTCGCCGTGCGGGAGCGCAGTCCAGTTGAGCGCACGCTCAACCTGCTGCAGCTCGACCGGACCTTCCCGATCGAGCGGTATCGGGATGATGCCGCCGCGAGGAACCTCGCCGGCGAGCGGTGAGGAATTCCGGGCTTCCGGGGACAACAACTGAGCGGCGGCGAATCACTCTTGCGCCGCCGGGAGGAGTCCCCGGAATGCCTGGAATGATCGTAGCGCCGCAGCCGCCGGCGGTGGAAGCCGGCGCGAAAGTTCTGCTGGAGGGCGGCAACGCCTTCGATGCTGCCCTGGCCTGTGCTGCCGTCCAGTTCCTCGTAGACCCCCATTCGTGTGGGGTGGGGGGCTACATTCTGCTGACGTGCCGGACCGCCGGCAGCACTCGGTGCGAGCCGATTCTTGACGCACCCGCACTGGCCGGATCGCTCACTACCCCCGATATGTGGGAGGATCGCGTCATTGGTCCCAATCCGAGCGGCTGGGGTTTCTTCCTCACGGATCGGGTGAACGAGGACGGGTTTCTGTCGGTCTGCACGCCGGGCACGATGCGCGGCCTGGCGGCGATGCACCGGAAATGGGGCTCGAAACCCTGGGCGGATCTCCTGGAGCCCGGAATCCAGATCGCCGAAGAGGGCTGGCCGGTCGGAACGACCATGGCCCACCGGTGGAAGGAAAAGCCGCAGTTCTTCGAAGGGTCATCCCTCTTCATGAAGCTGCATGCCTCGCCCGAAGCCGAACGCATCTACCTGAAGCCGGACGGCACTCCGTACGATGCCGGGGAGATCCTGCGCAATCCGGACTACGGTCGCACGCTGCGGCGGCTGGCCGACCAGGGCGCCGAGGATTTTCACGTCGGCGAACTCGCCCGCGAGATGACGACCGATCTGGCGGCGCGGGGCAGTTTCGTCACGGCCGAGGACTTCGCTGCGTACGCGGTCCGCGAGCCTAGCGCTTCCACGTCCACCTACCGGGGGTACTCGGTCGAAACGGCGCAATCACCGCACGGCGGACCGACGATGCTCGCCATTCTGAACATCCTGGAGGGGTACGATCTGGCGGCGCTGGGGCACAATACGCCGCAGTACATCCATCTGGTCGGGATGGCGATGAAGGCCGCCTTCGCGGACCGAAACCGGCGCCTGGGCGATCCGGACTTCGTCGAGGTACCCGAGGCGTGGATGACGTCGAAGGAACGTGCCGCGGAGTGGCGGCAGGTGATTGATGCCGGGGAGGCGATTGATGTGGCCCGCGTTCAGCCCGGTTCGAAGGACACCACGCACGTGTCGGTCGTGGACCAGTGGGGCAACTGCGTGGCGCTCACTCACTCGCTTGGATCGTCCTCGGGAGCGATCACGCCCGGGCTCGGGTTCATGTACAACAATTCGATGATCAACTTCCACCCCTTCGCCGGCCACCCGAACAGCATCGCGCCGCGTAAGGGACGAACGACCGGCATGGCGCCGACCATCGTCTCGAAGGACGGGAAGCCGGTGCTCGTGCTCGGCGCCCCCGGGGCGACGCGCATCCTGACATCCGTACTCCAGGTCATCCTGAATCGCCTGGACTTCGGCATGAGTATCACCGACGCTGTGCTGGCGCCGCGCTTCGATTGCCA
>SYMT01000664.1 GCA_005805375.1 Actinomycetota bacterium
GTCCGGCCGTGCGAAGGGCACGGGAAGCGGATGCAAGAGAAGTTCGTCTGCGGGGGCGGAGCCGCACCCCCTGCTGACCCGAAGAAGGATCCGTTCAACCCGCTCAAAGACCTCATTGGCATCGGCAAGGGTGCCGTCGATCTCTACAAGGGTTTCATCGGCCTTTTCTAGCCGCCTGTCGGAGCGACAGCACAAGGCCCCAAGATGGGCCGAGATCCCCCGCATCCGTGCCCGTTCCGCGCGATGCGGGGTAGCATGAGCCCCGCGTCGAGGCAGATGAACATCCGTCCGACGGGCGGTTAGATCCTCCTGTAGCCAGCGCGAGGAACCGGTTGGTACTGCGATGGGGGACGGGTTCGCGGGGGCGGAGTACCCCAGAGCGAATGGTCGGTTCCAGGCCGAGGGTCGCTGACAGTCACCCACAGCGGTCAGCGATTCCGGAGCCCCAAGAGTGTCGGTTCACACCCAAGAAAGAAGCAAGTGATGAGGGCAACAGCGGATGAACCGGGGCGGAGCAGCAAGCTCAGCCTTGGCGTGCTCGTATTCGGAAGCGCGGGATGGTTGTGCTGCGGCTTCCTCCTGGGATCCTCTACCAGAGTCGTGCAGGCCACGACCGGCGAGGACGCGCCGATACCCAAAGTGATCCGCGCTGAGAGCTTCCAGGTCGTGGATCAGGATGGGGTGATTCGAGGTGTCTACGGATTCAGCGACGATAAGGGCGACGGAACGGTGCTGAGTCTGACAGATCGGAACAAGACTACCAAAAAAGGGGAGGAGGGACCCCAGATTGTCCTGCGGGCGTCCAGGACGGAAGACACGTTCCTGACCATAGGCGACGTCAAGAAGGGACTGAGCGCCATGATCGGGGTGCATCCGGACGGGAGAGCACAGTTGGGATTGACTGCGGGCGATGAGAAGAAGCGACGGGGCGCCGTGATCGCGGTGCATCCGGACGGGAGAGTACTGTTGGGATTGGCTGCGGGCGATAAGAAGTGGCAACAGAAGCTACCATAGCTGATGAGAGTAGGCACGGGGGCGCAGCAGCACTACGGGTGGAGACGCAATCCGACCTGCAGACGGGTCGGAGAACACGGCGCGCAACGACTTGAGTGGCGCCCGCCGTACCGGGAGGCCGCCAGTGAGACCCGGACCGGGACGAGGGATCGGCCCGGTCCCACGACCGATCGGAGGGTTCTTTGTGCCGTTCTTCATCAGCATCGGGGATCCGCTCTTTGGTCCCGGCCACAACCCTCCCGAGGCCCGACCCCGAACCAACAGGTCGAGCCTGGGGGAGCCAGGGTGCCCGCCCGTGCGGAGGATCGGCGCCGGGACGCGAGCAGGGCCGCCATCGTCATCATCCAGATAGGTGAGACGAAGCAGCAGCGCCGGGCGGCGGTGCCCAAGCCCGCAACCGCAGGGCCGTTTCGGGCTGCGAACTCGACGACGGATGACCGGAGGGCGCGTGCGGTCGCCGTTGTCAACTGGGCCACAGTGCCCTCCGAACCCATGAATGCAGGGCTCGGGCGGCGTACTGATCAGACCGACGGGATCGGAACCCGGCGGACGAAAGCGCGCCACAGCGATTGAAGCAAGGGCTACAGGAACAACGCAGAAGTTCCAGACCGTGTACTCATGCTCGGAGGTATGGGTTGAATCGACGGGTGAGATTCGGAAATTGGAGCATTTCGTGCGTCTCACCCCTCCCAGCATGATCGTCCGCATGGCCGGAGCGTGCGTGCATCGGCTCTGGGATGACGGAACGCTCCGGCCGGAAGGGGGCACGGGCCCGTCACCTTCTCGTGACACAACCGAAACACTGGGTCGCGCGTATGACGTGGATGTCTTCCTTGCCACAGAAGGGCTGCCGCCAACGGGTCCGGACGAGCCCGCCTCCCTCAATTGCGATGTGAGTGGTCCCACACGGGTCGGGTATCGGTGGCAAGGGTTGAGACAGGGCTTTGACACTTCGTTAGTGCTCTGCTACGACCCCGTGACTCGACTCCTGCACGGTTGGGAAGACACACGGACAAATCCGACGGATGGGGCGCTGCACTGGTGGGTCCGGACGGAGTGCGTCTACTATAATATAGACCTGCCGCCGGAACTGATTCCTTCAACACCTGACGAGAGTGAAGCGGAACAGCACGCAGCGGGAACAGACTGAACCATCCGCGCTTGCTGACACCCGTCCCATTCGTCTGGGACGGCACGGACTACCTGATGGAGCGCAGCACGTAGCCCGCACCGGGGCCGCAGCGCGGAGCGGGAGCGCCCCGCCTGCGGCCCTCTCCCACACAGCAGTTTCACCCGCAGAAACAGAGGAGAAAATCTCATGGGCATCGTGCGCTATACCGTGGCGAATGGGCAAATACTGGCCGAAAGCCGGGACGGCGTGGCCAAACGCTACGTCGGAGACCCGCTCGGCTCCACCGCCGCGCTGGTGGACACCACCGGCGCCTTCACTGACACGTTTACCTACTGGCCGTACGGCGAGGAACGCACCCGCACGGGCACGACCCCGACGCCCTTTCGCTTCGGAGGGACGCTGGGGTACTACCGCGATGATGCGGGACGCACCTATGTCCGCGCAAGGACACTCTTCCCGAAAGTGGGACGATGGGCGACGGCCGATCCCCACCCTGCGACGGATGTTTTTCAGGCAACCGTGTACGCAAAGAACAACCCCATCGGACTGCCTGACCCGGCGGGACTGGATCCTTCAACACTCCCAACATGGCCGACCCCAGAACCGTGCCCGGGCGACCGCGGGCCAGACGAGCACGGCAACTGGTGCGGTGCCAAACTGGGCGGGGGGCAGCGCAGAGGCGTTGGACTTGGGACTTTGCCGCCCTGTGACTGCATTGACGCCGCGTGTGAGAAACACGACAAGTGCCTCGGGGTGAATTCCTCCAAAGCCCTGCGGAAGACCTGCCACGCTGCGCTTTGTGCAGCCGCAAAAGCATGCGCCAAGGGAGGGTGCGGTGGGCCCACCGTGGCGCCTTGTAATCCGAAGAACTGCAAAGACTTTGCCTGGAAAGCCGCAAAGGTGTTCTGCAATCCTTTGGCTCAGACGGGGTGGTTCTAACTACGATGGCGCCTCCCGAACCGCATCCGCGTGACCACGATCCCTGCACACCGGGTCCCCCCAGGCCCGGTGTGGTCGAGACCGCACACAAGACGCCCCCACGGGCACTCTCCAATCGCCGCTCCGGAAGGAAGCGCGGCAGGGCCTGGATCTTCCTGTGGCTCGGCGCGATCACCTCTGCGCTCCTGGTCGTGCTGATCATTCTGTCCATCTGCTGGCGGCCACTCGAAGTTTCAATTGGAGAACAACTCTGGACGGCGGAGGGAGGCATGCTACCGAAGGGAGAGACTGATCCCGAATCCCAGGGGTTCAGCCACATCCGTTTTGCTGCCGGGATGGACGGAAAGAGCATTCGAGACGCGTGGTTCCTGGAATTGGGGGGGTTTCGATACCGGGTCACCTGGGATCACTAGCCCGGAGGCGTGAGATGCACTGCAACGGCCCGTCGAAACCCACATCCCTCGCCGGGCTCCTGATGTTCGGGCGTGCCGGGTGACTGCGCTGTGGGTGCTGATCGGCGCATCCATCACACCCGCCCGTGTGGCGGACGACGGCCGGCACCTTCGTCGCTTACCTGAAGACCGTGCGAGACACGAGACTGGGACACTGCATTGAGGTAACGCACCTCCGCGACGAACTCCACATCACCCGCTGGTGGCTGCGCTCGGATCCGCCTGCGGTGGTGTGGCAGTGCGAAGGTGGAGTGCGGAACCTGATTGACCAACACGGGCACCGGATACATTTCCCCGGTGAAACCACCTCGCACCGCAATCCGTACGCGGACGCCGCCCACGTCGAGGCGTTCCACGAGTATTTCTGCGTGGATGCACTCGTCGCACGTTCCGGCGGACACCCTCCCGGTCCCACCTCGGTCTCGGCGGAGGCAGCAACCAACGGACTCTGCACCTACGAATGGTCGGGACTGGCCGGCGGTTTTCACTGCACCCGCTGGGTAACCTACGATCCGGTCACCCGCCGTGTCTACGGCTGTGACCTGACGGAGAGACACCCGCATACCGGTGAACAGCACACCCGCACGGTCCGGGCGCACTTTTCCTACGACGACCTGATGGAGGCGCGTGCGTTCGAGTTCCCCCCCGCCGCCGACGTGTCGGAGCCTGAGGAGGACGCCTGGGGCATGCCGGCGCGAGCGGATGCGGTCGGAGAGGCTGCGCGCGCCGAGGTCAGCGCCCGGGTGCAGCACCTGCTGCGGGCCTGGCTCTCCGGCTCGGCCGAGGAGTTCCTCGAAGACTGGCACTTCCTCCCCGAAAGCCTGCATGACGGGTTGCTCCCGGCGCGAGCAGTCTGGGAACACCGGGTCACAACTCAAGCAGTAGTCTGGCAGGGTTGGGAGCCGCAGGTAGGGGAGCCGGTAAAACGAAACCGCATCTGTGTGCCCCTGTCGGTGCGCGCCTTTCAACCACTCGCGGTCCCCGGAGCAATGGAGGTCGCAGTGACCTGGAGGCCCCCCCGTACGGCGGGACCGGCCGAGGAGATCTACAGCGAGGTCTTCCTATTGGAACACGAGGGGCGCCTGCGGGTGGTGCATTGGGACCTGCCGTGGGTGCAGGACTCCTCGCCGCACTACGGGGAGGCCCCGTGACCGGTAGCGCGGGAGGGACCGGGCGATTGACTTGGGGAATCAGGTAGAATTCGTCGTCCCGCCCGTGCGCGACCTGGGAACGGGGTGCGTGGGCGCCGGGTGGGGCCTCTGGCCTATGTGGAGTCGCGCAACTCCGTTTGCGCGCGTCTCTCGGGACTCACCTCGGGAAACCACCTGCTACGCCCCAAGGGCACCCGGCGTGGCTCGGGTACAGGGTGCGTGAGTGGGGGTGGGTCCACTTGCTACTCCCAGAGGGCACCCGGCGTGGCTCGGATACGGGGTGCGTGGGCGCCGGGTGGGTCCACTTGCTCACGCGTGTGGCTCGGGTACGGGGTGTGGCACGCACCGGGGGGGACCATCTCGGGGTAATCCCGTCCGGTTGGGATGATTGATTCTGCCGGGTTCCCTTACCGCCCCATCTGCCTCCCCCGGGTCGTGGTGCGGCTGGTTGTTCCGAGGCTCCGGGTCCCAACTCGGCGCCGGCCTTTTCCGGAGGGGACCTGCATCCGCTCCTGACCGCTTCGTGACGCCAGGTGCCCGGGCAAGGTCTCGTGCGGCAGGCGTTGGCATTCACCCTCCAACGGCACCGCAAGACCCGACCGGTTCTGCGGCTGCCTACCCGCCGATCTGGCTCATGTTGCGTTCCGGCTTGACGAACCCGGTTTGGGAAATCCCGTGGCCCGCCCACTTGGTTTGCACACAGTCCACGAAGTGCCAGGCCAGTTCTTCATCGGAGGCGCCGGCGCGCAGCGGCGTCTTCAGGTCCGTCTCCTGCACCGCGAACAGGCAGTGGCGCAGCTTGCCGTCGGCGGTGAGGCGGATGCGGTTGCAGGAGGCGCAGAACGGCTCGGTCACCGTGGGGATGATACCGATCTCTCCCCGGCCGTCGCGGAAGCGGTAGAGCGTGGCCGGATCGGAGGAGCCGGGGACGCTCACCTGCTCCAGCGGATAGACGGCGGAGATGGTTTCCAGGATCTCGCGGGCGGTCAGGACCTGGCTCAC
>SYMT01000071.1 GCA_005805375.1 Actinomycetota bacterium
CCAGGCGCCCGACCAGGGCTTCAGGGTCGCGAACACCTGCGCCAGACCGCCGTAGTCGGCACGGTGCTGGGGGTCCGGTTCCGCCGCAGCCAACTCTTTCCACTTCTGTATCGTATCCGGTTCGCCGCCGCCGCGCAGCAACGGCACGAACGGGAGGACGCAGCGCCCCCAGCTTCCCTGTTCGACCCCTGCCAGGGTGTCGGCGGCCGGCATCCGGGCCAGCGAGAGAATGCGCGCGCGGAACCTGAAGCTCAACTCGAGGGGGTCCACGCCCGGCAGGTGCATTTCCCACACGCCGGACTGTTCCTCGCCCGTGAGGTTCAGGACAACAGCTCCGATCTGGTAGTGCTCTCCCGGTCGGTCCCCACGCTGCAGGTCCCTGGCCAGGCGCACGACATACTCGCCCACGCGAAACAGGATGACGGAGGACACGGCCGTCTGGGGGTCCATGAGCAGGGCGCCCAGCCAGTTCGCGTGTAGCAGGCTGTCGAGGCCGGCGACCGTGTCGCAGACCCGGTCGCGGTCACCGGGGTAGGGCACAGTGCGCGTGTCCAGCCACTCGCGAAAGCGAAAGAGTGCCGCCGCATGCGGCTGGAGCACCCACGGCAGAAACCGCGTGATGTCCAACCGGATGGCATAACGGGCCCCTTGATCGAAAACGTTGGGCATCCTGGTGCTGCATCCCGACAACGGAGACCGGATGAGTATGGTCCATAGTGTATCATGGTCTTTTCCCCGCCAGTGCCGGAGCGAGAAGCTGAGGGGAAACTCCGCTGATGGACCCGTGTCAGGAATCCAGTGTCTCTCTCAACCAGGCGCCGGAGAATTCGCCCGGCATCTGGTCTTTTCCGGCTGATCGGCGGTTTTCTACGGCTGTACACCCGAACGGACTCTGGATCTGGCGGCTCTCCCGGCTGTGCTCGGATTACCTGCAGGCGCTGCAGGATGTGGGATGCACGCGCGTGCACCTGAAGGTGTTCGATGACCTCCAGAGTGCCGGGGGTAACTTCCGGGCGTTTCAGTGTGATCCTGCATTGAGCTCATCGTTCAGGAGCAAAGGGATCGAGGGCTTTGGGTGGGATACCACTTTGACCCGCGCGCGCTGATCGATCCCACCGCGCAGGTGGCAGCGGTCGGCCAGGCGCTGGCCTGCGGGTTGGATGGCTACGTGGTGGACGTCGAAGACGAGGTCAAGGACCCGGCCACCCACACGAACCTGGGCATTGGTGGAAAGCTGGAAGCACTGGGCCAGGAAGAACGGCACGTGGCTTCCCCCGCAGAATGCCGGCCCGGAACGGGGCGATATCGTCTGCTTTGAATGGCACGATGGAGACGCCGCCACCGACCACATCGGGATTGTGCGGGGGCATACCCCCGGACAGACCACCTTTCTCACCAGCGAGGGCAACCGGACCAACCGGAGCGGCAATTTCGCTGACCGCCGTCTTCGCAACGTCGCGGGTCTGATCCGGCTGAGGTCCTGAACTTGGGGCGTTTATCGCGAGCGTCGAGTTTGACAGAGCGACAACGGAAGTGCTACCCTGAACGGCAGTTTCCGGCGTCGTGCCCATCCGGGCAGGACGCCGACTCCCTTCACGGGGCTTGGAGAACCCAAAGCAATGGCTCTGGCTGTGGAGAAGAAAAGCGAGATCATCGCTGATTACAAGACCCACGACAATGACACCGGCTCGCCGGAGGTCCAGGTGGCGCTGCTGACCACTCGGATCAACGAACTCACGGACCACATGCGGTCGCACCCGAAGGACTTCCACTCCCGGCGCGGCCTGATGATGATGGTAGGGCAGCGCCGCCGGCTGCTGAACTACCTGAGCAATAAGGACATCACTCGCTACCGCACCCTGATCGCTCGGTTGGGCATCCGCCGGTAAGTCGTCGTTGACCTCGTCGTTGGACGCGAACTTGATCCCTCTCAATCCGGGACGAATTCGCGTCCAACGATGGGTTCGACAGCGCCCCCATGCCATCCCCATTCCCCGGCCTCGACCCTTTCCTCGAAGGGCAGATGTGGGCTGACTTCCATCGCAGTTTCATTCCCAAGCTGCGGGGAACTCTCCAACGCGCTCTGCCGGATGCCTACACCGCGCACATTGAGGAGTACGTCTACCTCACTCTGAGCGGGGGCAGGCGGATCCGGCGTATTGAGCCCGATGTCTTTGTGCTGGACGGCGTGCCGTTGTCCCGTCCCCAGAGCGGTACCCGCACGGCCACGATCTCCCCGCCGGTAACGGTGCCGGTGGCATTTGGTGCGCCCGAGGAACGCCGCCAACTGCAGATCGAAGTACGTTTCCGGCAGACCAGCGAGGTGGTTACCGTGCTGGAGATGCTCTCCCCGGAGAACAAGCGGGCGCCCGGGCGCGTGCAGTATCTCAAGAAGCGGGACAAATTGCTGGACAGTCGCACCCATCTGGTCGAACTCGACCTGCTGCGGGGAGGCGCCCGGCCCCCGATGGCCCGCCCTCTTCCTCGCGGAGACTACTTTGTGATGGCCAGCCGGTGGGAGCAACGCCCGCAGGCGAACGTGTGGGCCTTCACGCTGCGAGAGCGGATGCCGGTGATTGGCATCCCGCTGGCGGGCGAGGATGCGGATGTCCCCCTCGATCTGCAGGCTGCGTTCGCCGCCACCTGGCAAGAAGCCGTGTATGACCGCCTGGTGCATTATGACCGGGATCCGGAGCCGCGGCTCTCCCCTGCCGATCTGGAGTGGGTACGCGAAATCCTCAAATGAGGTGCCGGCGCGCCTCGTAATAGGCGGGCCAGGGAGCCTTCTTGCGCTCCTTCACCGCGTGCTGGAAGTAATGCTGAAGCCGTTTCAGGTCTTCGGGAGCGTCCTTCAACGCGGAGCCGAGCAGGCTGAGCACCAGATGTTCCGGCTGCACAGCGCCGTCCCCGTAGTAATAGGCGTGTAGACCGGCGGCGTAGGCGGTGGAGACAGCCTCGGCGGTGCTCATGACGGTGGAGAGCGGTTCGACGGCTTTGCCGTCCGCCGTCTTTCCGGAGCGCAGTTCGTGGAAGGTGGTCACAAGCAGTTCGGTCAGTGCGGGCGGGAGCGTGGCCGGAATCCCCGCTCGCTGAAGAAGACGGTCTGACTCTCGCTGCACCAGCGCCATCTCGTCGACAAGGGCGGCGATGGGATGGACCGTCTCGAAATTGAACCGGCGTTTCAGGGCGGCGCTCATCTCATTGATGCCGCGGTCGCGCGTGTTGGCGGTTGCGATGAGGTTGAAGCCGACGCGCGCAAAGAGAGTGCGGTGCGCCTCGTCCAATTCGGGAATGGGAAGCACGCGGTCACTGAGCACAGACAGCAGCGTGTCCTGGATCTCGAGCGGGCAGCGCGTGATTTCCTCGAAGCGGACGAGTTTCCCCTGCTCCATGCCGCGGTGGAGCGGCGCGGGCACCAATGCCCGACGGCTCGGACCTTCCGCCAGCAGGAGCGCGTAGTTCCAGGAATACTTGATGTTGTCCTCGCTGGTGCCGGCGCTGCCCTGGATGATGAGCGTCGAGTCGCCGCTGATCGCAGCCCCCAGCAATTCGGAGAGGTAGCTCTTCGCCGTCCCCGGTTCTCCGATCAGCATCAGCCCGCGGTTGGTGGCCAGCGCCACGACACAGCGCTCCAGAAATGCGCGACTCCCGACGAACTTCGCCGCGATCCCAGCCCGTTCGTCCCCCAGAACGAACTTCAGTACGGATGCCGGTGTGAGCAGCCACCCACCTGGGCGCGGCTGCCCGGCATCCGCGTGTGCCAACTGCTGGAGTTCCTCCCGGTACAGCACCTCTGCCGAGGGTCGTTGGATCGCCTGAAGCCCCTCTCCTTCCGGTTCCGCCGCCGTGGTCACCCCTTCCTCCTTCCCAGCCCGAACAGCAACCGGGCCTGCTCGTACCATATCCCATGCGGTCCGGAATGCAGAGAACGTGCAGGAACGCGCCGGTCAGGAGCGCTGGGAGCAGTGGGCCTCCAGGCAGACCCCACCGCGAAGGCTTGCCTATCCGGTCTCCCGGTCAGGCAGGGGCGCCCGCCGGGATTTCGTCGCGCCGGGCGGGCGCCGGCGCCGGGCAGTAACCGGGATACCTATCGGCGGAGCAGCACGAAACGCAGCCCCATGGCAGTGCGGATGCCGAGCACCAGGCTCTGCCCCGGCTTCACCTCGGCCACGATCCGACGGAACTCCTCCACGCTGTTTACGGGTGTGCGGCCCACCTGCTCGATCACGTCACCCGAGGAGAGCCCGGCCTCGACCGCGCGCCCTCCCCGCAGCAGGTGGGTGATGACCAACCCCGACCCATCGGGCGCCGGCTCCAGTGCCAGCCCCAACTCGCGGACCGCGCCCCGGGGATCCTCCCCATCAAGAGGCGCCTTCGGGTCGGCGGGCGGCCCGACCGATCCACCCTCGTCCGGACGCACGGCGGGAGTCAGGGTCAACTGGACCGACCGCCCTCCGCGCAGTATCTCGACCGGCACCGGCTGCCCGGCGCGGGCGAAGGCAGCCACCTGTTCCAGCGCGGTGAAACTGCGGACGTCGCGACCATCAAAGCGCACGATCACATCTCCCGGGCGGACTCCGGCGCGCTGGGCCGGTGAGTCCGGCGCCACTTCTTCGGCAAGCGCCCCACCCTGCGGTGCTCCGAGAGTCTCCCGCAGCTCAGGGCCCAGTTCCTGATTTTCGCCGCGGCACAGGATGCCCACATAGCTCCGAGATACTCGCCCCTCGGCGATCAGGCGATCCGAAACGGTGCGCGCCAGGTTTGCCGGGATCGCAAACCCGATACCGATGTTCCCGGCGCTCGGCCCGGGTGATGCAATGGCCACGTTGATACCGATCACCTCACCGTCAATGTTCAGCAGCGGACCGCCGCTGTTGCCCGGATTGATCGCCGCGTCGG
>SYMT01000665.1 GCA_005805375.1 Actinomycetota bacterium
CAGCAGCAGCAGATTGGGGTGACGTACGAGCGCCCGGCACAGAGCCAGCCGCGTGCGCTCACCGCCGCTAAGGTCACCCACGCTGCGGTTCAGCGCATCGCCGACAAACAGGAACTGGTGCAGCGCCTGCACCGCCTGCTGGTTGTCCAGCGCTCCCGTATCCCAGATCGTCTCCCAGACGGTGGACTCGACGTCCAGATTGGAGAGGTCCTGGGCGAAGTAGGCCGGGCGCACCCGAAAGCCGTACTCGACACTCCCCCGTCGCGCCGTTCCTTCCCCGGCGAGGATGCGGAGCAGCGTCGTCTTCCCGGCGCCGTTCGGGCCCACAATCGCCAGACGCTGTCCCCGCTCCAGCACAAACTCGAGATCTGAGAACAGGTCCCGCTCCCCAAAGCCGTGTGCCAGCCCGCGCACCACCAGGGTCTCCTGCCCGCTCCGCGCCGCCCCTCCCAGGCGCAGTTTCATCCCCTTCGCATCTGCGCGCGGTCGCGCCGGCGCCTCGTCCTGAAGCCGCTCCAATTCCCGTTCGCGACTATGCATAGCCGAATAGTTGCGATGGCTGCGTAGCCGTTGAATGATCTCCTGCTGCCGGCCGATTTCTTCCCGGCGGCGGCGGTATTCTTCTTCCGCCTGCTCCCGCTCGACCGCTTTTCTCGCGCTGTATGCGGTGTAATTCCCCCGGTACGTGCGAGTCGCGCCGCGCTCCAATTCCACAATCTCCTCGGCCACCTGGTCGAGGAAATAGCGGTCGTGGGACACGATCAGCGCGGCGCCCGGGTAGCGGCGGAGATATTCTTGCAGCCACTCACATGCCGCCCAATCCACGTGGTTTGTCGGCTCATCCATCAGCAGCAGGTCCGGCTGAATGACCAGGATCTGCACCAGAGCGAGCCGCGTGCGCTCGCCGCCGCTCAGTACCTGAACCGAACGATCCCACATGTCCTCAGCAAATCCAAGTCCACCCAGAATCTCTTTGGCGCGCGTCTCACACTCATAGCCCCCCAGATCCTGGAAGCGCTGATGGGCGGCATCGTACCGATCTAGTGCCGCATCATCGTCCAGTGCGGAGGCCTCGAGCGCAACCCACTCGTGCCAGGCATCCTGCAGGTCCCGAGTGGGACGTTGGGCCGCTTCCAGCACCGTGCGCGCATCGCCTACCAGCGGCTCCTGGGAGAGAAGCGCGACCCGCGCATTCGGCTGCAGCGTAATCCGACCCGAATCGGGCGTGTCCAGCGCACAAATCAGACGCAGCAGGGTGGACTTGCCCGCGCCGTTTGGACCGATCAGTGCCACCTTTTGCCTGGGAGTCAGGAAGAACGTGGCTCCGGCGAGCACGTCCAGATTGCCGAAACTGCGGCGAACGTCCGTCAGGGTGAGGAGTGACATGACTCACAACAAGCGCCGGATCCGGACTCCCCGGGGAGGGGAACCGATCCGGCGCTCAAGCGACTGCAGCGTGAAGGATGCCTACTCGCCACTCGTGACCGCAACCCGGGGACGCCGACCGCGCGGAGTGGGTTTCTTCGCATCCACCTTCTGGTAGAACGCCAGAAAGCTCCAGGTCGGATCCAATTGTTCGATCTCCTGGATCGTCCACTTGGCGGTTGAAAGCTGCTTGGCGAGCTTCTCTTCCAGTTTGGAAACCTCGCCCCGGCTGCTGCGCATCTGCTTAATCTTGAGCCGCAGATCCGACTGCCGCTCCCGAAGCAGTTGCATTTCCGATTCCAGGCGCTGCAGCTCAGCATCCGAATCGCGACGTCTGCGTCCCATGCATCCTCCGTATGATCAGTTCCTGTCGCTCCGGAAGCGTTCTCCGGAAGCACACCGAAACGCACAGCACATCCGGTGTTCTTGCAAAGTATATCATCCGCGCCCAGAGATTCCTCCCGAAAAACGCGCGTGGCTTTCCGAATTACAATGCCGGGACGCGCATTCTTGACGACTTCTTGCGGGGATCGCGCCCTGCAAATACCTCTGCAATCCCGGTCACCCCGCCGAGTCTGACGCCCGTGGGGTGCTCACGGAGCAGGGTACGCGCAAAAAGAGACCGCCGTGCCGGGCAGGCACGGCGGTCTCACCGATAGGGCGTACGGGATTCGAACCCGTGGCCTTCACCTTGAAAGGGTGACGTGATAACCGCTTCACTAACGCCCCTCGGACCGTATGATACCGCATTTCCGCAGGGATGGGAAGTACCCAATCGCCCCGAAATCCGGTCCCGCCGCCGCCCGAGGCGCAGGACGGACGCCCGGTTGGGGGCTCAAGCCGGGAGCGGTTGTGCACCCACTCCCGGGCTCGACCAGTGCGCAAAGCCGCGGGAGCGGACTACTTCCCGATGCAGTAGAGACGGCTGTTGGTACGGATGAAGAGATTCCCGCGAGCCGGGACGATGCACGAGCGGATCTCGTTCTCGTCCGGCGCCATCGGGTTCGTCGCCAACAACTGGCCGGAGGCGGCATCCACGACCTGCACGTCTCCCCGCAGGCTCAGGAGGTAGATCTTTCCGTCGGCGCCGGTCGGAGAGGCCCAGCACGCAGCCCGAACATCCAGGGGAGTGTTCCAGATCACGCGCCCGTCGGCAGGATCCACACACGAGATCGCCTTCATCAGGTCGCTCGCTACGTAGAACTTGCCGCGGTAGAACAGCGGGGTGGGGACATCACTGGTTACCGTGCTGCTCCGCGGTTCGCTCTTCCAGGCGACTCCGGTCTCGCTGACGTCTCCGTTGGAGTCGGAGCGGATGGCGAACACGGGTTCCTTCTTGGGTCCGCACCCGAGCACCACGCCGGCTCCCCCCACGGGCGACGGCACAACGCGGTAGTCGGGGCGGAGATGTCCGTTATTCCACGTCCCCCAGCGCCAGAGTTCGCGGCCATCCCTGGGATCGTGCCCGCTCATCATGTCGCCGCCCGAAAGCAGGATCTGCCTGCGGCCGCCGTGCTCGTACGGCACCGGCGAGGTGAACGCTTCCCGCGACTCCATTCGCGCCGGGGAGGGACGCAGCGAGCGCCACAGTTCCTTGCCGGTCGCCGGGTCGAGCGCCAGAAGGTACGACGGGCTGTCCGGCCGTCCCCGTCCGCTGACCGGAATGTCCCGCTGGAGAATCTGCATGTACAGACGACCGTCATACAGCAGCGGAGTGCTGGAGAAGGTCCATCCGAAGCAGAAGTCGCCATAGTCCTTCTGCAGGTTGCGGGCCCAGATTTGCTTCCCTGCGAAGTCGTAGGCAGCCAGATCGCCGTTGCCGAAGAAGAAGATGACCCGTTTCCCATCGGTCGCGGGCGAAGGCGAGGCATAATTGCTGCGCTCGTCGAGCTGGACTTCGTTGCCGCGCCCGGCGGGCATATAGCCGGACCCAACGGTGCGGCGCCATTTTTCGGCGCCGGTCGTCCGATCGAAGCAGAACGCGAGCAATTGCTTGTTCGCGATATCGGCGGCCGTCACGAAGACCGAATCGCCGCACACGATGGGCGTCGCGGCCGACGGGCCCGGAAGCGCCGCGGACCATTTCACGCCCTCAGTGGGGGAAAACTTGACCGGTAACCCGGTCTCGTCCGATGAACCGTTGAAGTGGGGGCCGCGCCACTGCAGCCAGTCGCTCCCACCCTGGGCCCGGCCGGCCAGCGCGGCGAGTGAGAGCGCGAGGATCGCAGCAATCCGAAGCGGTGCGCGCATAGTTGTGTGTACTCCTTACAGGAGAGGACCGTGGCGCAGAGTGCGCCTTACTCCCATGTTCTGCGCAACTCCCCCTGCTTCCTCGGCCCCGGGCTCAGTACCGGACCGTGTCGCAGATTCTCAGCAGTCGTCAGCGCCGGTGCCGGCTCTTGCGCAACCCGGACCCGCCCATCCTGCTGCCGCCGAATCCAGTGCAGGTAGCGCTCGACGACCGGATCGGAGCGCAGGCGTTCCAGCGACCCGAGTTCCGCCGCCAGCGTCTCGTTTGTAAAGCAGGCGTGCAGTTGCAGGTGGCAGGCGCGACAGAGCCATACGGTATCCCTTCCGCCTTCCGAACGCGGCACCACGTGATGCCGGGTCACCGCCCCCACCGACCGCTCGCACAAAGCACAGACCCCCGCCTGCGCGGCCGGGGTCAATTCCGAATGTCGAGGATTCTTTCTCCGCATCTCGGGAGCATGGTATGATTTCGCCCGGCCGAACGGCAAGAAACGAGCACGGA
>SYMT01000666.1 GCA_005805375.1 Actinomycetota bacterium
GCGGCGGCAGTGAGTTCCATAACACCATGACGTACATGATTCCGTCCAGTTGTGTCCTCTCAGATGCCGCCGTGTCTCCTCACGGGTGGGAGGATTAATTCTGCTCGGTTCCCTTACACCCAGTGGCCGGTCCGCTCGCGGCTCCGTTCGGGACGGATGGAGCCGGTCAGCCGGTCGTGCCGCTGAGGGGACGTGCATGGAGGGCGAGGGGGTCGCGGCCCCCTCGCACTGCGTGCTACTTGAGTTCGAGGAGCGCCGCGAAGGCCAGGGTAGGGTTCTTCGACATCTGGTTCTTGAGTTGGAACCCGATCGAGCCCTCGCCTTTGAAGAGAACGACGGGGTTGGCATCGTCATCTTCGTCCTTGCCCAGCACCGCATTGTCGCCGTCTACCACGGCGAGGTCCAGGTCTTGCGCGTCGTCATCGGCGGCGGCGACGATCGCGTGGTTGCCCGGACCCATCTTGATATTGCGGTGGGTCAGCGTCTCGCCCTGCTTCAGGATGGTCCCGAGCAGACCCCATTCGCCCGGCCCGGCGTGGAAGGAGGCTCCCCCCGTCTTGTTATTGGCTGCCTCGCACAGCAGCAGGGTGTTGCGTGCGGCGGTCGTCAGGTCGGATGTGGGCACGCTCCACCCGCCCTTGCGCAGCAGAGCGAAGGCGCAGAAACTGGCGGTGTCCGTCGAACCCTCCAGCTTGAGGAAGATGCGGTAGCGTCCGCTGGACTTAGGCGTGAAACTGAATGCAGGCGTGGCGTCGTCATCCACATCCCTGACCACGGTGGTGCCGCCTTCGTCCTGCAGATACAGATCCACATCCAGCGAATCTTCGTCGCCCCCACCGACCATTGCGTAGGTGCGTCCGCCCTCGAGCGGGATTGCCGTGGACGCCTGTTCCCCTTTGCGCAGGTAGGCCCCGGCAAAACAAATACTGCCGTCGTCCAAGCCATATTCAGTCTTCTCGGTCAGGGCCTGTGAGCCCTGTATCACCCGGTCGAGCGCCTGGCGCATGTAGACGCCGGGCGTCCATTTTCCCTGCGCGTGCGCCCGCGGCGCACCGAGGGGCAAAGCGAGGCAGGCTCCGGCGAGGACAGCAAGCGCAGTGCCCCGTCCTCCCGGGGCAGAAAAATCGGTGAGGCGCATTCGGATCCGCTTTCTACATCAGGGGAGGTCCCCTCTCGGGATATGCGTCCGGAGTGGTCGCCTCACGCAAGTGGCAGTCTTAGTGTAGTCCGAATTTCGCAGTTCTGAAGGCTCGATGATGTGCTACCGCCACCAGTGTGCGTAAATCTGGGACAGGCGTTCCAGTTCGGCCACGGCTACCCATTCCTCCACTCCGTGCGCCTGGTCAATCGAGCCGGGCCCGAGGACCACACACTCCCCGGCGAGGCCCCCGTAGGCCCAGGCATTGGTGCCGTACGGTACCACGCTCGGAGCCCGCCCGGACGACTCGGCGAGCTGCCCCAGCCACCGACCGCTCGTGGGCTGGTAGTAGGCGGGAAAGTGCAGCACCGACCGGGCGCGCACCGGCAGCGGGCAGGCGCGGCCGGCGAGCGCCGCGATTTCCGCTCCGACCACGAGCCCGTCCTCTCCCGGCACCATGCGCCGGTCCAGGACGAGGGTACACGAGGGGGGGACCACATTTGTGCCCACGCCTCCGCGCACCAGAGTCACCGTGAGCGTGGGCGATCCCAGATCCGTTGCGGGCGGTTCCGCCTGGAGCCGCTGATGCTCCTCGTGCAGCGCCAGTGCCAGCGCGGCCCCCGCGGTGATTGCGTTGCGTCCGAGGTGCGGCTGGCTCGAATGGGCGGGTTCCCCCAGCACCTCGAGTTCGACGCGGACACCGCCCTTGTGCCCATGCACCGGCCCGCATTGGGTCGGCTCCGCGACCATCAACTCGTCCAGCTCTAGACCTTGAGCCCGCACCCAATCCCGGAACTGCGGCGCACCCTGGGCTCCTACCTCCTCATCCACGGTGGCCGCGACAAGCACGTTGGGTCCGGGCCGCACCCCACGACGATGCAGATCTTCCAGTAGCGCCAGCGCCACGCCGAGCGAGGCCTTCGTGTCTACCGCGCCGCGGCCCCACACACGCCCGTCCCGGATTTCCCCCGAGAACGGGTCGCCCAGCATGGTCTCCACCCCGACCGTGTCCACGTGCACATCCAACGCCACCCACCGGTCCGTCGTCCCCCGCCAGATGCCGCACACCATGGGCCGCTCGGGAAAACGTGCCTCCACGTGCGTCTCCCCACCGAAAGCGCGGAACCACTCCTCCACCCGGGCGGCGATGAGCGCCTCCCCCGGTGTGCCGGCCCGTGGTCCCGCCTGCGCCGGATTGACGCTGGGAATCCGCACCAGCCGCGCCGTCCAGTCCGCCAGTGCTTCCGCCGTCACTCCCATGGTCTGATGTCCCCTTCCCGGTGAGAAATGATATTCTTTTGTCACTACTACGCAGTGTGCGGCTCGACCCTTGAATCCCTGCCATGCTTCCGAACCCGGAACTCGCCCGTCGTTTCCAGGAACTGGTTCGCCAGGAAGGATCTCAGTTCGCGGTTGCGAAGAAAATCGGCTGCACCCAATCCTACGTCGGCCAGATCGCCCGCGGTCAGGCACGCCCCAGCCGGGAGATCCTCGAACGCACGATCGAGATATTCCGCCTTCCCCGCGATGAATGGCTGGTTCTGGGCGGGTTTCAATCCGTAGAACCGGCCGTGGATGACCGCGCCGTGATTGCTCGTCTCGCGGTGGAGGAAACGCTGCGGCGCCTCGGATATGCATCCGGCGCGGACCCGGCTGAGTCCGGCCACGACGTGTTCTGGCGCGAATACGGCAATTGGGTGCAGGAGTGCGAGGAGCAGGCGCTTCCGGTGCCGCAGACTCCGCGCCGGGTGTAATTCTGTGGTACGGTAGGGAAAGCGTGGACGCCGAGGCACGGGGTGCGATTCACTACAGGTAACCCCGCGTGCCGCCCACCCAGCGCCGCCCTTCTCGGAGCCCTCACATGACCCCCGAAGACATTCAGCAC
>SYMT01000667.1 GCA_005805375.1 Actinomycetota bacterium
CGCGGTCGAGGACTGCTGCAAGGTCGGGGGACTGCTCCACGAGGGTCCGGTACCGGTCGGCCGGGGACTCCGGGAGGGTCAAAGGGGTCGCCGCTTCGGCCCCGGTCGGAGCAGGTATCAAACCCGCCCTGACCGGTGCGGCAAGACGGCGATGCAGCGCCTCGGCGGCGCAATACGTGGCTCCCCCGGAGAGGAGTGCGGCAACCAGGGGGTACAGGCGGATGACGAACCCGTCCCTACCGGCGGACAGTACGAGGACCGACGCTAAAGTAGCCAGGATTGCGGCCGGCAGGTGGCGACGCCCCGGCGCGCATGCACAGGCCAGCACGGGCAGTGGAAAGAAGGCGAGCAGCAGATGTAGTCCGCCGACGAGCGCGCCGCATCCGGCCAGGGCTGCCGCAAGAAGAATCCAGCCCCAGAGAGGGAAGCTGGGGCCGCGAGCCGGGGGAGAGTTCATAGCTAAGGGATGGCGTGCGCCGGTAGGAGGATCCGGAGTAGACCGAATCGGCGCCTATCGAGCAAACTGTTGGTCATGTCCTGCCGAAATGCCTGCCTCGGGTGGCCTGCAAGGGTTTGTGCGCTCCTCGCAGCCTGCTTCATGCTGTTGACGGGATCGGCGCGGGCTGCCGATCGGCCCGCGCGCGTGATGCTGGTGCTTCTGCCGGGCACCGATGCCGCCGATCTCCTGGGGAGTCTGGATGAGCCGGGCCGGGGTTCGCTCCGCGCGCAAGCAGGGCTGGCACTGCTGAATGCCGCCGTGCCCGGGCCGGACGTACGCGAGAGCGCCTATCGGGCCGTGGCTACCGGGAGACGTGCGGCGGCAGGGCACTCCGGCGCCCGCGATTCTAGTGCCGGCGAGGACCTTTCTGTCGGAGCGATCTTGCGGCGCGCCGGGCGCGCGGTCGGCTACATCGGGCCGAGGGATGACCGGGGCCTCCCGGCAGGTTCCGGCCGGGCGTGCGTTGCGGGCGCTGCCGGACTGCCCGCAGCTACAAGTAGCCCGGGTCCGCCCGCTGAAGCCCCCCAGGAGTGGCGGCCGGTGGCCCGGCAGATGCTGGCCCACGCGGAACTGGTGGTGGCCGACCTGCCATCCGGCACCCGGCCCGGGCCGGCGCTTGACGTTGTGCAGGCCCTGCTGGCTGAGCTGAATCCCCGGCAGGACTTGCTCCTGATGGTGAGTCCGGACCCGCGCCGGGCGCGGGACGGCCAGTGGACCCGGTTGCCCGCAGTAGCCGCCTGGGCGACGGGACTTGCGGGACGGCTGCTCGTCTCGGCAGGCACGCGCACACCGGGAATGCTCGCCAATGTGGATGTGGCCCCAACGGTGCTGGCGTGGCTGGGAGTCGACCGCCCGCCGGGGATGGAGGGCCGTCCGGCACGGGCAGCGGAGCCGGGCGGGACCACGCGGCTATCCAACGTCGCCCGGCGCGCCGCCCGCACTCAGAACGCGATGGCGCCCGTGCTGATTGTCTGGGCCGCGCTGTGCGGTGCTGCCGTTGCGGGGGCGTTGTGGGCGGCGGGGTGCGGGTCTGCCGGCAGCCGGGTGCGGACGGCGGGACGCCTGGTGCTGGCGGCGGCGCTGTGTGGACCGGTTCTGTTTCTGTACGCAGCCCTGGATCCCGCACAGGTCGGAGTGCTGCGGACTCTCCTCGCGGTCCTGCCGGTCGTGCCGGGACTGTGGATGGCCTGGCGCACGGGCGTCCCACAGGGGGGCGTGTGGCTGGGGCTCGTCCTCCTCGCTGGCCTGGATCTGCTGCTCGGGACCCGGATGCTGGCGGAGAACGTCATGAGCAACTTCCCCAACGTGGGGGCGCGCTTCTACGGGATCGGCAACGAGTACCTGGGGCTGGTGCAGGCGGCGGCCTTACTGCTCCCGTTCTATCTGGCGGAACGAGAAGGAAGCTGGAGCGCACGACTCCGGGCCGCTACCTTCGCGGGCTGGGGCGCGCTGCTGGTGGTGGTGGGCTGGCCCGGCTGGGGGGCGGATTTCGGCGGTGCGCTGGCGCTGGTGGTCGGCTACGGGTGGGCCGTGCGTACGCTGTCGGCGCCGCGCTGTGTGTGGCGTCCTCGTCCGCGCGAGATTGTCGTCGCGCTGGCCGGGCTCACAGGCATTGGTTTGGCGCTGGTGGGGCTGGACCTCCTGCGCCCACCGGAATCGAGAACACACGTCGGCCAACTCGCTGTACGGCTCGTGGGGGGGGAGTTTGGGCCTTCCTTCGAGCTAATCGGGCGAAAGATGGCCCTGAATCTACAAATGCTGCATACTCCCTACGCACTAGGGGGGTTGGCGATCGTGGCGCCGCTAGTAATCGTCTGGTATCATGCCCGTGGCGCGGTAGCCTGGGAGGTCCTTCGGGGCCGCATCTGGCTGCGAGGGGGTGTGGAGAGCGTGGCCGTTGGGGGCCTCGCCGCACTGGTCCTGAACGATACAGGGGTGGTGGCGGCGAGTCTGGCCTGGGGTACAGCGTTCTTTCTCTGGCTGGATGTGTTGCTCCAGGAGTAAACGGAAGCATGCGCTTCATGGCTCTCGACATCGGCGAGAAGACAGTCGGCGTGGCGATTTCGGACGAACTGGGGATTGCGGCCAGCCCCCGTGAGACGTTGCGCCGTGACGGGTCGGAGTTCGATCGGCTGACGAACTGGATCGAGCGAGAGCAAGTCGGCGAAGTCGTCGCCGGGTTGCCGGTATCGCTCGACGGATCGCAGGGGCCATCAGCGGTCCGGGTCCTGGAGTTCGTGGCGACGCTTCGAGCCCGTCTCACGATTCCGGTGGTGACATGGGACGAACGCCTGACGACGACGGAAGCGGAGAAGTTCTTGATCGCGACGGGGGCGTCGCGGGCGAAGCGTCGGAAGGTCGTGGATCAAATCGCGGCGACGCTCCTGCTGCAAAACTACCTGCGCGCCCGCGAGTACGCAGCAGATGGCAGCAACGACTCAGGCGGTTTTGCCTGACGCTGGGTCTTCTGGCGCTCTTCGGGGCGACCGGGGTCGGCGTCTTCTGGTACGCCAACGTTCTGATGACCCCGGTGGGGGGTTCGGGCGGACCAATTCTGGTTGAGATCCCGCCCGGCTCCTCGGCGCCCGCCATCGCACGAAGGCTGAAAAAGGCAGGGTTGATCCGCAGCGAGACGCTCTTTCGCATCATCGCCCGCCTCTACGGGACGGGTGACCAGATGAAGGCGGGTGAGTATCGCATCCCGCGTACCCTGGGAGTCGTCGAGATCATTGATCGCCTGGTGGAAGGGGAAGGCGACGCGAAGTGGGTCGTCATCCCCGAAGGCTGGACTGTGAACCAGGTGGCGGACCTCCTCGAAGAACGACATCTCGTGCGGCGCACAGCGTTCTTGCGGGCGGTGCAGCGGCGGCCGTCCGCCTACGGTGTGGATCTCCAGGTGTCTCGCGCCAGCCTCGAAGGATACCTGATGCCGGATACCTACAAGTTCCCTTCCCGGGCGTCGGGGGCGGACGTAGTGGGGATCATGGTGCGCAATTGGGAGAAGAAAGTCTGGAAGTCCAATGAGGCGGCATTCTGGACGAGCTGGCTCACACCCGAAAAGATTGTGGTCGCGGCGTCGCTGATCGAGCGAGAGGCGAAGAGGCCTGAGGATCGCGCGCGCATTGCATCGGTCATCCGCAATCGGCTGGCGAAGAAGATGCTGCTCCAGATTGATGCGACCGTACTGTACGCCCTCGGGACGCACAAGGAGAAGGTACTGTTGAAAGACCTGAAGACGCCGAGCTTCTACAACACCTACCGGCACAAAGGACTGCCGCCGGGTCCAATCTGCAGTCCCGGACTGAAGGCGATTGAGGCAGTGCTGCATCCGGAGGACACCGAGTACCTGTATTACGTGGCGCAGCCGGACGGCAGCCACATCTTCACGCGCACCGGTCAGGAGCACGCAGCGGCGGTGTCGCGCGTGCGCCAGATGGCGGCGGCGCTCTCCGGTGTGCGTGCTAACTAGCAGCCTCGGGTGTGGGGCGTGGGATTCGGCATGTCATTCCTGAAACCAGTGCTCCCCCACTTTCAGGCCGCAAGTGTGCTTGAGATCACGCCCGAGTTCCTCGCAGCGCAGCGCATTCGGGCGCTCCTGCTGGACGTGGACAATACGCTGGTGCCCTGGCAGGCAGCCGAGGCGACACCCGCGGTCGCGGACTGGGTGCGCTCGTTACACGGTGTCGGCGTGAGCATGTGCCTGGTCTCGAACACCCACCGCAAGCGGCGCCTCCAGCATCTGGGGGATGCGCTCGGGATCCAGTATGTGCTGAGGGGCGGGAAGCCGCTGCCGCACGGATTTCTCCGCGCGCTCGACCAGTTGGGGACGGCCCGGGAAGAAGCGGCGATGGTCGGCGATCAGTTGATAACGGACATTCTGGGCGCGAATCGGATCGGAATCCGTACGATACTGGTTGCGCCTCTCTCCCCGGTCGAGTTCTGGGGGACGCGCGTCGTGCATCGCTCGCTCGAGCGTGTCCTGTTCTCGGCAATGGCCCGGAGAGGGCTGAAACCGATCCTGATACCAAATGAGAAGGGCGAACGGAGACAATGACTGATCCAAGGACGCAGGTGGCTTCTGCGGACCTCAATGATGCGGAACGTGCGATTGACCTCGCCTGGCAAGATGGGCACGCCAGCCGGTACCCGCTGAAGCTTCTGCGTGAGGAGTGCCCGTGCGCAGGCTGCCGCACCGACCGTGAGGAAATCAAGCGGAACCCGTTTCGCGTGATCGGGCCGGATGCTCGGCCGCCCAGCTTTTCTCTGGCGGATGTGGAGCCGGTCGGCACCTACGCGCTCCGTTTCGTCTGGACGGATGGACACGGCTCGGGAATCTACACCTTCGACTTCCTGCGGGAGCTCTGTCCGTGCGAGGCGTGTCGCTCCGCACGGGTGACGGATGAGACGCCCTACGTGCATGGGATCTTTATTCCAAGTGGCTAACAGCAGGGCTCCGGGGTTCTAACGTGCCGGCACATGGACCCGTAGAACCCTAAAACCCCAGAACCCCAAAACCCTAGAACCCTAAGGAACCACCCGATGCCGTTTTTCCGACGCCATACGCCGTTCGCTCTCGGGGTCGGCCTGCTGTTTGTCGCCGGCCTGGCCCGGTCGCAGGCCCCGGACCCCCTGTCGGTGGTCCAGCCCTCGCTGACCGGCACGCGCGGTCCCTACGAGGTCGCCTTCACTCCGGATGGGAAGCGGGCGCTGGTAACGGAGTGGGACGAGGGTGCGGTGGCGGTCATCGAGACCGCCACCGGGCAGGTAGTGCAGCACGTGCCGACCGGATCGCAGCCGACCGGTGTGGCCGTCTCCCCGGACGGACAGTTGGCGCTGGTCACCAACTCGGCCGGGGGAAGCCTCTCCGTGGTCCATTTGAACACGCTTCGAGTGGAGACCGTGCCGCTCCGGGGCTTTCCGTTCGACGTGGTAATTACGCCGGACGGCGCCACTGCCTGCGTCTCGCTCAGCCAGTTGGATCAGGTGGTGTTTCTGGACCTCGCATCCCGACAGGTAGTGGAGACCGTTGCGGTCGGTCGGCGGCCGCGGACGCTGGCGCTGTCCCAGGACGGAAAAGTACTGGCGGTGGCAAACTTCCAGGGCGGGTCCGTGACTTTCCTCTCACCGCAGTCCCGCCGGGTGATCGGCGTGGGCCCCACACCGGCGGTCAACCTGAAGGGCGTGGCCCTCTTTCCGAATTCCGCCCGGGCGTATTGTATCGGTCAGCGTGCGCAGAACGAACGGGCGACAGAAACCCCCATCGGCGTCTGGTCCAACCAGTCCTTTATCGTCCGCCCCGGCGGCGGCCCCAACGGCGATGTCAATCTCTGGTTGGATCTGATGGGCAAGGATGTGGCGGAGCCGGACTCGGTTGTGTTCGACCCGGAGGGGCGCCGTATCTTCATGACGTGCGGCGGCGGCCACAGCGTGAATACGCATCCCGCGCAGGGCGACGGGGATACGGTCACCATCCGCCACGTCGGCGCGCAGCCGCGGGGACTCTCGTTCACCCCCGATGGGAAGGAACTGTGGGTGGCGTGCCAGTTGAGCAACGACGTGGCAGTCATTGACCCAGTACGGCTCACGGTGAGCCGGCGCATCTCGCTCGGGCCCACCCAGCGAAAGGATCCGCACCTGCTCGGGCGCTTCCTTTTCAACAGCGCCACGCTGACAAAGGGCGGCCAGTTCAGTTGCAACTCCTGTCATCCGGATGGCGGGACGGACGGCATCTCCTGGAAGTTCGTCCACGTTCCGGATGGGCTGGGACGTGAGACGCCGCGCAATGTTCGCGTGCTGGCTGGGGGTCTCACCGATACAGCGCCGTTCCGGTGGACCGGGCACGATGCGAACCTGGAGGAGTTCGTCCAGACCGAGGTGACGAAACTCCTGGGGGGCCCGGAGCTTGGAGCCGAGCGGGTGCGGGCTATTGCAGACTACATCGCGTCCCTGCCGGCGCCGCCGAACCCCTACCGGGGCGCCGACGGCAGCCTGACCGGGGCCGCACAGCGCGGGAAGACACTGTTCAGCGGCAAGGCCGATTGCATCCAGTGCCACACCGGACCGAAGTCGGGCGGGGGCCGCAAAGCAAATATCGGCACCACGCCGGCGGGAGTGGACCTGGACGTGCCCCATCTGACAGGTGTCTTCGATAGCGACCCGTATCTCCACCATGGCAAAGCGAAGTCACTTGAGGCGATCTGGGAACAGTACGATCCGGAGAAGAAGCACGGGAAGGTGCAGGGACTGACACCCGACGAGATGCGAGACCTCCTGGCGTACGTGCGCGAACTCTAGGAGGGAGAGGGGAGAGGAGCCATGACACGGGCCCAGGACCCTATGCCCGAGCCAGCGGGCTGCTAGTAGGTTCTATCCACGTGATAACTGTACATACAGTGACAGTGACAGTGAGGCCGCGACGTAACCTGCTCCGATCTCCTCGTCATGGAATGCGAGATTTGGCCCTCACCCCGGTACGGGTGTTTTCACCTGTGTGCCATCCATATCCGAAAAAATCGTCGTTGTAATACTAGCAGTCCACCGAGCAATGGCCCAAGTGCCGGCGAAAAAACTCCAGCGTGCGCTGGTGACAGTAGCGCCGGATCGGCTTACTCCGGAAGCTGTGCTTCTGTTGCGGCTGGAGGAGGAGATCGTACGGCTTCCCGGCGCGGGACAGCGCCTCCAGCAGTTGGAGTGTATGCTGGAGGTGAACGTTATCGTCGTCGGTGCCGTGCACCAGCAGCACCGGTGCGGCGAGGGCTCCCGCCGCTTCGAGCACCGAAGCGGCGCGATAACCCTCCGGGTTATCCGCAGGCGTGCCCATGTACCGCTCAGTGTAGATGCTGTCGTACAGCTTCCAATCGGTGACCGGTGCACCGGCCACCCCACAACGCCAGACGGTGGGGCCGTGCGTGAGGGCGTAGAGCGTCAGGTAGCCGCCGTAGGACCAGCCGGAAATGCCGATCCGGTCCGGGGCCACGCCGGGCAGACGGCGAAGATACTCGACTCCGGCCACCTGGTCCTCCAATTCACACTTGCCGAGACGCCGCGCGACCGGGGTCTCGAACACGTGGCCCCTCCCCCACGAGCCCCGGCTGTCCAGGCGCCAGACCAGGAACCCCTCCCCAACCAGCAACTGGTCCAGCGCATGGTCTCCCAGCCAGGTGTCTCGGACCTGTTGTCCGTGCGGCCCGCCGTATACCCGCACCACAACCGGGTGCGGCATACCGGGATCGAAGTCCGGCGGAACCAGGAGTTGTGCCTGGAGTGGGGTGCCGTCGGGTCCGCGCACCGTGTGCCATTCCACCCGGGCCCAGTCATACGCCTGCCAGCCGGGATCCGGGCCGTGCAGGTCGGCGTGTGCGTGCCAAATGCCCTCCGCAACCGGCCGCAATAGCCGCTGCACCGGGGGCGATTGGACTGTGCTGTGGGTGTTCACGAGCCCCTGACCGTCGGGGCGCACCTGTGCGGTGTGGGTGCCGGGCTCTGGAGTGATCTCAGTCCAGCCGTCCGGCCGGAGTGCGAGGAGTGTGGTGCGTCGCGGGTCCGCCGTGCGGGCCTGTACCACTGCGTGAGCGGCGGAGAGGGCGAGGATCGTATCTACCGGGTGATTCTCGGGACCGAGAGGGGTGGCCGAGAGTGTATCCCCACGTCCCTCGCAGAGCACGACTCGGGCCCCGTGTTCTGTTTCGCCGACCCAGAGGAACGAGTCGGCCGGCCAGGAGCCGCCGGACGGGCAGTGCCAGGCCGGCCCTGTATAATTCAGCCAGTGAGGGTCGGCAAACCTGGCGATGGTTTCCACGCGGCCGTCCGGTTGCTCCGGGTCCGGCGCCAGCACACAGAGTTCCAGCGTCTGCTGGGGCCGATCCAGACGACAGAAGGCCACTCCGGTGCCGTCCGGCGTCCAGACAAACTGCGGCGTGAGATAACCATCCGGCGTGCCGGGTTCCGCTTCGGCGAGGAGGGACCCGGTGGCGGCATCCACCATCCGCAGCCGCGGGATGCTGTTCGGGTCTCCCGCCTTGGGGTAGCGCTGCCTGGTCAGTTTGGGGTGGGTGCTCAACGCCTCAACGAGCGGGTACTCGGGCACCTGGTGCTGGTCCAGTCGGAGGAAGGCGATTCGGGAACCGTCGGGAGACCACACGAAGGCGCGCCACTGGCTCCGGTGGCCCAATTCCTCCCAATAGGCCCAGTCGAGGCCTCCGTTCAGCACCGTGTCGCTGCCGTCGGCGGTGAGGCGCACGATGAGGTCGCTGCCCAGATCGAGCACCCACAGGTCGTGGTCGCGCACGAATGCAAGGCGGTCACCTGCGGGCGAGAGCAACGGAGCGACGCACTCATCCCCGCCCTCGAACAAGAGGTGCGGGCCATCGGACCGGTCGTCCGTACAGCACTCCCACGCACGCCCCCCGTGCTGGAGAAGCAGCCGCCTGGAATCCGGAAACCAGGCGTACCCGGTCAGGCGCGGGGCCTCCGCGACGACTGCCGAAGCTTTGAGCAGCGCATCCTCGGAGAGGAGGAGCGTCCGGGCTCCGGAGACCAGATCCAGCCGCCACAGCGTCTTGCTGCCCTCTTCGTCCTCGGCGCTCGAGAGATACGTAAGTGCTGTGCCGTCCGGCGCCCATTGGAATTCGTCCGGCGCCGGCGCAACCAGGGGGATCGTTCCGAAGTAGGTCGCTAGATCGGGCCGTCTCACGGAGCGGTTCCGAGACTGCCGGCGGACTCGGCCCGCAGCGCAGCGCCGATGCGGCGTACCTGTTCGCAGCGTTCCCCAAACAGGCGCTGCGAGCCGGTGATGAGTGATTCGACCAGATCGGGATCGGCAAGCTCCGGCGATCCGCAGCGAAAGGGCGGCTGCGGATCGTATTCCATCTGGAGCTGAATGGTTTGCGCGACGCGTTCGCCGGCCAGCAGGCCAGCCAGGAACAGCCCCAGATCAATCCCGGCCGAAACCCCGGCCGCCGTGACGCGGTTCTGATCCGCCACAATGCGCTTCGACACGGGGATGGCGCCCAGTTCGGCGAGACACTCCACATAGCGCCAATGGCTCGTGGCACGGTACCCCTGCAGCAGCCCGGCGGCTCCCAGAATGAGGGAGCCGGTGCAGACCGCCGTCATCCATCGTGCGGTTTCCGCCTGCCGACGGAGAAACGCCAGGAGTTCCTGGTTCTCCATGCACTGCGTCTGCCCCGGCCCACCGGGCACACAGAGCACGTCGAGTGCGGGCGCCTCGCCAAAGGTCAACTGCACCCCAAGCGTGAGTCCATGCTGCGCGGTCACGGGACCACGCGCCTGGCCCACGAAGACCGCATGTACCCCGGGGATGCGGGAAAGCACCTCGTAAGGGCCCACCGCGTCCAGCGCGGTCACGTCCGGATAAAGCACGAATCCGATCTGCACGGCGATCCCCCTGTGGATATTCTACCCTGGGGAAGGCCGAATGGGTGTGGGGTGTGGGGTGTCGGGTGTGGAGTCTCCGAACTCCGTTTCAGAGGTCCTCGCCCGAGTCCGGCCAGGGAAAGCGGGCGAGCGGAGTGCGGATGTGGAGTCTCCAAACTTCGTTTCGGAGGTCCCCGTCCGATACGCTCCGAAACGGAGTTCGGAGACTCCGTATGGGGACGTGCGAGAGGCGGATGTGGAGTCTCCGAACTCCGTTTCAGAGGTCCCCGTCCGAGACACTTGTTCGGTGGTGATCAGGGCTGGGGCAGGCTGCAACCGAACGATACAGTTGGTTCCTACACGCTGGAAGAGGAACTCGGCGAACGTGGGGTTGGCGAGGTCTGGCGGGCCTGCGAGACGGCTCATCCGGCATCTCCCCCGGTCGCGCTGAAGGTCGCGCTCCAGGGGCGCGTGTCGCGAGAACAGTTCATCCAGTCAGCCGGCAACTGGCTGGTCGCGAGTGGGCACGAGAGTGTCGTCAAGGTGTGCGGTTCGGGTGCGGTGGATGGGTACCTGGTGCTCGTTTGCGACCTGATCGAGGGAGGCAGCCTGCGGAATCGGATCGGAAGGACACTGGGGTCGGTCTGGCCCCGTCGAGGTTGTTTGCCTGGTGCCTGGAGTGCTGCGGGGCCAGGAATACCTGCACCAGCGCATTCTGTTTCATTGCGAATTGAAGCCGGTCAAGCCCGATCATTCTTACTCTAACGGGAAAGTGGAGCGGCTCAACCGGTCGCTCCGCGAATGGGCCGGCAACGTCTTCGACGCGTACAAGCGGCAGGGCGCCCGGGTGCAGATCACCGAAGCGCTGGATCATTGCTGTGCGGAGGAGCACCGTGCGCTGCAGGGCGCCCTGCGCGCTGGGGAGCACGACGTCTGGGCCGGCAATCGGAGTGGCCGGACTCCGCATCGGCGGTTTCGCTGCCGTTCAGTGAGTGGGTTGTGCCGGGTGGGTCCACTTACTCACGTGCGTGGCTCGGGTACGTCGCGCAGGTCTGCACCGGCTGTCGGAGCTGCCGGACTCCACGCGAGCGGCCTCCACGTGGGCGGATCCGCTGCCGTTCAGGGAGTGGCGTGCGCCGGGTGGGTCCACTTACTTACGTGCGTGGCTCGGGTACGTTGCGCGTGCATCGGGCCGAGGACTGGCAAACGGTGGCGTGCCGGATCTTGCCCGTTCTTCATCAAACAGCGTTGCGTTTTTTTTACCTGTATTCACCCAGGATCTCGTCGGATCGTCAGC
>SYMT01000668.1 GCA_005805375.1 Actinomycetota bacterium
GCGCACTTCCTGCCCTTGAAAGCGGAACTCCATCGGAAGGCGCACCGCCTGCGACCGTCCACTCCAGAAGACCTTTGCGGTATCGTGCATGCTCACCTCAACCAGCAGTATACCGAAAAGATATATCGTTATGTCGGGCAATCCCGCCTTGCTCATAGCTCGGTGGCTTTGTCCGGCGCCAGTGCGGCGAGCTCCGGGTAGTTCGTGGTGCTGTAGGTCACCCGTACTTCCTCAAGGGGGCGGGCCACCTGGTACTTCCAGGTAGAGCCCCGGAGCAACTGGGCAACCGCATCCCGCAGCGGCGTGTTGACCACCGCAATATTCGTGCGGCGTCCGTTGAAACCCGGGACCGGCTGCCCGGTTGCGCTGATCCCGGTCGGGCTCTTATGGAGATGGATCACATAGGTATCCCCGTCTCTGCTATACCCGAGACCCGGCTCGACCCGGTGCGCTTCCAACATCAACTGGGGCAGCACCTGATCCCAATTCGTCGGGCGCAACTGGAGGGACACCAGCACCGGAGGCACGTCCTTCTCGATGCGGTAAGGCACCTTCAACACCTTGAAGATCTCGGGCAGCACCTGGGTCAGCCGTGCGTTTGCAACACTGACCCGCGGCTCACCCTGGATGAGGCCCACTTCCATATATTCGCGGTGAAAGACATAGGTTCCGCCACCGCCGATCAAGTTGCGCTGGAATCCGAAGACGAGCGGTTCGGCGCCGGGCGCCTGCGCCGCCACCTTCCGCAGGACCTGCGACAGTGGCTCGTCTTTGAAGTCGGCAGCGTACAATCCCTCGGAGGGAACTGCAACCCGGTACTCGTACCCGGACGCCTGCTTGAACACCTCGTGGAGAACTCGCGCCAGAGTTCGCTTCACGGGCAGCGTCAGCGTAATTCGCGGCTCGGGCTGCGGTATGCCCATGCTGCCGGGAACGGTGCTGCTGGAAAATCGTGGGGGGGCGCTTCCCGGCTGAGAGCCCCCCTGGGCCCCGGCCGAAAGGGGGAAACATGCCGCCGCCAGACCCACCAGGGCCAACGTCGGCGCCAGGCGTCGAACCAGTCGCGATGTGCTCTTCATAGCCTCTCTCAGTGCTCGGCGGGCCGTCGGAAAGACGGGCGTCCAGCAGGACGTACCCCGACAGCTACGCGGCGCGATGCCGCGCGCCTCACCGGGCTGAATCCGCCGCCGTCAAGGCGGCGACTTCGGCCACTTCCATTGTACCGGAAAAGGGTCGGTGTGTCCGGCTGGGCAAGGTTGACGAGTGCTGCGCGGGACGATACACTACGATCAAAAGCACTCTGTTTCACAAAGCATAACTCCTATGAACACTTCGCACGCCTCGACCCGCCTGCCAGGTTGGGTCATCGTCTCGGTGTTGCTCAGCGCCGGCGCCCTTGCTGTGGAAGCGTGGTCCCACGTTTGCGCGCAATTCTTCTTCGACCCACTGCCCGACCCGATTGCCTGGGCTGCGTACCTCTTCCTTCCCGTGATGCTCGTGATCAACGAGCGGGTGCTGGCCCGGACTACCCCGGGCCACGGTCCACTGCGCGGCGAAGGCGGGCGATTTCTCCCGAACACCAGTGGACGTCGCCTGATGGTATCGGCCACACTGGGAACCGCCCTCGCGCTCGGGATCGCCGGACTCTACGCTGCCATGTTTGCGCCGATACTCCCGATCGCGGTGGTCGCACTGGTCATCGGCGTGGGCATCTTCCCCTGGAGTCCCTTCCTCAACCTGGGACTGCTCTGGGGTCAGAGCAACCGGCTGCGCGATCGGCGCCGGGCGATGGGTCTGGCGCCGAATCCCCGCCTCCGAATAGGCATCTATGTTTGTGCGGCGGCGGGCCCGCTCCTCGTGGCGGCGCACCCACTGACGAGCGGCATGGCCATCGGGTGGGCCCTGACTACCCCTGACAACCGTGAGGCCGGAGTCGGCCTTGTTCGCTTCCTACGCGCTGAGCCCTATCTCCATGATCTGTGCTTCACAGCTCGCCCCCCGCTGTGGGTCTGGATCGGGCAACTCACTGTTTCGCCTCGACCCGCGCCGGGCAGCGCAGACGCCCGGCGGCTCTACTACCTCACGACCGGGGAGCCCTACACCCAGTCGCCGCCCTCCGCGCGTGTGCGAAACGCATCCGGTCTGATCGAACGGGATCCAGTTGAGAGCGAGAGGGGCGGAGAACTGGTCGGCACAGCACTTCCCGGACTCAGTCTCACCACCTCTACTATCGAGGGAGTGCTGGACCCGACTACAGAGACCGCCTACAGTCGCTGGACTCTCGTTTTCCGCAACGACTCCGATGCGGACCAGGAGGCCCGCGCCGAGCTGTTATTGCCGGATGGAGCCGTCGTGGACCAGGCATCCCTCTGGATTGATGGCAAGGAACACCCAGCCGCGTTCGGGGAGCAGGCGCAGGTCAGGGCTGCCTACCAGTCTGTCGCGGTGGTTCAACGGCGTGACCCGTTGCTCGTCACGTACCGTTCCCCGGACCGTGTCCAGGTACAGTGCTTCCCCGTACCCCGCAGAGGGACGATGCAGATACGTATCGGCATGTCCTCACCCGTGATCTGGGAGAGCCCTGATGCCCCCTACCTGGCACTCACTCCCCCAGCCCTCCAACACGTCAACTTCTCCATTCCCGGCAACGTGCGCCACACGCTCTGGTATCAGGCCGGGTGGACTACTCCCCCCGGGAGTTCGTCGGGACCAACACTGGAGGGAGCTGGATGGCAACTCACCCACTCCGGCGCCATGCCGGGAGGCAGCGTCCACTACGACGCCCGCCTCGCCGGGGGGCCCCGCGAGCTGCTCGCCCCTCCCTCGCTGCGGGTCGAAGGATGGAGGAACCCGGTAGTGGGCACGCAGGTGGCACCGGGGTGGGTGAGGGCCTTTCAACCCCTTACACGGCCGGCGCACGCGGTGGACCTGGTGGTTCTTCTCGACCGGTCGCGCAGCATGTCCCGCGCGTTCCCGAGGGCTGAACAGCAACGTCTGTGCGCGGCCCTCGCCCGCTACCCACGGTCCCGCTTCCTCGTACTGGATGCGCGAGAAGTTGCCCTAACTAACACACCGCCGGTCTCCCGGTGGCTCGACGCGCCGGCTGCCGCTCGCGAGATTACTCGGATCGCGAATCGTCCGTGTGAGGGGGGACTGGAGTCCGAGCCGATTCTCCAGCGCGCCTGGGACCTGGCACTCCGATCGAACCGTCCTGCGGCAGTGCTGTGGGTGCATGGACCGAATCCCCCGGAGTTGGAAACGGCAGGTACACTCGACCAGGCGCTGGAAGCCTCGGGCGAGCGCATTCCTATTGCCGGTGTGCTCTGTCGCCCAGGTCCGGACGCGCTGCTGCGAGCCCTTTCCTCGCACCGGGCAGTTCACGCGCTCAGCCTGCGAGAGGGCCGGGACACCTGGCTTGCTGCGGTTCGGCTGGCCCACATTGCAGCCATTCCACCGCCGCAGCCCGCCACCGTCATCCCGCCCGGCAGCGTGCCTTTGGGGGGGCACTGGCCCCCGATCAACGGGGTCTGCACTGCATCGGGAACCGGCTCCGTCCCCCACGGCAGTCCCACATCACGGTCGTTCCGCCTGGCGCTTGCAGCCCAGATCCAGGCTCACTGGTATCAACGACAGGCGGTGGGCACCCAGGCAAATGACTGGACCCGTCTCGGAGTCGGGCATCGGCTGGTAACCCCTTACACCGGGGCCGTAGTGCTGGAACGGAGGGAACAGTACGAGGCGTTCGGATTGAGTAACTCGGTGAACGAGGATGCCATTCCGAGTGTCCCCGAACCCGGCCTGCTGGCCCTACTGGGCGCGGGAGGAGTGGCAGCGGGGTTGCGGCGACTCGCGAAGGGGCACCGCCTTCGACTCCAGTGTGTGAGAGTGGCGCCTGCTGAACCGAGAGACTCGGAGTCACAGGAAAGCTCTGTCAGGCCTTGTGCGGGGTAGATAGGGGTGGAGCAGAAGATACCAGGAGGCGCCCCTGTGCGGAACCACCTACTCCAAACGAACAGCAGTCCGCCTCGACCCCGTGTCGCCGCCCCACTGGATGCGGCTTTTCGTGGGGGGTCAGTCAGGGCTGGCGCCCTCTCCGCCCTCGGTCAACTCGGGGTTGGGCTGGCCGTTGTGGTCGCGGTGTGGCCGGTCTGGGCGTACCTCGCCTACCGGAGCGTACTTCGACAATGCGACCCGACCGGAGTCTGGGTTCTGCTGGGGACGGGGTGCTGGGGCGTCTGGCTTGCACGTGAGCAATGGGGCAGGCAACAGGGGCCGACTCAGTGGCACTGGACGCTGGCCCTCGTGCTGGGGCTATATGCCGCCTCGTACCCCCTGGCGCCCGCGCTTGTGCGGGCGGTGCTGGGCCTCCTGGCGGTGGTGCTCACGGCGTTCCCGCTGAGCGGCATCCGCTGGCAGGAACGGTCCGGGTTGGCGCTGTTGGTGGTACTCGCAGCGCCATCCACGGAGTCCCTTGCTTTCTTCCTGGGCGGGCCCCTCCGAGCCCTCACAACCCCTCTCACGGCATTCTGGCTGAGCCTGTGCTCGGTGCCCGTGGAGGTGCAGGGAACGTCGCTGCGGGTGGCTGGCGTGCTCGTGAACGTGGATGCACCCTGCTCGGGCGTGCATGGCATCTGGACCGCGGGCACGTGCGCCGCCATCGTGGCAACGGCTCGTCGCTGGAGTCCGGTCGGAACGCTGCTTCTGGTCGCATCCGCCGTGGGGCTGGCCCTTCCAGCCAACGTCCTGAGAGCTGCTGCACTCGCCCTTTGGATTCGCGTTGGAAGCCCGTCCGGCGGGCTCCCCGAGCCGGTGATGCACGAACTGCTGGGCCTGCTGGTATCTGTCGCGTGGGGCTTACTTGTACTCTCGCTGCGCTTCCCGGGGATTGGTTCCGGCGAGTCGCCGGAACCAATCCCCGGATCGGATGCGGGCGCGGTGGCCCTACCGCTCCCCTGCGCCCCCGCAGGCGGGCCTTGTCGGAGGCATGGTCGGATCTCGCTGTCCGGCAGACTGGCGCCTGGGTGGATCGTCGTGCTTTGCGTGCTGGCCGCGGTTGCCCCGTTCCAACCGGAGAAGGAGGCCCGCATGGCAGGGCAGGCGCCTCGGTGGCCGGCACGATGGCTGGGTGCTCCCCTGCGCGCACTCCCCCCGACGCCCATGGACCGAATGTGGGTAACGGACGATGCGATCGCTCGCTTCGCAATGAGAGATGGTTCAGAGTTGCTGCTGCGTTGGCTCCCGCATGCAGCAAGCCGGGGGCTGCACCCCGTGGAAGACTGCTACCGGGCGCACGGCTACGAAGTTGAGCCACTGGCGCCCGTTCTGGCGCTCGCTCCGGGGCCGGCAGAGTTTGGGCAGGACGGAGATGACACGGTCACGCACGGCGTGTGGCGGCGTTTCCTCGCGCGGCGAGATGGCAGGGTGTGGGAAGTTCGCAGCGCGGTCCTGTCGGTGCGCGGGCCCACCTACTCCGATCTTTCGTGGTGGTGGTGGCAGGTAACCGGCCCCGCAGCTCGAGACCGTGGACCCTGGTTTTCCGCGAGCATCCGGCGGCGCCTGTGAGATCCGCAAGAGCATGGGGCCATGACAATGTGATAGCCCACCTGCCGGCTATGACCCGGATCACACCGGATGCCTGGCTGTTCTCCCACAATTAGCCACAGGCAGTGTTCTACTGCTCTCCCCGGAGTAGTTGCGGAGGACCGCTCCGGGGTTTTTTTATTGCGCCCACCCAGATAACCAGAATAGGCCGACATTGCGCGACAGCTCTGTCCCCTATGCCGGGGAGGAGCACCCCTATCCGGATGCCGGGCGGGCTCACAACCCCTGACTCCCCTACCCTATCCGCACCGTCTGGAGGATCACGTCCCCGTATCGCCGGAGACGTGACCGACTGATCCCAGTCAGCTCCGCTAAAGCCGGGAGCGTTCGCGGCTGGCGCCGCGCGATGCCAAGAAGCGCACGATCGGAGAGGATCGCATACTCAGGGACTCCTTCCTGACGCGCCTGAGCACGTCTCCAGGTACGGAGCCGTTCAAGAACCGAGGCCTCAAGCGCGGAGAGCGCCACGCCCGCTTCCAGACCGGGCGTGGAGTCACTGGGTTCAGAAGCCTTCCTGCCGGGTGCGGCGTAGACACGAGGCCCGGATTCCGCTACTCGCGGGCTCTGCTCACAGCGATCACAGACCCCGCACGGTTTCGAGAGCGTGCGGCCGAAATAGCTGCTGATGATGGCCTGGCGGCACGCCATAGCCTCTACGTATCCGAGCAGCGCTCGTACGCGGTGTTCGTCGCGCTCTGCAAGGCTCGCCAGGGCTTCCGGAAGGAGCTGCTCCAAACGGTGACGATCGCTGGTGAGGACCAGTCCCGGACCGCGACCACTGGATCGGAACCGAATCCAGCCTGCCTCTTCCCACTGGTGCAACACCATCTCCAGCTCCGGCAGAGGCAGGCCGAGCACGGCCGCGACACGCCCCGCAGGAAGCGTCCGGGCATTCCCATCTGCGCAGCCGAGGTTTGCCAGCGCATGCCGGGCGGAGCCGGCGGGGGTCTCCGGCGGCGCTTCGCCGATGTTGCGGTGCCGTTGCTGCGCAAGCCAGATCGTCCCCGGCACATCGTAGCTCCGCCGCACCAGCCCGAGTTGTTCGAGCAAGCTGATTCCCACGCGCAGCCGGACCGAATCCATGCCGGAGGCACGCTCCAACTTGTCCAGTGGAAGTGGCCCCCCATCGGTTGCCAGGTACTCCCGGAGCAGATCATGCAGCCGCAGCACTTCCGCGCTGCGGAGCCGGTCCTGCTCTCCGCGCCGCGCACAGACTTCCAGATCGTACGCAGTGTACAGCAGCACGCACCGCGCGGGCAGCCCGTCACGTCCAGCGCGGCCGGCTTCCTGATAGTAGGCCTCCAGGCTGCGCGGCAGCGTGTAGTGCGCGACCAGCCGCACGTCTGACTTGTCCACGCCCATGCCGAACGCAATCGTGGCGACAATGACCCGCAGGTCCCCGCGCATGAACCGATCCTGGGCAAGCTCCCGGCGGGCCCGATCGAGACCTGCGTGGTAGGCTGCGGCCAATACGCCGTCGGTATGCAGCCGCTCAGCCAGCTCTTCGGCCCGTTTCCGGCGATCTACATAAACAATCGCCGCGCCGCGTTCTTCCTGGAGCAGCCGCACCAGACGGTCCTGGCGCTCTACATCGCTCTGCGCGCGACTCACGGAGAAGTGCAGATTGGGCCGGAACGTGCCTAGATTCACGACCCGAAAACGGACGTCCAGTTGGCGGCCGATATCCTGCTGCATTTCCGGTGTCGCGGTCGCGGTCAGCGCCAGGACGACCGGTCTCCCAAGGTCCTGATGCGCCTGACGAATGAAAAGGTAGTCAGGGCGAAAATCGTGGCCCCAGAGCGACACGCAGTGCGCCTCGTCCACCACCAGAAGCGAAACACTGCGCCGCTGCAGCGCCCGCACAAATGCCGGCGAACGCAGCCGTTCCGGGGCCGCATAGATCAGGGATCCGTCGCCACGCGCGATTGCGGCCTGCCGGCGGGCGGCCTCGCCGGGCTCCAACTGCCCGTGCAGCACCAGCGCCCGACGATAGAGTCGGGGCGGTAACCCTTCGACCTGATCCTTCATCAACGCAATGAGCGGGGAGAGCACCAGCGTGGCGCCCGGAAGTAGCGCCGCCGGAAGCTGGAAACAGAGAGACTTGCCCGCTCCGGTTGGCATCAACCCCAACACAGACTCGCCGCGCAGGAGGGGCAGGATGATGTCTTCCTGACCGGGCCGGAGCGTGTCGTAGCCGAATACCCGATCCACCTCCGCCTGCAACTCCTTCGGGTTCTGGGGCAAAGCTCCTGAGCGCTCCTCTGCGAGTTCCTCCGGAGCGGTGTCCAGGGCCTGCTGGAGCTCAAAGAGTTCCTCTTCATAGAGGCTGCCCAGATCCGCGTGGGCGACGGGACACTGGTCCCCCAGACGCCGCAGCGCCTCAGCGCGCACCCGCAGAACGAGCGGGTCCTGGTCGTCCGCGCCCCGAAGGAATTCGACGGCGCGGTCCGGACGCCCGAGCAGAAGCCAGGCCCGGGCACGCCCAACCGGATCATCCCCCGCACGAAATCGCTCGTCCGCGCGATCCGGACGTTCCAGCGCCAGGAACACCTCGCCCACCGCGCGGTTGCCCCACGGCCCTGCGTCGGGACGGTTGACCAGTTCCCGGGCGAGATTCCGAGCCCGCCCCAGCTCCCCCGCCGCCACCAGAACGCGACAGCGATCGTAGGTGTCACGCGGACCCGCGTCCGTTTGGGGCAGTACCCCTACCATTCCCCCAGCAGTACTGCCGGCCGGCTGCCAGCGCAGCAGGAAGCGCAGCACCTGCCGCCGCAGGCCATCCGGGAGACGCTCAGCCACGTCCGGCGCAAGGCCCAGCGCCTCAAGCGACACCAGCCGTTCTCTCCCCGGAGGCACTGCCTCAGCCTCCCACCAACCGCTGCACTGCATCTATGAGGAGCGCCAGGCCCCTTGGTGACGGCGGCAACGGCTCCCCGGCGTGCGCCCTGCCCCCCCGACTGGTCACCCTCTGCGCTCCTCGCACCAGATGCAGGCGCCAGGCCTCCACTTCCGGCACCTCATCCCCTTGCATCGCATAGACCTTCTCCCAGTCCCACGTGCTCGCCCCCTCCACCGCTTCCCAGAACTGCTGCCACGCCGCGCCGGGTGGACGGCACTCCAACGGAGCCAGCCCCGATACCGACTCGTGGTACCACTGCAGCTTTCCACCGGACCACTCAAAATAGCAGGACCTGCCCTCGGCTCGGCGGATGAGGAACTCGAATTCGCTTGGTGGAGCATCGCATGGGAACATAGGACGGACTCCTGTTGGAAAAGGGTCTTCCAGTGGCAACGATTTTCTTGTAGCACAAATGATCTCGATTACAAGCCTTCACACCGCACCTGACCCTTCCCGACCCCTTACACGTGGGAGGAACAGTGTGGTCAACTGGCGAACGAGCCGGAGTTCTCCGGCGCACTATGTCACTCCTCCAGCTCCAACAGATCGAAAAGTCCTTTGCGGGCGCTCCCGTTCTTCGCAGGGTAAGCTTCGACCTTCGACCAGGCGAGATTCACGCTCTCGTGGGAGCGAACGGGGCAGGGAAGTCCACCCTGATCAAAATCCTGGCAGGCGCGTATGTGCGGGATGCCGGCGAGATCCGCATTGAGGGAGCGCCAGTCAGCATCCGAACGCCCCAGGACGCGCTGCGCCTGGGGATCGGCGTGATCTATCAGGAGTTCGCGCTCGTCCCGGAGTTTACCGTCGCAGAAAACTTGCTGCTTGGTCAGGAGCCGACCCGACGGGCGCTTGGGTTCCTCCGCCTCCTCGACCGGCGCGCGCTGGTCGAGGAGGGGCGACGGCACCTGGATGCCCTGGGTTTTCCGCTGGACGCCGGGCAGTACGTGCGAGAGTTGAATACTGCCGGCGCCCAACTTGTCGAAATCGCGAAGGCGCTTCACCGGCGGGCCCGCATCCTGGTGCTCGACGAACCGACAGCAGCACTGTCCCGCCGCGAAACCGAGCGGCTGTTTGCGCACATGGGGGAACTGCGTGAGCGGGGGCTTGGCCTGATCTACATCTCCCATCACCTGGAGGAGGTCTTCTCCATCGCCGACCGGATCACGGTCTTGCGGGACGGCGCGAACGTAGCACCCTGGGCCCGCGGCGAGGTGACGGAAGCCGAACTCGTGCGCGCAATGGTCGGGGGGGAGGTTCGGCTGGAGACACGCCCGCCGGCGGAAGCCGGTGCACCTCTACTGGAACTGGAGGACCTCACGGGCGTTGGGTTTCATGACGTATCCCTGGCTCTGCGGCGCGGGGAGATCCTGGCACTGGCGGGCGCGGCGGGGGCAGGGCAGACCGAGCTGTGCTGGGCACTGGGGGGAGCGCGGCCGTTCCGGCAGGGGACGGTGCTCCTGGGGGGCCGCCGGGTGCGCTGGCGCACCGTGCGGGAGGCGGTGCAGGCGGGCGTGCTGCTCGCGCCGGGAGATCGCAAGAATCTCGGCATCGCGGCGGGACTCAGCGTCGGAGTCAATCTCACGTTCGCGGACCTGGAACGGTGGCAGCGGGCCGGAGTGCTGCAACTGAGCGCAGTGCGCCGGGCAGCGGCGGAGCGTGTCCGGAAGTACGGCGTCCGGTGCGCGAGTCCTGCACAGGAAATCCGTCTCCTGTCCGGCGGCAACCAGCAAAAGGTCGTAGTGGGGCGTGCGGCAGAGCGCACCGGGCAGGTGTACCTCTTCGATGAACCAACACGCGGTGTGGATGTGGGAGCACGCGAGGAACTCTACACACTCATCCGGCAACTTGCAGCGCGAGGCGCCGCCGTGATGGTCGCCACGCCTGACCTTCTCGAAGCAATGCGGATCGGAGATCGAATCGGCGTGATGCGTCAGGGGAGGCTGGTGACGCTGGCTGCTCGTGATGCCGTCACCGAGGGGGCGCTGATGGGCGCACTGCTGGGGGCCGCCGCATGACCGCCCCCAATGAAGACGGAACCCCGGTGGCTGCCGAGAGTGCGCGCCCCGCCGGGGCACGGCACGGACTCGCGCGCCTCCGTCCCTACACGGGCATCCTGGCGCTCGCGCTCCTGTGCGCGATCTTTGGAGTCAGCCGCCCGCGCTTCTTCAGTCCGGAAAACTTCTTCAACATCCTGAACGCGGTGGCGATCTTCGGCATTCTCGCCGTGGGGCAATCTTTCCCGCTGATCGGCGGCGGCTTCGACCTCTCCCAGGGCGCCATCGCCAGCTTTTCCGGCGCGGTCACCGCAAGCCTGATGAGCGCCTCGGGGCTGCCGATTCCCGTGGCGGTGGCGCTCGGCCTCGTCAGCGGCGCAGCAATGGGCCTGGCGAACGGGTTCCTTGTGGCTCGGGTGGGGATGAACCCGTTCGTTGCCACGCTGGGTACCCAAATCACTTTTTTCGGGGCAACCAACGTTTTCACCAATAACCAGCCCCTCTCGCTGGGCCCACAGGGAGATGTGTTCCGGCAGCTCTCGTTCGGACAGTTGGCCGGCTTCTCCTACGCCTCGCTCCTATTCCTGGCGCTTGCAGCACTCCTCTGGTTCACCCTCAACCTGCTCCCGTTCGGACAGCACGTCTACACTCTTGGTGGGAATGAGGAAGCCTGCCGGCTGGCGGGCCTCGATACGGTGCGCTTGAAGGGAATGACCTATGTCCTCTCGGGACTGCTCGCTGCTGCCGCCGGCCAGGTAGTGATTGCCCGAGCCGGGCAGGCCAGCCCCGTCGCGGGCCAGGGGTATGAGCTGGAGAGTCTGGCGAGCTGCATCATCGGGGGCATCGCCCTCGGCGGCGGGATCGGCAGTGCGAGCCAGGTCCTCCTGGGCGTGCTTACCCTCGGGGTGATTGACAACGGCCTGCAGATGGTCGGGGATGTGGTGTCGCCCAACTGGCGGCTCGTGATCCGCGGCGCCATCATCCTCCTGGCAGCCGCCGTGGATGCCCGCGCCCGACTCCGTCGCTGAGATTGCAAGACCAGCGGTGTTGCCGGCGCCGGGCCCGCTGCCCACCCACGGCGCGCGCACCACCTCCGGGAAGCCTCCCCGGGGACCGTTGACTAGGCGAGATCCAACTCTGATGGAGACTGCCACTCCACCGCCTGGAGCAGCCGCTTCTCGCACCAGGCAGCGTCGGCCATCTCAATCCGTGCTACCTGCGCGTCGGTGAGCCCACCGAACTTCTTCCGAAGCACCTGTAGGAGAAGGCGGCGGGCCGCTCTCTCTTCCCCACACTCGATGCCACGCTCGATGCCACGCTCGATGCCACGCTCAATCCCACGCATTTCGTACGGGCTGAGCAGTTCCTGAACTTCGTGAAACGGGGGGGCCGCAATCATTGCTGCAAACTCCTTCTGTTCGGCTTCACCCAGTGGCAGATATGTCTCGACGACATGCTGCAACAACACCCGCCCGGAATCGCTCACCTCGGCACGAGCCACCCCACGCAGGCAGTATGCTTTGTGCTGCACCCGCGCTTCGCCACCGCGGTCCATCAGCGCTGCCAGAGCCGGGCCTAATGGGTTCGGATCTTCTCGGTACTTTAGCCCATTCAGGGCCGGGAGGGCAATGCACGGAAAGCGAAACCGGATAATCTCGTAGTCGTCCACCCCTTCCGTGTAGACCTCTTCACTGCGGCCGTCGGCTCTACCGGTCAGGTAGAGGGCGAACGGAAGGACGGGCCGCCGAAACCGCTTCCGCAGCCACCCGTAGATGTCAAACATCTCTTCGAGCAGCCTGATGCGGCGGTCGTACTCGACCTCCGCATGGAGGATGACGACCCGCCCGCCGGTCGCCGCCGATCCCAACTCGGCGACCACGTCCAGCAGGTTGCGATCACCGTGCGGGATATCGGTGAAGACCTCCTGGGAGTGAAAGCGGACTTGAGAAAAGTCGAGACGGGCCGCAATCTCCGGCCGCAGCAGGGTGAAAAACTCCTGCAGGAAAGCTTCAAACAGCCGCTTGAAGAGTTGGTCGTGGTCCATCCGGGCCGTGGTCGTTTCAGGGAACGGTGTAGGGTCCATCAGTGCGCAGGGGTCTGGAAGCAGCAATCTCTGATTCATATCGTCGGCAGCCGGACTTCGCCGGCAACATCACCCCCTTCGACTCTTTTTGCTGCGACAACCGGCCCGGCGAGTGGCCACATCTGACCTACTAAGCGAGGAAGGGTTCCTGCCCACCTGTGGCGAAGCCTGACACTTGAGTCTAGCGGAGTCACACCTCAGCCCTTACACGCGCGCCCTACGCCGAGATACACCCCTATGCAACCCCCTACTACCCGTCACTGGGCGGTCACCAGCAGGCTTCCCTCCCCCTACCTATCCCTTCTGCTGACCCTGTTCCTGGGGATGGGGGCCGTTGGCAGGGCTGAATTACGCCCTCCGAGTGATACCGCCTCAATGCGGGAGAAGGCACGGTACTTCCACCGTGACTTGGTGGACAAGCACCTGCTTGAAGGACTTTACGTCTCCATCGTTCCGAGCGTACCCGCGGGCACGAAGTTGCCGCACACCGTAAACGAGCCGGGGAACGTCATCCACGCCGGCGTATGGACGGGGCGGTATCTCGCCGGCGTAGGGTACTGGTATGCAGCGACCCGGGATCCGTCAGTGCGGCGTCACGCACAGGAACTGCTCCAGGGCCTCCGGCAACTACAGGAAGTGACCGGGAAGCCGGGGTTGCTCGCCCGGGGCTACGTGCGCGGTCACGGACCTGTGCAGGACTGGGAGCGCAGCGGAGCAGACTCGAAGGAGTGGCATCAGGGTCAGGAAAAGTACGCCGACTACCGATGGTACGGCGACGTCAGTGTGGACAACCTCAACGCGGTCTTGTACGGTTACGCGATCTACTTCGATCTCGCCGCCACCGAGTCGCAGAAGCGCTTCATCGCCTATGACGTGGACCGGCTGATGAACCACTTGCTGGCCAATCACTGCCGCATCATAGATGTGGACGGTGAGGTCACCCAGTACGGACATGTGGGTATTGATCCCGATCCGGCCCGCGATGAGTACTACAAGAAGGTGTACGGGGCCCTACTGACCCGCACCGGCCAGCAGGATCAACCCTGGCGGCCGGGGCTGCGGTCCAGTCTGATGCTGTTGCCCGATCTTCTGATCGCAGACCATATCACCGGAAACCCGCGCTACCGCGCACTCTATGACACAGTGATCGCCCGCTTCCGGAGCAACCCGGACCGCCTCCGGAACTCTGGGCCGTTCTCCCTTGAACGTCTGGCGCGGGTGAACCACTCCAGCGAAGGGCAGAGTTACGAAGCACTGTACAACCTGATCCGGTACGAGCGAGACCCGTCCCTGCTCTCCGTCTACCGCGGGTGGGTGCAGGATCTGTGGGACATGAACTGGATGGAGGGGAACTCACTGTTTTCTTTCATGTCCGCCGCCCTGTTGCCGGAGTATCGCGCACCGAAGCAGCCCGGGGTAACGACGATTGCTACCGAAACGACGCCACACAGTGAGGAGGGGCTTCGGCGGGCAGTGGAGACGCTCCGCCACTTCCCTGTGGATCGGGTCTTCCGGCCCGTGATGAATTCTCGGGATACGAGCATCGAACGCAATTCTTTTGCGGATCGGTTCGGCTCCAAACAGAGTGCACACCCACTCCGTATTGACCGGCGGCCCAAGGACAACGAATACGAGTGGAAAGGGAACCCCTACCAGCTCGATGGGTGGCTGAAGCCGAACCTGCTCTCCTACCAGCCCTCCTGCGACGATCCGCTGGTGGCCTGGGCGCTCGATGGCGCCGGCCGCCTCTACCGCACGCTGGATAGCGGCGTGCGGTGGGAAGAGATGAACTCTGGGCTGATGGGCGCCCGAGTGCAGGCGTTCGTGCCCTCAGATCGGCGCACGTTTGTCGTGTACGCCCGAACGGATCGCGGCTCCGTCGTCACGCGAGATGGGGGTGCAAGCTGGCGGGAATTGCCGACCGGGGAACACCCCCCAGCGTTTCCCACACCTCGGTTCAACACCTGGGTGCAGCCCGCCGGCGCCCCTGCCACCGGCGTCGAAGGCACCCGTCAGGCCGTAGCGGTTTCCACGTCGAGTTTGTCCGGCCTCTCTTTCCGCGTCGGCCAAAACGAGCAACTGGAGCGATCGGATGACGGAGGACGCACCGCGGCGCCTGCCATGACCGGCTGGCGACTGCCCATCGCGCACTACGTTTTCACCACCCCCCACGGCGTCATTGCCGGCGGACCCGCCGGCTGCTACATCACCCGGGACGGACGCACCTGGGCAGAACTGCACATCTGGCCCGAGCAGGAAACGGGGGCCGCTGACTTCCTGCATGCGTACTGGATGGGGCGCTACTATGGGTTTGTCAAGGACACCGAGTGATTCAACGGTTCAGGCCGATCACAAACCGCTCCGATGTGGATCCGGCGCGCCGGAACATTGCCCAAGTCGCCCGTGCAGTCTGTATGCAGGCGGACGAACCCTCGAATGGCGGGAGGCAGCGCGGGAGAGGAATGCGCACTCACCGGGCGAAACAAGCCCACCCGGCGACTTGAGGCGAAGCACATGAGCCATCTTCATCGGGCCGCGCGTCTTGGCGCGCTCGACGAGGTCGCCGTTTGTCTGGCACGCGGGGAGGATGGGAACGCAATGAGTGTTCACCACTATTCTCCGCTGATGCTGGCTGCGCGAGAAGGGCACCTGCCGGTCGTGCGCCTGCTGCTCGATGCGGGGGCAAATGTCCGGCTGGTGCACCCCGATGGACGCACCGCCCTGCACTTTGCGGCCGGAGGAGGGCATCTGAACATCGTCCAAGCGTTGCTGGCACATGGCGCACCGGTCAACGGGCTCACGGCTGACTGGTGCTCTCCCGCGATCCTTGCTGCACGCGCTGATGCCGGTGTGGTCGTCGCCTTACTGGAGGCAGCGGGGGCAGACCTGACGTTGGAAGACAGCCAGGGTCGTACTGCGGACGATTGGTTGGCGGAGGGTGAGGTGAGGAGTCGTTGTGACCGCACGACTTCGGAGTGGTTTGAGGCGCAGCACCGGGCTACTGATCGGGATGACACGCTCGTCCGCGCACTGATGGCGGGGGGCCTCTCCGCGGACGAATACGCAGCGCAGCACGGACGCCACATCCTGGTGTGGAAGTACGGCGGCTGCCGTTTCGATGACCGGCGTGTGGAGCAGTGGGCAGGTCGAGTTGCAGAGATGTTGCGTGCGCCAGCACTCCTGGCAGAGTACGAGGAACGGTTTCTTCAAGGCGGGGACCTGGAAGATGCTCGAAAGCTCCGGGCGCGCCGGGAACGGCAGGCAGTGCAACGGCTGCGGCGACGGGAACTCACTGTCAGGAAGGGCGAAGCGGATCCGGAGATGACCCTCGCCGCACTGACCGACTTGCTTCGCCGGTGCGATTCCGCCGGCATCCCCTTGTGGCTGGATGGTGGGTGGGGCGTGGACGCACTTCTGCACGAACAGACGCGCCGGCACCGGGATGTGGACCTCGTCGTGACTATCCCGGACGTCCCACGCCTGGAGGCGGTCCTGACCGGCAGGGGGTTCACAGTCCGGGAAGGAAGCCCACCGCACTCGTTTGTGCTCGCGGATGGAGCCGGGCTGGAAGTAGATGTCCACGCCGTCACGTTCGACGCAGAGGGGAACGGCGTGTACCGGATGCAGAACGGAGCCGAGTGGATCTATCCTGCTGAGGGATTTGAGGGGCAAGGGTACGTCGGAGCACTCCGAGTACGTTGCCTCTCCCCCGCGGTGCAGATTTTTTGCCACGCGCACGGCTATGTCCCAGTTGAGAAAGACTTCCGGGACATGGCACTGCTGGCAGGACGTTTCGGGCTGGGCCTGCCGCCGCAGTTGCGGAAACCGGAGTAGGAGCAGGTATCACAAGATAGGCCGGGGCGGGGTAGAACTACCCCGCCCCGGTCCGGTGTGTCCCCGCACGCCGGATCAGGCGCCGGGGGCAGGCGGATACAACTGCTTCTTGCCGCCGCCCACGATGTCTTCGCGCTTCAAGATGATGCTCTTGCGGACGAGACGCAGTGGGTAGCGCTTCCCTTCGATCACACCCATGCGGGTGGTGTCCTCAACCAGATCACCGGACGGAGCAGTGAGCCCCTCCCCGTTCCAGCCGTAGCGGTCCTGAATGAACACCGCCTGAGCTCGAGGGTTGTAGGTGAAGCTCACCTCGTATTCATCCGCCTTGAGCGGATAGACCTCGGTCGCCTCCCGACCCATATCGGCAGGGTCCTTGTTCAGATCGAACTCGCGGCGGAACTTGCCCCGCTGGCACGACACGGCATCGTATTCCAGCGTGCAATTGCTCATTTTGAAGTCGAAGCCCTTCTCGACCCGCTTGTCATAGTCCTTGTCGGCGATCCGGACCAGGATTCGAGAGAGATGGAGGACGTTGATGGTCCCTTCGACGAGCAACTTTTTGGGCGCCATCCGGGTGATCTTGAAGTCCACTGCTACGTTGGTCGGATCCACCGGTCGCAGCTTGCCGCCGCGCAACCGACTCACTTCGAGGTTGGCCTTCTGGAGGTCCGCCATCATCGCGGTGTGACCGGGCTCGTCTTTCAGCCAGGCATTCGCCAACTGGACGTTGCCGCTCCAGTGCTTGAGTGCGGTGGCTGCGTCTCCGGCACGCTCCGCCATCGCGGCGAGGCGCTCGTTGAGCCGGCGCTCGTTGATGTAGAGGTTGTGCCGGGCGGCCGAGGTGTTGACGCCCGCAGCCCCCAGTTCGGTTTCTCCCCTGGCGCGGAGTTCATCCGCCACCCGGAGGTTATCCCGCCACTGGATGATGCACCGATCAATGTCCCCCATCTTTTCAATGGCGTGGGCCAGTTGGTGCCGCACATAGGACGGCGGCCGGGAACGGCCGGCAATGGTAGTGCCGCGGGTACTGGCTGACTGGTACGCCTTCACCGACTGGGGGAAGTCTTTTGTCTTGTCGTAATGCATGTACCCCAACTCGAAGTAGAGGTCATACACGTTGTCGTTGTTCTTGGACCCCTCTTCGAGGAACTTGACGCCATCGGCAATCAGGCGCTTGTCCATGAAGTTGTAGGCCATGTGCCAGGCGCCGGTGGCATACACATCGAGCTGGTGCGGATCAATGGTCGTGATCTGGCGCACCATGGAAATGATCGGGCGATACTCCCCGCGGTGGAAGTAGTCGTCCGCTCGAACCCACATCAGAGAGGCGAGCACCTCCCGAACGCCGAGGAGCGTCGGAACCAGCGTCTGGAAGCTCGTGCCCCGCAAGACCCCCTGGTTTCCTTCCACATCCCGGGCGCTCACCACCTCAGCCGCCTGCCCCGCATCCACATACTGCCGGTGGAACGGGCGAATTGCCTCGCTGGCTCCGATGCTGATCAGAAAGAAGACGGCCATGAGGATCCACACCCTCTGCCGATGGGTGGCAGTCATCATCTCACACCTCCTTCTGATCGAAGAGCAGCACCCCGATAAGGAGCACCACCCCTGAGAAGAGACAGCCGTACAGGCTCACGCCCCCCGCGAACACCCAGTGTGGGAAATCCCCCATCGCAGCCGGGTGAATGATGCTCCCCATAATGTTGAAATCGTGAAAGTGCGGGAGGAAGTAGGAGAAGATCCGTACGGGCCACTGCAAAAAGCCATTGCCCGCCCACCCGAAAAGAACGTCCTGGAACTGGCCCAGCACCCAGATCAGGGCAGTGACCGCGAAGTTCACCGTGGGGGCCATGAAAAGGGAGAAGGTGGTTGCGATCGACAGCACCATCACAAGGTGAAAGTAGATCACCACCACGGCGCGCAGCACGAGGAGCATCTCCGCACCGCCGCGCACCATCCAGTCTTTGAAGACGACCGCCTGCGTCTGCGCCTGTGACACGTCGGCCGCGGATGTAGGGGGCCGCGC
>SYMT01000669.1 GCA_005805375.1 Actinomycetota bacterium
ATCCGCAGCGACCCCGTCCTCGGTTCTGGAGACACTGTCACCCCAGAGCGCCTGGTCGCCCCACAGAGCCTGCTCGGCGTACAGCGGAGAGCGGATTCCAATCGCTAACGGGCCAAAGTAGTAGTACCCGCCCTGGTAGAGGCCCGCGCCCCAGAAGAAGGATTCGTTCTGGATCCTGGTCGAAAAGGTAGGCACTCCCGTCAACCAGAACGACCCGACGGCGCCGCTTGAATTGATCAGTTTCGCCACCTCGACGGCGCCGGGCGCGTTGAGGCTGCCCGCCCCCTGCGTCAGTGTGTCGAGCCCGAAGGAGAGTTGCTTGCCCCGGGTGTCGGAGAGGGCGATGCGCTGGGCGGTCACCATCAGGACTGCTTTGACCGTATTGGGATTCAGACCCGGATTCGCTGCCAGCACCAGGGCTGCCGTCCCGGCCGCCTGAGCGGCCGCCATGCTCGTGCCCGAGAGGTCGAGATACGAACTGTCCAGCGAGCCAAGGGCGGTGGCGGCCCTCACGGCGAGATACGCCCCGCCCGCTTTCAGGGAGACGATGTGATTTCCCGGCGCCACCAGGTCCGGTTTCGCCAGGTGATCCAGGTAGGTGGGGCCGCGACTGCTGTAGGAGCCCACAGTGTCGTCGCTGCGCCGGGAGGTTCCGCCGCAGTTCAAGGCACCGACAGTGATGGCTGCCGGTTCGTTGCCCGGGCAGGAGATGCCCCCATAGCGGGTATTCGCATCGAAGTCTTTCCCCTTGTTCCCCGCCGAGCAAACGACTACCATCCCCGCCAGCACGCACCTGCGGACCGCGGCGCAGAGCGGGTCTGTCCGGTAGCTTTCCGCCGGATCGTGGCCGAGGGAGAGGTTGATGACCCGGATCTTGTGCGTAGCCCGGTTCTTGACACACCAGTCGAGCGCCTGGACTACCGTGCTGACGCTGCCGGCTCCCTGCGAGTCCAGCACCTTCAGCGCCACGAGGTCCGCCTGCGGCGCTGCACCCATCACCGCACCGTTGGAGAGCCGCCCGTTGCCCAGGACGATGCCCGCAACGTGTGTGCCATGTCCGTTGTCGTCGTAGGCGCCCTTCTTGCCGCCCACGAAGTCTTTGAAGTACCGGATCCGCGATTTCGTGCCCGTGGCCTGCTGCAGGTCCACTGACGATGCGACACCGGTGTCCAGGACTGCCACTGTGATGCCGGCGCCCCGGTTTTCGCTGGTGGACCAGACCACGTCGGCGCCGAGTGCTTCAACATCGGTGTCTCCCTGGGCCCGCAGTTCCCGATCCGGGGAGACCCACTCCACGTCCGGATGCTCGGCCAGGGCGCGGAGGGAGCGGTACGGGATTCGCAGCGCGCCACCCTCAATACCGTCGAGGGCGCCACGGAGGGTGCCTCCGAGCGCGGCGGCGAGTGCATCCAGCTTTGCGCCGGGATTGCGCAGCCGCACGATGACGGACTTGAGCGCGGGGCTCTTCGGGTACTGTGCCGCCTGTTTCGCGAGATCGGGAGACAGACGGTCGGCGGGCCTCTCCGCCCGCGAAGGCGCGCCGAGCGCGACGCTGAGGGCAAGCCCGATCAGGGGCACGCGCCAGGCGGCATCGGCAATCGGAATTCGTGTGTGCATAGGGTCGCTTCCTGCCAATCGTGATGGGTGCGCGCCGCACTTGCCCTCGTCGTCGGGCCAACAGTGTTCGGCTGGCAGTGCAGAATACGACGCATGGGTGTGCGCGCACTATCGGTCAGGTGGACAGGATGCGTCGTCCAGGTGGTTGAAGTTGCATCAGCCTGTTGCTCCAAGCGGTTGACCCCGGGTTCCCCGAAGGATGGATCTCGACGGCGTGATGGCGTGGTGCACCCGTGCCCTGCCCTGCTCGGCTCCGGCCGCTCTGTGGAGTGAGCCGGTCACGGAGTAACGAGCAGGTGTGGCCGGCCGAGGGGAAAACTGTGGCGACCTTGCTTCGCGCTCGGGTGTCCGGGGGCTCACCGGACACCCGATCAACCTGGAAGGCAATTGTTCTCGCGACGCTGCTCCGGTACGGCCGAGGTGGGACCGACGGTGCGTTGCGGTGGCCGCTACCAGGATCCCCGCGACTGTGGGTCTGGGACAGGCCGGCGAGACTCCGCGTTCCCGAGGATGGGGAGCTACGCTGGCCGGTGCCGCTACCGGGGGGAGCGCAATCCCGCCGTTCCCGGGGATGGCGAGTCCCCGCGGGGGTGGGTGTGGAACTCTCGACAATCGCCAGGGTTCAACTGCTCGGGCTGAAGTCACGCGCCTTTCGTTTCGACTGGACGCTGAAGCGCCGAAAGACTCCTTACGGGCAGGGCGACAGGCGGTGCGGTTCGCGGGATCCGGAGTGCCGCCCGCCCGATGTTCAAGCCGGGGATACTATATGTGGACCTGATCGGAAGAAACGAGACTGTCCTGCCCGATGCTGTACCGGAATCGGCCCGGCCGACCTGGTTACCGACGCACTCTGGCGCCTGTGGAACCTGGGCTCCCGCAATCGGAGTTGCGGGACTCCACAATGGACGCACCCGCGCTCTCCCGCAGGCTCCCGTGCGCCTCGGGCCCGCAATCGGAGTTGCGGGACTCCAGGGACGCACACAGGCGCGTGTGGAACCTGACCCGCGGGGAACACCAGGAACCGCCAATGAGGGCGACGGTGACCGGCGACCAGGGGGATGGCCGCGGGAAACGGGTCTCGCTGCTCCCTTCGACTTCACGCACAAAGCACAGGATGCCTGCCGGAATGGGAACCATGCACATGACTCTCGAAGACGCCATCGCCCTCGCCGCCCTTGCCCATCGCGGGCAGGTGGACAAGGCCGGGGCCCCCTACATTCTGCACCCGCTGCGGATGCTCGTGCGGGTGACGGGCGAACACGAACGGATGGCGGCGGTACTGCACGATGTGGTCGAGGACACGCCGCACACCCTGGACGATCTGCGCAGGCGCGGCTGCCCGGAAGCGGTCGTGGAGGCGGTGGATTGCCTCACGCGGCGCGACGGGGAGACTTACGACGAATTTCTCCGTCGTCTGCTGCCGAATCCCGTCGCGCGCCGGGTGAAACTCGCCGACCTGGAGGACAATCTGGACCTGTCGCGCATTGCGCAGCCGACGGAAAGGGACTTCGAGCGGATGGAACGGTATCGGGCCGCCGTGGTGCTCCTCCGCGCAGCAGAGCGCTGCGACTGACCCGGCTCCGTGGCGCTCACTCGCCAGGGTGAACGCATCTAAATCGACAGAATTTGGGCGAGATAGTCAACATCCCAGGCGGCGCGGAGGCGCCGATTCTTCACGCCGAGACGGCGGGAGCGGTCCTGACGCAGCAGATTCACCGACAGACGCCGCAGCGTCGC
>SYMT01000670.1 GCA_005805375.1 Actinomycetota bacterium
CAGGGTGTTCAGTTGCTCCTGGAACGTCCGGTACGCAGCAGTTTGCTCCGCCTCCCCGAGTAGTGGAAGGTCGCGGGGTTCGGTCGAACTGGCAAAGACCCCGTACAGGGAGTAGTAGTCTTTGATGGGGATCGGGTCAAACTTGTGATCGTGGCAGCGGGCGCAGCCGACGGTCAGCGCCTGGAACCCCCGTATGGTGACGTCCATGCGGTCGTCAATGATGTCCGGCTGGCTGTTCAGGAAGCGCCGTCCCAGCGTAAGGAAGCCCATCGCCGCCAGCGAACGCCGGTCGCCCTCACTCGGCAACTGATCGGCAGCCAGTTGTTGGATGATGAACTGGTCGTACGGCAGGTCCTCGTTCAGCGAGCGGATCACCCAATCACGATAGGTGTAGGCATACGTGTAGTTCCGGTCCTCGGTGAAGACGTAGCCCTTGGTGTCCGCGAAGCGGGCCACATCGAGCCATTGCCGGCCCCAACGTTCCCCGTAGGTCGGCGACGCGAGCACCCGGTCCACCACCTTCGTGTACGCGTCGCGCGTGGTGTCACGGACGAACGCCTCGATTTCCTCGGCTGTGGCGGGCAGCCCGGTCAGGTCATACGTGAGGCGGCGGATGAGGGTGCGGCGATCTGCTTCTGGGGCGGGTTTCAGCCCCTTCGCCTCCAGGCGCGCCAGCACAAACGCGTCAATCGGGTTGCGGACCCAGGCGGGGTTCCGCACCACCGGCAATTGCGGCCGGCGCACCGGCTGAAATGCCCAGTGCGGCTTTTGCTCCCGCGTCTTTCCCGCTTCCCCGCGTGGCTCCGGAAAGGCAGCGCCGGTCCGCACCCAGTCGGTCAGCACCTGCACCACTGCGTCCGGCAACCTCCCGGCGGGGGGCATCTTAACGGCGCCCGCATACCGGACTGCCTGGATGAGGAGGCTGGCATCCGGGTCGCCGGGAGCCACTACCTTCTTGCCCGTGTCGGTACCCTTCAGCAGCCCTGCGCGTGTATCCAAACGCAAGCCCGCCTGCTGCACCTTCTCGCCGTGGCAGGCATAGCAGTGCGCCGCGAGCACCGGGCGTACGCGCGTTTCGAAAAACTCCAGTGCCTGCGGCGACGCCGTCGCGGGCGCGGGCGGATCGGCAGCCGCCGCAAACGCCACGCCGCACCAGGCGGCGACGGCGCCGCCGATCAGGAGCATCCAGGTTCTTCTCATAAGTTCCCGCTTCTGCACTCACCAGGGGATCGGGGAAACGCGAACGGCCGGTGCGATCCGGCACGTCTGCCGCCCCAACCGTACATTGTATACTTCCCCTGCGACTGTTGATTGGGACGCAGGAGAAACTATGCTGGTCATTGAGTGTTTGAGAACCAACCCCCGATTCTGGACCAGGCCCCGCCCTGCAAGGGCGAACCAATCCAGCCCACGGCGCCGCCCTGGAAACTCCAGCCCAGGGCGCCGCCCTGGGAACTCATCCAACCCATAGCAACCCGCAGGGGACTGCGACAATGCCCTGGGAACCGGGACGCCGCTCCACCTCGCACTCGGCCCGCCGCTCAGCGCGTGAGTCCTACCGCAGACCGCACGCGGGCACCGTCCAATTCTGCGGTCAGTACCACGGAGGTGGCGTTTGTCACCCGGCGGGTGCGCACGGCAAATCGCAGGGAAGTCGCCCCTGCCGGCACCCGTACTCGCGCGGGTGCTGCGAGGAACCGGGCCGGTTCCCGCGAGAGGCGTACGAGAAGGCCGCCGGTCGGCGCCGGTTCGTGGAGCGTCACTGTCGCTTCCAGCGCGGCGCCACCGCGTGCCTCCACCGGGGTCAATGCCAGCCCCGCCAGGCGGGGAACCACCACCAGCGTAGCCGACGCCGTCGAGTCGTTCAGGCGGGCGGTGAGGGTGGCGGACACCTCACCGTTCGGCCGTGAGGTGGTCACCGGAAATGTTGCCGTGTTCTGCCCGGAAAGAACCCGCACCTGGGCTGGAACCGCGACGACAGGCGAATTGCCTACCAGGGAGACTTCGAGGTCGGCCCCCGGCGCGGCGCGGTTGAGGGTCACTGTGCCGGCGGCTGCAGTTCCCCCGACCACCCGGGTGGGCGTGACGGTCAGCGAACTGACCAGTGCGGTGCGCGGTGTCACCAGTATGCGCGCACTCTGGCGCACGCCCCGGTACTCGGCAAAGAGCGTGACGGAAGTCGGCGCGGCACGATCGGCAGCCACATAATGAAGGCGCCCCCGCGCGCCCCCTGCGGCAGCAGCACGAAGTCCGGGAGCCGCAGGCCATCCGCCGGCACGCAGGACAGGAGGATCCGCACGCCCCCCTCTGGGGCAGGTCCGGTCAAACTGACCGAGGCGGAGCCGGCCGTGCCGTGCTCCAGGCGGGTCTCGACGGGCCGGACTGCGGCCAACACCGGAGTGGCCGTAACGCGGCGCAGCGCACCCGCCAGATTGATCCTCCCTGCGCCCGCCGCCAGGGGGTGGGAGGTATGGATGGGATCGCCGGTGCTCCGTAAGAGAGCTACCGCGGCAGCAGGAGTCAGCGTCGGATCGTGGGAGAGCAGCACGGCGGCGGCCCCCGCAACGTGCGGCGCCGCAAAGGACGTTCCATCCTCCGCCGTGTAAGACCCCCGCGTGGTGGACCAGATCCCCACCCCGGGAGCGGCCACCTGGACCCACGGCCCATAGCTGGAGAACGAGGCGAGGGCATCGGTCTCGTCCGTGGCTCCTACGGACAGGACGTGCTCGTAGGCGGCAGGGTAGTTCGGCGCCGGGCTCGCGCTATTGCCTGCTGCCGCCACCAGCACGCACCCGCGGTTCCAGGCGTATTGCACCGCACGTTCCACCGTGACGGAATAGTCCGGCCCTCCCAGGCTGAGGTTGATGACGTGCGCACCCTGATCGGCGGCCCAGACCAGCCCCGACGCCAGATCTGCCTGCGTGCCTTGTGCCAGGGAGTTGAGGACCTTCACCGGCATCAGACGCACCGGGGGCCCCGCCGTGGCGTCGGCCGGGTTCCACCCTGCAATGCCGGCGATTCCCACGCCGTTGTTGGTCTGGGCGGCGATGATGCCCGCACAGAGACTCCCGTGCCCCGCATCATCCAGCGCACTCGCCGCCCCATTCAGAGCATTGTACCCCACGACCGTACCCAGCGGGGTGCGAAGCAACACAGGCGCCAGATCGGGATGCACATAGTCCACGCCGGTGTCCACCACTGCCGCCACCACCGATCGCTGCGGCTCCCACGTGTCCCACGCAGCCTCCGCGCCGATCACCCGGGGCCCGTACTGGCGGAGCGCATACAGCGGGTCATTCGGCGCCCGAAACGCGTGTACCACGGAGTTGGGTTCGACGTAGGTCACCCCGCGCACGGATTGCAGGGCGCGAATCCCTGTCCCCCGGACCAGGGTTGCGGGGAAGCGCACCCGCACGGCCCCGAGTTGCGGCGACCACGCAAGCACCTGCCCCAGCGTGTTCAACCTGGCCGCCGCGACCTGCCCCGCCTTTCCCGGCTGCACGCCGACCAGCCACTCCTCCGCGATGCCCGATGCCGCCTGCGCATGAGGCTGCGGGAGAAAAGCTGCGGAAGGCAGAGTGATGAGAGCGCCCGCCACCAACACGAGCACAGCAATGTGGCGGGGCCGGCGCTTCCAGTGCCGAACGGTCGAAGGCAAATCTCGGATGGGGGACCGCATCAATGCGTAGAAGTTGAGGACCACGTGTCGCACACTGTGGGAAGGGGAAGCGAACGGCGAATGGCGAATCGTGAGTGGTGTGCGCTTCCACGTACCCGAGCCGTGCGCGTGAGTAACTGGCCCCGCCGACGAACGGCGCGGCCTCCACGTACCCGAGCCATGCGCGTGAGCAAGTGATTCCGGCAGCGTACGGCCCGCCTCCACGTACCCGAGCCGCGCGCGTGAGCAAGTGGTCTCGGTGGCGAACGGCGCGCGTAGCGCGGGGGTCCTGCTCACCCCGTCTCCCGAGATTCTAACCGCTTTGGCGCCGTTTGCGTCCTGCATAATCAGGCCCGCCGTTGCCCACGTCCAGAGGCTCGTCTGGGGGACCCTCCTTATCTCCGGGCCGGCGTACAGTGGCGGCGGCGCCGCGCGTCCTCGGCCTGGCCGGCGACCGCCACTTCACCAGTTTCCACAGGAGCCGGCCGTCGCTCATCATGCCCGCTCACCGGCGATCGCTTCCGGACTGCCACCGGTCACAGTATCCGGAAAGTACATCCGGTACTGGCGCCCGGGGGGAAGCGGTCCAGGGACCGGCAAGGAACTCGCGCCTCCTGGGTCGGTTCCGGCCGCAGGGGCGCGAGTTTTCGGCGAACGGGCGTCGCGCGTCCGGGGCGACGGATCAGGCGCACCTGCTCCTGGAACGATGGACCACTCTCTTCGACTCACTTGCGCCTGCCCACGCGCGGTCCCCGGACAGTTGCAGAGACACGATCAGATCGAGTATACAACGAAATAACTGCGATAAAAACCTCTGAATTGCCTCTGGCCCCGCCAGAGTATGTTCATGCCATACGAAGCACGTTTAATCGTCCCGTTTCCGGTTCACTACCTAGTATTACAACGACGGTTTTATCAGGTATGGCCAGCATGCAGACGAAAACAGCCTCCAGGTGATGCCAATGGCACCACTTCGACCGGGGTGAAAGGCCGCATGCCGCACTTCCACGGCGAGGAGACAGAAGCGGTTCGGGTCACGATCTCGCCATCACTGTATGTATATCCATCACATGGATTAACTCGTCGTTGTAATACTAGTAGTGTGTCAGGGCGGAAGTGATAGGTGGAATCGTGCACCCACGGGGCCTGCTCGAACCCATCAATATCGTGTTGACGGACTACTAGCCTCGTCCCCCCTGACGAGCTCCACGGTCCTCTCGGCATTTCGCCGCCGGCGGAGCCCTCCGTTCGCGTGCCCACGCCCCAGGGAGCGCCTCGCTCCGCCAGCCCAAAGGGTGAGGCAATGCTCTGTGAGGACGTGTTCGCTCAAGAGGGGGGACGAGGCTAGCGCCTCGGACTCCGGCGAAACTCACCACGGG
>SYMT01000671.1 GCA_005805375.1 Actinomycetota bacterium
CGCCCACCGCCGTTTCTACCCGCACAACCCCACCGTCACGCTGATGCGCACCACTCCGGACGAGAATGCAGCCCTTGGCCGTCTGACCGCCCGGAAGCTGAACCGGGCTCGGGGCCCGGTAACCGTGGTCCTGCCGATGGGAGGGGTCAGCGCCATTGACCACCCCGGCCAACCTTTCGACGATCCTGCGGCCCGGGCCGCCTATGCCGATGCGCTGCGCGCTGAACTCTCCCCCTCGATACACTTGATCGAAGCGGACGCCCACATCAACGATCCGGAGTTCGCCGCCCTGGCAGCGCGGGCGTTGCTGGATATGCTCGGAACACCCCGGTAGGTCTCATTCTACGCACCATCCCCTTCGGCAGCCCGAGGAATCCACGTACGGCGCCACGGGGGCGACCACGTCCTGCACGCAGCGGCCTCTCGGGGGCGCGGGGCCGTGCGTCGAGTGATCCACTTGCGCGCGCGCGGCTCCGCCGGGCCATTCCTGATCCTCTATCCGGCGCCATTCACCCTCGGTGCTGCTCCGGAGCCATGCCGGGGAGCGGCAATGACTCGGCGGCCGGAACCGGCACCGCGGCCGGAATCGGGAGCGCCCGCGCGGCGTGAGTGTCGCGTTCGATGTTGGCGATCGCCGCGCGGATGGCGGCGCGGAGTTGCTCCACTGGCTCGCCGAACCCGAGCGGACGGATGCGGGCGCGCAGCGGCGGCAGCGCGGAGCGATGGCCAATCCCGGCGAGGGCGCTGATGGCGGCACTCCGGGACCACCACAGGGGATGTTGGAGGCAGGGGACGAGCGCGGGGACAGCAGCGGCGCCGAGGGCGATGAGTGCACGCACCAGTTCTTGCCGCATGCCCGGATCGCGGTGACTGAGGCTCCGGCACAGCGCTTCGACGGCACGCGGGGACGAGAGGAGGCGGAGTGCGGCAGCGGCCGCGCGGCAGACGGGAATCTCCGGATCGTCCAGATGGGCGCAAAGGGCGTCGAGGGACTGTTCCGCACCGAGGAGTCCGAGGGCTCGGGCAGCGGCCTCGCGCACGCCCGCGCATCCGGTATCGAGCGCGTGGATCAGCGAGGCGGCGGCGGGAGCATACCCAAGCGTGGCGAGGGCCTGTGCGGCGGCCATCTGCACTCCCGGATATCCGGGCGCGAGCAGGTCCTGGAGTGCAGGTCCGGCGGCGGCTATCTGGTGGGAGGCGAGGGTCAGGGCGACGGCGGCGCATACATTCGGGTCCGGATCGGCCAGACACACCAGGAGGGTTGTCCCGGCATTGCATGGCGGTGTGTGCCGGAGCGCCTCAGCAGCAGCAGTCCGTACAGCAGGCGACGGGTCGCGCAGCCCGTCCGCAGCCCAGACGGCCAGGAGAGGGGATTTCAGACACGTAGCAGCGGCGAGGGCGGCGACGCGAACGCCCGGCTCGGGGGCGACGAGATGGACGGGCAGCCATCGCTCGGGGCAGGGAGCGTCAAGCCGGGCCAGGCTGTGCAAAACCGCGGTGCGCACGCACGGATCGGGGTCGTCGAGGTGGGAGAGTAGGCTTGCGACGGCGGGGCGCGAGCCGATCGCTCCGAGGGACAACGAGGCCGCCCGGCGCACGGAGGGATCCGGATCGCGCAGCCGGCTGCTGAGGAATGCTGCTTCAGCCGGTCCCCCACGTGCGAGCGCTCTCGCTGCGGCGGAGCGCACGCGGCTGTCCGCATCGCCCAGCGAATGGGTCACGCACTGCACCGCCAACCTGCTCTGGCTGGTTCGGACGAGGGCATGCGCCGCAGCGACTCTGACCTCCGGATCGGGGTCCTGCAGCGCCCGGCACAGGCCTTCGTCCGCCAACGGGGCAGCCAGACGACCGAGCGCGGTGATCGCCGTCCGCCTCACCTCGGGGGAAGGCTCGCATAGCTGGGAAAGGAGCACCGCCGCGACGCTCGGGTCGCCGCGCCGACCGAGGGCCTCGATCGCGGCGATCCGCACTTCCTGGCTTGAGTCGTGCTCCACGAGGCGGACGAGGCTGGGGAGAGCATCGAGCTCCGGCGTGCGGGCAAGGACCTCCACCGCGGCGGCCCGCACATCATCGAAGCGGTTATTCAGAGGGTCATTGGTCTGCAACACGAGGGCGCCGGCGCCCAGACGGCCGAGGGCGAGCGCCGACGCTACCTGCACGGCTGCGGACGGGTCCGCCAGTGCCGCGCGGAGATACGGTTGGCCGGATGTGCCCCCGATGATGCCGATGGCTTCGATCGCCCCTTCCCGCACATCGTTTCGTGCGTCCTGCAGCAACTCGATCAGCGGATCAAGCGAGAGGGGGGAGCCGATGCGCCCGAGCGCCTCCGCCGCCGCGATGCGCACATCCGCTGCCGGGGACTGTAGTGCCGCATGCAGCACCGGCAAAGACGCTTTCCCGAAGCGCGCCAGCGTGTCCAACGCTGCCTCGACTACCCAGGGAGCGTCGTCCTCGAGCAACTCCGCCAGTGCACGGCGCAGGCGTGGGGATTCGGCCACGCTCTCCGCACAGCATACCCACGCCGCATGGGCCGCCGCCGCTCGCACTCCGGGTGATGAGTCGTTGAGGGCGACACCGAGTTCGTCCTCGTTGACCGCGGCGCCCAGGCGTACCAGGGCCTGCATGGCCTCATAGCGCACCTGCGCTTCGGGGTCAGTCAACGCCGCGTGCAATTCGGGGAGCCACTCTCGCCCATCGCTGCATCCGAGCGCAGCGACTGCCGCAGCGCGGAGGGACCACTGCGGGCTTGACAGGCGCCGCCGAATCACGGCTGAGACGGGCAGCGTGGGGTTCAACGGGGGGTCCCGTCGGACGAGGTTTCCGGGGCGCGCGGGAGCCATCCCCGACCGCTCTCACGCCCGCGGAACACGATGGAGCCGGCGCCGCGACGCCCATGCTTCCGCCGAGAATCGTTTCGGAAAGAGATCCTGCCGCTGGGTCGCATCACCTGCGCCTCAAGCCGAATGAATGTAGACGAGTGACGATGAGTGCATAGTCCCGGGGTTCGCTCCTGTGTCACGCCGCTTCACTCACTCCTCGCCTGACGCTGGCGGATGGCTGGTTCGGTTCAGAGCCCGCGCGTACGGGATTGGGATCGAATCAGTGTGCGGGCTACATCGGCGTCCACGCCATATTTTAGTTCGATCAGCAGGTCGGAGAGCAGACGCGCCTGCCGGTGATCACTGGCTGCTGCCCGAGCGGTCCGGTAGAGGAGGTGGTCGGCGGGGAGACCCAGGTCCGCGACCGCCTCCACCGCCTGGGCCGGGTCAACGTGGGCGAGGGTGTCCAGGCGCTCGATGTCCAACAGCATCGGTCGGAGGGAGGCGCCGCCGGGAGCCTGGATCCGAAGCGTGCAGCCGTACTTGCGCAGCTCTCCCCCCGCCTTGCGAATGCGGAAGAGGAGTGTGCGGTCCCCCCGCACATAGCAGCGCAGGCGCCCACGTTCGGTGTAGACAGCCAGAGCGCTCCGGCCGGGCGCCACGGGCCCCACCCGGGTGGCGCGCAAGAGGTCCCAGTTCGCCTGTACTGTGCAGGGATGGGCGTTCGTCACATCCACCACCAGGTCCCGCGCCGGCTCCGGGAGATCCAGGTGATCGGACAGAATCTCCCAGAAGTCTGAATCGTATTCGGTGGCCTCGCGCAGTTTCTTGCGCCGGGAGATGGCTCGCAGGATGCGGGCCCGTTCCTCGGGGCCGGGGCCGCCTCCTCCCACCAAATAGCGAGCCAGTTCTTGCAGGGCCTCACTACGCACTGCGTCCGTTTCCATCGCCTCAACGGCGGACAGCCAGTCCTTGAGGCGGTCTGCCCCGATGGGACGCAGGGCTTCCAGGTGCTGCCGGTCAAGGTGCTCGACTGCTTGCATCCGCTCGTGTTCAGCGCGAGCACCGGCATGCTGGAGGACCCCGTAGACGCGCTGCAGCCGCTCGGCCAGCGGGGCCAAGGCGGCGCTGCGGGCCTCAGCGGACGCGATATCTTCCACCCCGCGGAAACGGGCTATCGTGTCGGCGTGCCAGCGCTCGGCGAAGGCGCGGAACTCCGTCAGCGCGATGTGTTGCTCCACACCCCACAGGGTCCATTCCCACCCGCCCGCGTCGAGGAAGTCGTCCAGCTCCGTCAGTCTCCAACAAGTGGGCGGGAGGTCCACAATCTGGCGGCGGGAGGGCGGTCCGACCGCCGAACCGGCGCCGGCGACGTCGCCGGCCGGCGAAGGGGCGGGAGACCCTTGCTCCAGGGGGGGCGGAGCTTCCTCGGCTGAGTCGCCGGTCGTGGCGAGCGGCACCGCGGGGTGTCCGGTCCGGTTCGTCTCCCGGCTCGAAAGCCACTTCACCAGAGACGCGCGGTTCAGGCGGCGGAGCCCTGGGAAGTCGAGGGTGACCAGCGCGTCCGGCGGCGGCTGCGGGTCCTGGAAGAAGATCTCGCCGCCCTGCTCGATGTGGCACGCAGTGCGGCGCCCGCGTACGTGGGTACAGGTGATGAGCTTCATGCCGGGTCTCCCGCGCCGGGCGCTTCGGCGAGTGTCTGGAACATCCGCAGCCGGTCCAGGAGTTCGGCAAACCGCAGGGCGGCGCCGTCGGCGCCGGCTCTGCTGCCGCCCGCCCCCCGCGTGCCGCCCCAGTGCATCTGGACGTAATAGTCCTGGGCCACGGAGACCTCGCCGGGAGCGCCGACGGCGCCGTTCAAATTGAACACCTGTTCGAAGGGGAGCAGCGCTGCCAGCCACGGTTCGTTATCCCACATGGGCACGTTGAGCAGGAGTGGCGCGCGCGGATCCAGCCCCTTCAGCACCCTTGCAGCCGCACCGAGGTCGTAGTGCCGATCGTGCTGGGTGGCCAGCCCGCCGAACTCCGCGAGGAGCCATTGCTGCAGTTCCCAGGGATCGTCAGCCAGATGCGGACTGATGCGGTCCAGGGTCAGGCCGGGAACTTCTTCCACACCGTCCCGGTAGAGCAGCAGCATCCGTGTGTCAGCGGCGCTGGCAACGGCGGCATAGAGCAGCAGGCTCATGGACTGGAGAGCATTCCCCGGTTGCACATACGTCAGCGGGCCCGGAGGGGGCAGGAGACCGGCCACCTGGCGCCCGAAGTGGCGCAGCAGCGGGAGGTAGAGCGGCTCGAGCACCCGCTTGCGCAACTCGATGGGGGCACTCATGTACGCTTGCGTGACGCGGTGGAAGGGGACTTCGAGGCCGCCCTCCAACACGGCAGCGCGCACGGTTTGCGCCAGGGTCTCCGTGTGGCGTTCCTGGAGCCACGGCGCCCACTGCCTGAGCCGCAGGAGGGATTCCACCGGCGTGGCGCTGCGTACGGCATAGTCTCGAAGGGGGACGACGGCGGCCTGAGCATCTTCACGGAGGTGGACTCCCGCGCTCCCGAGCAGACCCGCATAGGATGTCAGAGGCAGGGTCTCCGGGGCGCCCTCAAGCAGCGTGGCCAGCGCCCCCGGTCCCGGCTCGCGGAGGGTGGTCCGCGCATCGGCATAGGCGCCGAGCAGACTGAGCCCGGCATCGGAGGCACCGGCCGTCTGATTCTCGAAACACCACGCGTGGATGGCCCGCTCGCGCGCTCCTTCAAAGCGATATTTCATCAGAGCCGCCGCTTCCTGAATCGCCGCGCGGTACTTCAGGATGATTACCGGGGGAGCCTGGCGCAGGAGTTGCCGGTAAAGTTCACGCAAGGCTGGAAAGCGCGGCTCGTCCACCAACCGAAAGCGCAGACTGCGGCGCCACCCGGTAAAAACAGTGGCGGAAGGTTTGATGACCGCGGTGGGAAAGCCCAGGCGCCGGGCCCAGGGAAGCGCGCGCAGGAAAGCGGCGGCGCCCTCGTCATCCTCTTGCTCCCAGCAGCGGAGCGCCATCAGCAACCGGAAGTCATTCAGCAACCCGCGCGAATGAAGCGCCAGGACCCGGGTTTCCTCAGCGGTGGCAGCGCGTGCGAGGTCCCAGGTGCGCCGCAGATGTTCCGCCTCCGACATGGTGCGCGTGGCGGATAGCTTTTCGGTGAGCGCTGCGTCGTACAGGGGGTTGCCGGTCGAGAACGGCAGCGGAAACCCCAGGTCGTGCGGCGGGAGCGCCCGGCCCAGAGCCAGGTGGATCTTGTAGCGGCGCTTCAGCGTCCGAATCGAGACGGGCATCGGGGCAGCACCCCGGGAGGGACGCGCCGCCCTCCCGATCTCTCCCGGGCGGGAGCAAACTGGCCCGCCGGGTACATGGGTCCGGCGGGATTCGGCACTTCTAAAGCAGAAGCACTGAACGCTCCACAGCGCGTGGGTCGCGGAGCAACTCCCTTGTACCAGATCGCCCGGGGGCAGGTCAAGTCCCGCGCTCAGGGGTGACGCGGAATTACGATTCGGTCCGCCGTCGTGGATCAGTTGCTTTCCACGGCGCCTTGCGGGTGCGTATCGTGCGAGGGAAGTCGAGGTCACACAGCGTGCGTATCGGTGTCACCCCAGAGCGTCTGGAGATAGGCAATCTGGCCGTGGTGGTGGATCAGATCGGCCACCGGCATCCCGGCGGCTCGGCCCAGCGGGACCTGAATCCCCCGCCGGCCGGCCTTCACGATTCGGGTGAAGTCATGGTCGCGGCTTCGCTCCAGGGCTGCTGCATACGCAGCGACACTCTGGTCAAGCAGGGCCTGTGCCTCCGACCGTGTTTGGGGTACGGGTAAATCCGGCAACTGCCACTCCGCCCCGTCGAGCAGTCGCTGGATCGCCTGGAGGGATCCGGACACGTGATGGATGATTTCCACCGCAGACAGGGCCGTGGGCGCCGGCTTCCAGGTAAGGCGGTCGTCGGACACAAACTCGAGGTTGTGCGAGGTACTCTTGCCTGCCCAGTGCAGGAACTGGAGCAGCGTGTCAATGGAGTGGTTCATCTGCGTTTGCCTCTTTTCCGTTCGGACAGGACACGCCGGCCGCGATGCTACAGCGCTTCGCCCTGTTCCCTGCTACCTTCTCCTTCCGGCTACGATTCGCCTTTCTTACCACGGAGCATGTCCATCGGCACAGCGAACAGCCACTCTCGAATTGTGCGGATGAGGGTGAGGGTGAGGGTGGCCGAGGAAAGCGGCTGGACCCTGGAGATTGTGCGGTGACCGGACGGGGTCGAGGGGTTTGTGGCGGTGGCGCATTCGTGGGTCGCGGAACGCGCGCGCGCGTGGGGCCGGCGCATGCGAGTTTCGCACGCACCAACGGGGGCCAGTGAGGAAGCGCCGATCCGGCTGGCCGTGATCGGGGTCATCCTGCGCCGGTTGTACCGTACCTGGGCCACGGCGGACGACTCGGGGGTAGCAGGGACACGGACCGGATGGGAGGCTCCAGCGGGGCTGTGCGAACCGCGCCAGACAGTGTGAAACAGTCTCGTCGCCATTGTTGGGCGCCCTGACTTGCTCCCACCTTTTTCGCGCGCCCTGTGCCAGTTCGCAGAGATTGCGAGCAGCGAAGGCCCCGTGCAGACCAGCCGTCCGCCCGTGCTCCACGTCTGGTTCGAGCGGGGTCCGGAGTGCGGCCGGAACCGGTCCAGGGTCTCGGTGGAACGGAGGGTGAGCGTGCAGCCCTGGAGGAACCGGCACAGGCGATGAGCCGGCAGGCCCCGGCGGAACCACTTGCTCCACGCCGGGCGGTGCGCGCCGCGGCGTTGCATACTTGGGAGGGGACGGGCGCTATGAAGGGCAGAAGGCAGGCAATGCGGGCGATGCTCACGACGCGTGTGGTGGCAGGGGTAATGATGGTGGGAGCGTGTGCGGCGGCCGCGCTGGCGGCCGAGCCGCCGGTCCTGCGCGTGTGGCCCGGTGCAGCGCCCGGATCGGAGACCTGGGTGCGGAAGGAAATAGAGTACCGGACAGGGCAGGGGAAGGCGATGGTACGCAATGTGGTGCAGCCGACGCTGACCGCCTACCTGCCGGAGCGCGAGAAGGCAACCGGTACGGCGATGATTGTCTGCCCGGGAGGCGCGTTCCTCTTCCACTCGTGGGACAACGAGGGGGTGGACGTGGCGAAGTGGCTGAGTGCGCGCGGGGTGGCGGCGTTCGTGCTCAAATACCGGTTGCGCAGCACCCCCGTCTCCCAGGAGGAGTTTCAGCAGCGCCTGCCGGAGTTGCTCCGCCCGCCCGCTGCGGCCAACCCGGACGCGTTCCGCCCGGAACCGGACGGGCGGGCCATAGCGGCGCTGGCGGCTGCCGACGGGCGTCAGGCGGTCAAGTTGGTGCGCCAGCGAGCGGCGGAGTGGGGGATTCGGACGGACCGGATCGGCATCATGGGCTTTTCCGCGGGTGCTGCCGTCACGATGGGAGTGGTGATGGAGCACGAGACGGAAAGTCGCCCGGACTTTGCCGCGCCGATCTATGGCGGGAGCACGGGAACCGCGCCGGTTCCGGCGGATGCGCCGCCGCTGTTCGTACTGTGCGCCGCCGATGATTCCGGGCCGGCGGTCGGGAGTGCGAAACTCTTCTCCGAATGGAAGTCTGCCGCGAAACCGGTGGAGTTGCACATCTACGCGAAGGGCGGACACGGGTTCGGCATGCGAAAGCAGAACCTACCGATTGACGGCTGGATCGAGCGCTTGGGAGATTGGCTCGGATCGTTGGGTTTGCTGAAGCCGTAAACTGAAGGCGCCGCGCCGCGGAAAGTTTCCCGCCGTGCAACCGGGACTTCCCCCGCGATCGGTGTCGCCCGCGGTGTCCGCCCCCGGTCGAGCCCGCGGACGCCCTGTCCCCGGGAGCGCCGCCGTCCCGGCGGCCCCAGGCCCGTCCCCGGGAGCGCCGCCGTCCCGGCGGCCCCAGGCCCGTCCCCGGGAGCGCCGCCGTCCCGGCGGCTCCGGCCCCAACGTCCACGTTCGGTCCGGAAGCCAGGAAAGCGCCCGACCTGACGCTGAACCCCGGACGCTATGAATGCGACCCCGGATCCACGGTTCCTTTCCCCACAATTCTCCCCGAGAGGGGACCGAACATGCCGTTACCCCAGGTGATGCTGCCGCGGGGATCGGGACGGGCGAGGGGTGCGGGCGCCTCCGCCAGCGTACGTCCATCCTGGCGGATGACCATGCGGCCGCGGATGAGCTGAAACTCGAGCCGCGTGCGCCGATCCTTCCACTGCACGGTGGCCTCGACAGCCTGACCCCCCGCTTCGCCACCCTCACGGAAGGATGAAGCGGGAAGGATGAAGGCAGAGGGATGAGGGAGTGACCCCGGGCCGGTGGGGCGTGGCCCGGAGTCACTCTATCCTTCCGCCTGTCGCAGCGCCTACCGCACCGGCAGCGAACCCATGAAGGACGGGTAGGCGAAGAAGCTGTCGAGCCGCGCCGTAAAGTCCTGGCGGGTGGGCCTGGGGTTTCCCGAGCCGACCAGGATGAAGTCCACCGGCACAGTCTCGCCCGCACGTAGCCGAACCTCCCGTTGCGAGACCTCGAGCCCACCGACCACCGGCGGGAAGCGGAGCATCCCGCCGGCGAGTCCGGTGTTCTTGAACCGGAGCTGTCGGGTGACGCGCTGTCCGTTCGCCACCCGGCCGAAGTTAAGCGTGCCGGTGATGTCGAACTGGAACGGGGGCACAACCTGCGCGAGGAACCCATTCTGTGCGTCCGTCGGCGTGTCCAACGGGTCACCGACCCGGGGGAAGTTTGCCGAACCGGCGGAGCCCACGGCCAGGAACGAGCCGCCCCCGACCGGTAGCGTCCCGTGGAGGACGTCGTTCCCGGCACCCCCCAGGACCGTGAAGAATTTCTGCGCGAACGTCTTCGGGTCCACCACCGTTACGAAGCCGTCGTTCTCTCCACCATGCCTTCGGCCCAGATCGTCGCGGACGGGCCAGTCCGTCGAGCGCGTGTTCCCCACGACCACCAGACCCACCGTGGTTCCGGCGGGCGCACCCACTGGCGGTGTCGGATACAGCTTCAGATCTCGGACCGTGTCCGCCCCCGAGCCACCGAGGTAGGTGCCCGTAAGCGTGGTGAAGAGCGGATCGGTGAAGGCCACGAACCCGTTGACCGTCATCCCACCGCGCCGGAGTCGGGGGGCGCCCGGAATCCAGTTGTCGGTGCCGGTGAACCCACCCATGTAGATCCGGTTCGCCGAGGGATCGAAGGTCAGGACATTGATCCCATCGGCCGCCGTGCCGCCGACCCTCTTTCCACGCAGCACGCGCTCGAGACCCGGAGTCAGTTCGGCGAGCAGACCATCCCCGTTCGGATCGCGACCCGCCGGCAGGCCAGGCACCGTAGGGCTGTGGGCGCTGCCGCCGACGACTACGTTCCCGGCCGGGTTCCTGAAGCCGGAGAACAGAATGTCGTTGGCCGCGCCGCCCAGGTAGGACACTGAGGCCCCATTGAGTGTATCGTTTCCGTAGTTACCGGTCAGGAGCAGTCCATCCAGACCGCCCCCGTGACCCGGCTGGACCACCCCGGGGGTAGTCCGCAAATCGGGGGAGTCGGTCACTCCCACCCCCGCAACCGGGTTCTCCGTGAGAGTGGTGGTCGTCACCGAGACCCCGAACAGTTGATCGGTTCCGGCCCCCCCGAGAAAGGTACTGTAGTCGAGCGTCGGCATTACCGAGTTCGGATTCACCACGGTCAGAAACCCGTCGAGCGGACCGCCTCCGTACGTCGGCTGGTGTGCATTCGGCGTCGTGGGGAAGCCGTCGCTCGCTCCCCCCACCAGCACGAACGGACCGCCCGGCAGCCCCTGCGCCTTCTCGACGAAATCGCCCCCCGGACCTCCCAGCACGACCCGGCGACGCAGCTCACCAGTGGGCGAGAAATCGTAGATCACGATGTCGAAATTCGGTGCGCCGACCGGCGGGGTGCGCAGCGACGAACCCACCACTACGACGCCGTCGTTGACCGCAGTCACGCCGGTGTAGAAGTCCTGGCTGTTCCCCCCCAGCAGGTGGGAATGGGAGAGCAACGGCGGGACCACCACTTTCGGGTCGATGACCAGTTCCGCGCGCGTATCATAGGATCCCAGCGCCAGTCGCACCCGCGTCCGATCCGCCGCCACGGGCTCAATCGCGTATTCCACCTCCACCGGGCGACGCACTCCGGCGACGAGTTGGTAGGCGGCCGGTCGTTCCCAGTGCAAGCGCCCGGCCGTGGTCGGCAACTCGAGCGTTCCGCCGACGCCCGGTACTGCGGGGCCCGCCCCCGCCAGGTCCAGTTCGATGCGGCTCGGGTCAGACCCCGGAGCGACACAGAAGTCGAATTCCAACTGTCCCCTGTTCAGGTAGTACACCACGTCGATCCCGGGGTACGCCTGGCGGCAGCGCACCCGGTCGTAACGGGAGACGTCGCGCACCCACCGGCGCGAATCGGCCCCGACCAGGTAGTGGGCGCGCTCCCCGGTGCGCCCTTCCCCCACGAGGAGCGCCCGCGGATCCGCGCCGCGGAGCAACACTGAAGCTCGACCCGGGCGAACGGCGCCCCCGTTGGGGAGACGCGCCTCCCCGCTCCACGTCGTTCCCTGCCAATCAAGCCGGTCCGCGCTGAGGCCCCAGACAGCCGCCCCCATCTCAAGCAGGAAGGCCGTCCCCTGGGGTCCCTGACCCCGGTTTTCGTCAAATCGAAGTGTCGCCGCGAACGGCACGGGCGAAGGTGCCGCCGAACCCCGCAGCGCAGTGCGACTACCACCCGCGGTAGCAAGCCCCGCCACCGCGAGGGCAAGAAGGAGGCCCGCCCCAACAGAGGGGGACCTTCCGTGCCGATCATCTCTACCGGTCATCTCCGCTTCTCCCTGATCTACACCAGAATGCAGGGAAGCGTACCAGGTCCGTCGTTACCTGAGCGTTACGAAACTCCGGCCTCCGTTCCCGCGGCGTGCGGCGCGCTCAGGACCTCCCGGGCAGCCGTGAGCCACTCCCACGGCGAGGGGGATCCGCGCCGAGCGACGCGGGCCAGAGCACCGTTTCCCAACGCCCGGCGAAGCTGCTCAAGCAGTCCCCCCACCCATTCGTCCGCCGCTTCCGGTCCCCCCGGCAGCACGCGCTCCGCCCGAGCGCACCAGACCGCGGCCCCCTCCGGGTCCTGGGCGGCCAGGCGATCGTCGGCGAGGAGGGCCAGGCAAGGCCCAAGCCCCAGGGTGCAGTGCAGAGCGCGCATCCCGTCCAGGCTGCGGCGCAGACGGGTACGCACCTCCCAGCGCTCGGCCCGTTGCAGCGCCACGAAGGCGAGCGCCGTCTCCAGGGCGGGCACCGCGCCGCGATCCCCGATCTCCTCGGCGCACGCCAGGGCCTCCAGGTAGCAGTCTCGCGCCCCCTCCCACTCTCGGGCCCGCGCCGCCAGGTGTCCGAGTTCTGTCAGTGGCGCCACCTGAGTCGGCAGGTGTTCGAGTTGCTGTCCGATCTCGAGGGCGGCCCGCAACTCCTGCCCGGCTGCCTCGGGATCCCAGTGTCCCAGAATGCGGCCCAGCATCAACCGACAGAACGCGACGTTCCGGGAGGCGCCCAGCGTCTCCCACTGCTCCCGTGCGGCCCGGAACTCCCGCTCTGCGTCGGACCCGTCCCCCGCACGGAAGCGGATCAGCGCGCCAAGTTGGGCGAGCATCGCACCGAGCCGGGAGGGGGACTCAGCATCAGTGTCAGTATCGGCAGTGGAGGAGTAAGCTCCCTTCCCAGCAGCAAGCCACTCTGCAGTGGCCGCCTCCCGCAGGTCTGCCGCCCGCGCGACCTCGCCGAGATGCAGGGCCGAGTAGGAGGCGTGGATCAGCGCCCGCACCCGGAGAGCGGGGGCCACGGCCGGGGCGCACTCCAGCAGCGTGGAGGGCCAACGCAGTCCCTCCTGCCAGTGGCCACGATTCAGCCAGAACTGGCCCAGGTGAACCGCCATACGGAGACCCAGGCCGGGATCGAATGTGCGGAGACAGTCCAGCGCCGCCAGCAAGTTGGCCTGCTCGGCGTCCACGATCCGGAACACCCCCGGATCCGCCGCACGAATGGCAGGAGCCAGACTCGCCACCCGTTCGGCAGCCCAACCAGCCAGGCGTTGGGTGACCACCTCCGTCCGTTCCGGGGAAAGGTGCTCTCGGGCGAATGCCTGCACCAGGTCCAGCATGTGGAACCGCCGGCCCCCGGGCCCGGCGTCCGCCTGGACCAGGGAGGCCTGGACCAACGCGGCGAGAAGCTCGACCGCCGAGGAATGGGGTTCCCCCGGGTCCAGCACTGCTTCCGCCGCGTCCAGCGTCCAGCCACCTCGGAACAGCGTGAGGTCCGCCAGCGCGCGTTGCAATTCCGGAGCGAGCGCATCGTAGCTCCAGGCGATGGCGGCGCGCAGGGTACGGTGCCGGGCTTCCACATCTCGTCGGCGACTCTGTAACAGGTCCAGCCGCCCCCCCAACGACTCCAGCAGTCGGGCCGGGGACTGGATGGCGAGGCGCGGGGCCGCGAGTTCCAGTGCCAGCGGCAGCCCTTCCAGGCCGTCACAGAGGGCCGCCAGCACCTCCGCATTCTGCGGTGTCAACTGGAACTCCGGGGCCACAGCCTGAGCCCGGTCCACCAATAGCTGCATGCTCGGACAGGCCGCAAGGCGGGAGAGCCGGTCCGGTCCGTCCGGCACGGGCAGCGGTCGGACGAGCAGCTCCCGTTCCCCCCGCACACAGAGCGGCTGGCGGGACGTGACCAGCACCCGGAGTGACGAGGTCAACGCCAGCAACTCGGCCAGCACCGGGCCCACCCCCTCCACGAGATGCTCCAAATTGTCGAGCACCAGCAGCAACGGGCGCCCATCCAGTCGGCGCGCCACCGTGACGACCGCTGCTTCGGCGGGGACAGGTTGCCCGAGCGCGACGGCCAGGTGGGCCAACCATGCGTCCGGCGCGGACACGGCAGCACAGCGCACGAAACGGACTTCGCTCCGGTAGGGGCCTGCCAGCCGGCGGGCCGCCTCCAGTGCCAGGCGAGTCTTCCCGGCTCCCCCGCTGCCGGTCAGCGTCAACAGGCGCACGGCCCCCCGATCCTCCGGGCCGGGACCGGGCCACAGGCTCTCGGTGATCCGGCGCAACTCCTCTTCCCGACCGAAGAACCGATCCGGAACGTGGGGCACACAGACCTCGTAGCCGACGGCGTCCGCCGGCAACGGGAAGGTCCCCCGACCGGCCGAGCCGGCGGAGACCTGGAACAGCCGCACCGGAGCCGGCTCTCCGACCAGGGAAAGCGCCCCGAGATCCTGCAGGTCCAGATCCGCCGCCTCCGGAGTCCGCAGGAGGGCAGCCGTCCCTTCCGAGCAAAGAATCTGGCCGGGTTGAGCGAGGTCCAGGAAACGCTCGACTCGAGCTACCAGATTCTGCGACGGGGCTGCGGAAGAATTTTCGTCCATGCCTGCCCCGGACCGGGCATCACCGGTGAACAGCGCGAGACGGGGCGACGCACCTCCTTCGGGCCGTCCCTGGAGCAGGGCCACCGCGCAGTCGGCCGCGTCCAGCACACCGGCGAATCGCCCGTAGGCGCGTGCGCCATGCCGAAGGGAGATCCCTCCGAACTTGCGCACCACCTCGGCGAGCCTGGTGTCCTCCACCTGATCCGTGGCCAGGAGCGTCCAGGTTCGCGCCCACACTCCGCCCGCGTCCGTGGCCTCTGGGTCGCAAGGAGCACACTCGTCGCCGGCGAAGGTGGCCTGAGGACGAGCCGGGAGTGCTCCCCCCTCCGGCGCCCGTGGGGCGGAAGCCCCCGAGGGCGCGAGGGCACTCGACCCGGTGGGTGGCTCGGCGGTCCCCCTGGCCCGCCGGATCGCCTCTCTCAACCTCTCCAGACCGGTGGGAGGGGGCCGCTCCTCCCGCGCCAGCCGCGCTTCGAGGCGCTGGCCCAGGCGCGCCGCTACGCCCGGGTGTCCGGACTGGAGGAAGAGGTGCATCAGGAGGAGCGGCCCCTCGTCGTCGTCCGGTTCTGCCGCCAATACCCGTTCCGCTGCGTCGGTGGCCCCAGACAGATCGTTCGCGGCCAGACAGTCTTGCACCTGGTGCAGGGCAGCGGCGGTGAAGAGCCGGGACAGCCGCTCCCGCTCGGACAGGACCCAGTCCTCGTAAAAACCGGGCAGAAGCGGGCCCCGGTAGAGGTTCAATGCCGCTCCGAACTGCCCCCCGGGACCTGCACCGGCAGTCCCCACGGTGGCCGCCCGCACCTTCGCCTCAAAGCGGGCGACGTCGGTCGATACCGCGTCGGCCAGCAGACCCACCTCGAACCGGTCCGCCACCAGCACACTGCCCGGCGGCACTTCCGGCGGCTCCAACTGGCGGCGCAGCGAGGCCAGCGCCACGCGCAAACTCAAGCGACCGGCATCGTAGTCCGCCTCCGGCCAGAACTGCTCAACCAGCAACTCCCGGCTCTGGGGGCCCGGGTGCGAGGCTCGGCAGGCGAGATAGGCGAGCAGCGATGCGGTGCGCCGGGAGCGGAACCGGGTGAGCACGCGACCGGGGGAAACGCCGGCGCCCACCGCCGTCACTCGCAGCCCACCGAGCAGTTCCGCGTGCCAGCAGGGTGTCATCGCACGAGACGGGACTCCGTAATGCGCGCCTGGAGCGGTCCGAATACCCCCCGCCCCCAGACCACCTCTCCGTTCGGGATCGGCCACGTGGTCGCCGCAAAGGGCGTCTCACCCAGCAGGCGCCCATCCTGGAGGATGGCGAGGCGATCCGCCTGCACCAGAAAGTCGAGCCGGGTGGGGCGCCCCTTCCAGGCGACGGGCGCGGTCAGACAACCCGGCAACCGGAGTTGCAGCACGGCACCGTACTCCTTGCGCTGGGCCTCGGTGAGAAAGTCGTTCTTCGGCTCCCAGCGATGATTCCCTTTGGCGGAGGTGGAGAGATAGAGCGAATCCCCCACGCAGGCCATGCTGGTGACCCGCTGGCCCCAGTCATTGATGACGAGGCCGCGGGCACGGCACTCTTCTTCGTACGGGTGTACGGCCTGCGCGGTCACCTGCGGGTGCGAGAAGAGCCGTCCCGCGGAGTGCCACACCGCGGTCGGCTCGTCCCGGCGCCACACCTCGGCCCACGGCCAGACGCCGGCGAACAGGTCCCCCCGGTACAGCGCCAGCGTCTGGCACTCCCGCGCACTGGGCGACACCCCGGGCAGGCGCGGCGGAAAGCCGGAACGCGGACGCAACACCTCCCCGTCGAACTCCACCACCTCTCCGAGGGGATATTGCCCCAGCAAGAGCCGGTCGTGGTGGGTCAGGACGCTGTACACCTGATAGCTGACCCCGGGGCTGGGAGGGCGCACCTCCCGCCAGCCCTGGTTCCCGTGGGTATACACTCCCCCATAGTTGGTCACCGTCAGCACCTGGCCGCCCAGTTGCCCCCAGGCCCAGGTGACCACCCCCGGCGGCGCCACCGGGAGCGTGTCCCCCCGGGTCACATCCACCGGCTGCGGATCGTCCGGGTTCCAGGCACAGGCGCAGAGCCGCGTGAAGGCGCCGACCTGGCTGCGCACCGCGTGGTAGAAGTACAGGCGGCCCTGTGCGTAGTACAGGTGGGCATAGCGCCCCACCGCAGGCGCGGACAATACCTCCCGGCCGTCATACTCCGCCCGCCCGCCGACGAAGCGCAGCAACTTGCCGGCTACGCGCGTCACAGTGTCCCCGGACGACTGCAGCGGAGCCACCTCCCCCGTGGCCTTCCGCCAGGCTCCCGCGCTCGCATCCCACTCGTGGTAGAAGCGCCCTGTCGAGTCGTTGATGGCGAACAAACGGCCGGCGTGGTCGAACATGTACAGGCCGCAGTCGTCATCCGGCCGGGGCAGGCGCCGCAGCATCAGGGGCGCCTCGCCGCCGGCGGGCCGCACGAAGAACTGCACGGAGAAGCGGTCCATGCGGAAGCGCGTGTTGAACACCGCCGGGAAGCCCGCTCCGGCGACTACCTTTCCGGCGGCATCCTTCACTTCAAAAAGGGTGCCCGGGTTCTGTCCGAAGTCCGGTCCCAGGTCCAGCCGCAGGGAAACTGCCAGGCGAGACGCTCCCTCACGGGCCGCGACACCCCCCGCCGTGACAAGAGCCCCGGCCACACCCGCCCCCCACTGGCGTCGGCTCATTCGTGTCCGCTCGTCCATTCCAGTCGTTCCCTATCCGCGCGACGGCTCGGCCAGTTCCGCCCGGGCGCGGGCCGCCAGTGGCGCCAGGCCATGCTCACATTCCATCACCTGCCGAAGATACTGCATCCGGGTCGGCGGCCCCGTCGTGCGCATCGCATCCGTGTGCAATTGATCAATCCAGAACCGGGCCTGTGCATTGATGAACTGCTCCAGCTCGCGGACTTCGTCCGGCGTGTCCATCCGGGAGCAGAAGTTCATGGTGAACATCCGGCGCTGGCCGCTGCCCCCAAACGAGGCGTGCATCAGGTTGTGATTGAAGGCCACCAGATCGCCCGGCTGGGTCTCGAGAGCGACGGCCGGCACATCGCGCGGCTCTATGCCCCAGAGTTCCGGCGCCTGGCGGGACTGGCGGGCCGCCCACGCTTCGCATTCGCCCAACCGGTGGGTGCCCGGGATGACCCGCAGGCTTCCGGTGTCGCGGGTGAGGGGATCAAGGTAGAAGGCGACTTTCAGCCAGCCCCCCAGGTGATGGAAGCCGTCGCTGTGCCAGCCCGTGTCTCCGGCATACCAGTTGCCGTCGCCGCCCAGGTAGCTGAAGTCGTCCCCGAGGAGGCCGGAAACAAGCCCGACGATGCGGGGATCGTCCAGCAGCGTGCAGAATGCGGCACGCTGGTCAATGAACGGCACGATGCAGGAACGGCGCACCCCGTCATGGACGACTCCCCGGTCGCGCCAGACGGCTTCGTACTCTCCGGTGATCCACTCGATCCGATCTGCGAGCAATCCTGGAAGGTGCAGAAACCCGAACGTGTCGAAGAAGCGTTTCTGAGCATCGGTCAGCGTGAACACCGGGCAGGGTCCTCCCCGGTGCAGGTTCGGTATTGAGGGCCCGGTTTCCTACCCGAGAATCAGCCAGTGAAACCCCTGCGCAGTGCGCTGGCCCAGTGCCGGCAGACGGCGGACCTCGCCGAGAACGAACGCACCATCCACCGGTGCCTCGAACAGGCGGCCACGGCCACGGCACAGATTGTCTGCTTTCCCGAGGCGCAGACGGTCGGGTATCGAGTGGACATCTCAACTCCGGACGCGCACGTCCCGGCGGGGCGTCTGGAAGCGGTGCACGCGGGGGTCGCACAGCGGTGCCGGGAGCTCGGCGTCGCCTGCATCCTCGGGACGGAGACGCCGCGGGATGCGGATCAGGGGCACGGACTGCCGTACAACTCCGCGCTGGTGATCCGGGCGGACGGGGCGGTGCTCGGGCGGCACCACAAGGCCCGGCTCACGCCGCTGGATGCGATCGCCTATTCACCGGGCGAGGGGTTTGAAACGTACGAGATCTGCGGAGTGCGCATCGGCGTGGTGATCTGCTTTGAGGGCTTCCGGTTCCCGGAAACGACGCGCGAATGTGTGCGCCAGGGCGCGCAGGTGATCTTCCACCCGCAAAACAACACGACGCGCCCGAATGACTGGAAGATCCCCATTCATCATGCGATGCTCGTGACCCGGGCCGCGGAAAACACGGTCTGGGTCGCGTCGTGCAACGCCTGCCTCATCCCCCACCAGAATTGCGAGACGAGGGTGATCGCTCCCGATGGCCGCATCCACGCCCGAGCCGAAATGGAGCGCGAAGAGCTGCTCGTGACGGATCTGGATGTGGATCAGGCCACGCGCGCGATGTTCCTCTACGATCCGGCCGGGAGCATGCCGCTTCTGTTCGGGGATACGGTCCGGCCGGAAGAGGTGAGGCGGCCCGCCTGAGCGGGGCGGGCCGGTTCAAACCCCAGCGATGCCGCGCGGTTCCCACGGCCTGGCTAACCGAGGAGGGCCTGCACGATCCGACCGTTGGTGAGCGGGTGGGGCCGTCCCTCCACGTCGTGAATCTCGGCGTCCGTCGGAGACCTGCCCGCCCCGCACTCCGCCGCATGCCGAAGCCGTCGCCCCCTTCTCATAGAGGTGGAGCTCGGCGGGGACCTTCCGCTGCACGAGTTCCAGATAGAGGAGCGTACTGCCCCGGGGCGGGGAGGCGGTGTCATCCGCCATTTGGGCGAGGAAGGTAGGGGGCAGGCCGGCGTCCGGGTGGATATCCGCGCGAAGCGCCCGCCGTTCCGCGTCATAGATCCGCCAGGGGTAGAGGAGGAGGAAGTCCGGCTTATGGGAGAGGTTCTCCGCGTCCCTCGGGAACTGGGGCGCATTCGTCGCGGCAATGACGCTTACCTGTCCGCCCGCCGAAAAGCCGAGCACGCCCAACCGGGCCGGGTCGCGCCGCCATTCCGCCGCCCGCCGCCGCACGGTCAGTAGCGCCTGGTGCAGGTCCTGCACCGGCCCGGCGTTCGGCTCGGGATGCGTGGTAGTCGGCGTACGGTGCAGGAGGAGGAACGCCGTCATCCCCTGCCGCGCCAGCCATTCACACGCCTCCGAGCCCTCGTGCTCGTCCGCCAGCCGCCCGAAGCCACCCCCCGGCACGGCGATGCAACCCGCCCCAGTTGCCTTCACGTCCGACGGCGGCGCAAAGACCACCAGCCGCGCCCGAGAGACATTGGTGCTCAGTCCGAACCCGTTGGCATTCCTCTCCGCCTTCTCGGGCGGGTCGGCTGGCACAACGGGCGCGGGCATACCCTTCGGCTAGAGCAAGACTTCGGGCCGGTCCGCCGACCGCCCTGCCGTCAGGGTCAGCAGGGGGGCAGCCAGCAGCAGAGCAACGCCGGGAAGACGGGTGTACATGGTGCGGTGGGTCCTATTCGGTGGATTTCCCTTGTAGTTCGCTGTGGGGACGGGGTCTGCCTGCCCTTATCGGCCGCCCGGGGTACTTTCGGATGCCGGGGATTCAGAGCTCAAGGTCGTGGGTGAGAGGGCAACCAGAGGGAGTCCAGCCCCCCGAGGATGGACCCTACATCGCGACCGGACCAGTGGGCACCCACGGAGGATTCTCCCTACGGGCGTGCCCCACCGAGTGGGGGACGATAGCGGAAACCCTTCGGTCAGTGCGGTCAGGGGAACGGTGGTTGCAACAAGCGGAAGATATCCTGGGCAGGCTCGGCCATCTCGTCGTTCATCCACCGCAGCCAGAGCGGCTGCAAGGTGTCCCATCCCAGGTGATGGTACGCATCACCAGCCCGTCCGTTCCGCCACCGAGTACCCTGATCCATCTCCCATTGGGAGATTCTGTCGCAATGGGAGATTTCGGCATTCCCGGCTCGTTGTTGCTGGAGCAAGTCCAGACCCTCCCACATCCACGGAAACCTCCTGGGTGTCTGCTCTGGGGCGAGTCGCGAGATCTCCTCAGAGCGCACTCCTCCTGAGGCCGCCAGCGAGAAGACCAGGCCAGCAGCAGCATCTTGCAGCGAGGTCCCCAGCGTTGGCCGTACCCCCTGGGCAACTCTTCGACACAACTCCTCCAGCGTCCGCCGATCACGCCAACCCATCCCGCCGTCCACGGACGTACTTTCCGTCTCCCAACCTTCGATTGCCCGCGTCAATTCGCGTAACAACGCTGGCCAAGCTTGCGGCATCCGTCGGGCCCCACGACGCTGCAGGCCCTGCTCGATCAGGTCTCGGGCGTCATGGACACGCCCGGCAGCCAGGCAGTGCCAGGCCAGGCGTAGTGGCAAGTCGATCGATTCTGGGTTCCGCTCGACGGCTACCCGTTGGAGATCCCAGAATGGTGCTGTGTTGTTCGCAGACTGCTCACGAGAGAAGCGTTGCATGTCGTCGTACGCCTCCATGCTCGCGATTTCGGACTGCACTAGTGCAGTCCAGGAACTTGGGTCCACCCGTTCTACGTCTTGCATCCAACTCATCAACTCCGCCAGCGAAAACCCTGGCGTTCCAGCGAGCACCTGATCGAGTGTCTGTGCGATTACGGACCCGTCCACCACCTCGTGAATAGGAAACCGGAGTCCCGGTGTGACGGAAACTTCTCCACGCGGAACGCTCTGGAAATCCCCGCGCCACTTCGCCCCAGCTGCGCCGCGGCGACACCGAGCGATCATCGGGTCGGTAAGCATCACCCGGGTACACTGGCCCTGCCGAGCAGCTCCCTCCACCCGCTTGGCCAGACTGATGGCAAGCCCCTCCGGCGACGTCCGGTTGCTTCCCAGGCCTACCCGTGGAAAGGAACCGAGGACAACTTGCCCTGTGTGCAACCCGATGGCCAGTTGAACCGGCGACCGCTGGTCGGCCACTCTGGCCCGATTGTAATCGGACAACAACCAGATGAGCTTCAGGCGAAAAGCACAACAGAGGAGTTCCCAGCAATCCTCGTCACTCGCCTCCCAGGTGATGGTGCAGAGTTGATCGCCACGAATGTCGATCTCGGTCCGGTTGCTCCTGCGTTGGGCGTATGTACCGGCTACTTCGGCACACGTTGACTGAAACTTGTACAGCAAGTCTCCATACTCGCCTTCTCCCAATACGACGGCGTAGTCGGTGGACCGTTCCAGGTCGCAGAAAAGGATCGTGCTCTGGTGTAGCGGATACTGCTGGGGCATTGCTACGGCTTCTCCTGGTCCGTGCTGACTCAGCTCCGGATCCGCATGTACCGGTTGATGATCCAAGGATGGTGAGCAATAGCAGTCACGATTGCGTGTTGTCGTCCGGGAGGCGCCTCTGATCCATCTGTGTCTGGCGCTAGCATGCCTAACAAATGGCGGGGCCGCACTCCAACACGTGCCGGGAAAGTGTCTCCATTCCACAAACCCAGCAGGTCTGCCAGGGCATAGGACTGGCCATCAGTGTTCAAGAAATCATACTTCGGGGTGATGGTCTCCATCATTTCAGCTCTGCCCGGGAACGGAACATATTCTCCATCCATCCGCTCTTGGAACAGTCGAACCAGATCAAGTCCCCCGGGTGTGGGACCCGCGATGTGGCGGGGTAGTTGCACGATCCAGTCGCGAATGGTCGCCAGTACGTTCTCAGGAAGAGGCCCCGATCGCTTCAATACTTCGTTACAGGTCGCGGTCAGCACGGGGTCAGACGACAGCCCGTATGCTCGCGCGATGTCTAGGAGTTTAGACTCGATGGCCTCAACCCGCCCGGACAGTTGGGTCGCCTCATCGGCCGTGAGCAGCTGGGCCATGGTTGCTACTTCGATGACAAATCTCAGTTTGAACGAGGCGTAATAGAACTGCCAGGAGAACGACTCCGAGGAGATCCGAGGGCCAATGGCACTACCATGTCGGGCAACATGCGTATGATCAATGTCGTTCGGATTCACAACTTCAACAAACATCGGAAGGATGTACCGCGACAAGACCTTGGGATACGCGGGTCCTGCCACCAACGTGGCGTACAAGTCCGCAATAATCTCCCCCGCTGCTCGTATCGTGTCAAAGATCGGGGGAGGGCCGGGTTGGGACTTCCGTCGCCAGCGGGCCGCTGCGCCGGCGGCGGGCGCAAAGTTGACGGCCCGCGGCGGCGGAAGTATGATTCACTGAGCGTGTGGAACTCGCTGCCGCTC
>SYMT01000072.1 GCA_005805375.1 Actinomycetota bacterium
CACCCTCCTCTCCACTCACTTCTTCTCCCCCCGCGGTACGGCAGCGCCCAGTTCGGGCAGGAGACCCTCGATCTGCGTGATGCAGAAGTCCAGCACTCGATCCGAATCCATGCGTGGGAGGCGGGCCGCGATGCCGATGAGACCATCGGTCTGTTGTGTCAGGCGCTGCTTGAGACGGCGGGCGTCGGCGACGACGGACGATGCGCGGCCCCGCAGTGTCGTGTCCGAGTGGGCGCGCAGGCGAGCGAGCGCACGGCCGACTGCGCCGGTGGTGCGGGCGGGAACCGCCGGGTGCCGGCCGCCGACCAGCGGGTGCAGGGTTTCTTCCATTGCGATCGCGGAACTGCCGTGGTGCAGCACCCAGATGGTGCCGCCATCCGTGTGGAGGGAACCCAATTGCACCAGGTCCAGGATGTAGGCCTCCATCAACGGCCGCAGGCGGCGGATCTGCTCGCGGCGCTCCGGGCGTACGGACAACACCCGGGTGTCGTTCCGCCGGCGGAGAGCGGTCCGGTAGACCTTCATTCCCTCCGCAATGGCCGGGGTGGTGTCTCCCATCCGCTCGCCGTGCAGGCCCATCCAGGCATCGCAGCCGAGCGCGAGGATCTGGGCGTCCGTCTTTCCCAATCGCTGTGCGGCGGATGTCTGCGCCGTGGCGGACACGGCCATCAGCAGGCTCAGGCTGAGGAAACACGTGAGCAGGATGAGGGTTCGAGGCATTATCGCAGGGAGAGAGAGGGTGACGAAGAGGATCTGCGCACCGCTCCGGCGGGTCCGGACGGGACATCGGTAGACCAACTCCGGGTGCCGGGACCGCCGCCATCAAGCCGAGCGACCCTTGTGCAATTCCCAGTTATGGGGTAATCAGAATCATCTGTCCGGTGCTGAATGGGAGCCGGATGGGAGGAGGAAACCGCCGCTGATGCCGCGAAACAGGCGCAGACGGTCGGTGCTGCGTCCCATTCCTGGGTCATCCGGTCGCGAGGCAGAAAGGAGCCACGATGTTCACTCGTCGCGTCGCCGTGGGGATCGTTTCGACGCTGGTTTTCGCCGGACTGCTGGGCACTCCCGCCCGGGCTGCCGAGGTCACCGGGAAGTGGTCCTGGACGGTGCGGGTGCAGGATCAGGAGATCCAGCGCCTGGCCGAGTTCAAACAGACCGGTGAGAAGTTGACCGGTATGCTCACCGGCGGCAATCAGCCTGTGTCCGAGATCCAGGAGGGGATGGTCAAGGGCGACCAGATTTCGTTTGTCCTGCTGCGGGAGCGCGATGGGCAGCAGATCCGGATCCGGTACGAGGGGAAACTCGCCGGCGACACCATCAAGGGGAAGATCACGATTCCCATCGGCGGTGAGAATCGTACCTTTGATTGGGACGCGAAGCGCGTGAAGGCGGCCGCAATCGCCGGCAATTGGACCTCTGCCGTCAAGGGTCCCGACGGCGAAGAGGTGATGCTGCGGTTTGAGTTCCGGCAGGAGGGCGACAAGCTCGCCGGCCAGGTGATCCGCGCCGAAGACAAGAAGTATGAGCTGCGGGAAGGCAAGTTCGCCGCCGGCGAGGTCAGTTTCCTCGTGGTGGCGGATGACGACGGCCGGGAACTGCAGGCGCGCTTCAAAGGGAAACTGGAAGGCGACACCATCAAGGGGAAGATCACGCTGACGGTCGGCGGCCAGGATCGAGAGCTGGACTGGGAGGCCAAACGGGCTGCGGCGTGAAGCAGGGAGCGGGAAGTGGGCACCCCTGGTTCCCGCTCCCCGCTCAGTCGGTCAGATCCAACCGATCCGGTCGATCCGACCGACCGAATCCACCGGTCGTTGACTAATCGCTACTATCCGCGGATCGGTGGGGCGTTTGCCGGATCGTGCTGGAGTAGCCAGGTTCGGTCGTCCGGCGTGAGGGCAGAACTCAGAACGCAGGCGCGTTGGAGCACCGGTAGGACGCGGGCGGGCACGCAGCCGTAGAGTGCGGAGGCCCATGCTGGGTTCGCCTCCACCACTGCCCACCCGCGTCCTTCGATACGGCCGATGTCCACGACCACGGCGGGGGGAAGTGCGACCACGGGATCCTCGAGTAGGGACCGCACAAACGCGAGTGCTTCCTGCTCCCGCTGTGTGACGCTTCCGCCTGCGATTTGTCGCATGGGGCCGGGCCCGTAGGGCGCCAGGGTCGTCACGCACCGCTCACAAACGAAGCAGCGGTACTCGTGTTCCCACGCGACCGGCTCCGCTGTCAGAACCGGCAGGTCGGGAGGTAAGTCCGCGGCGAAGTGCGGTAGTCGTCGTGATGGGTAGATCCCGGCGGGGAAGTCCTTTCCTGCGGCGGGCTTCAGGAAGATCGGGTCGGTTCCGCACCGGCTCTCCTCCAGGGTTGTCAGGTACACCTCCCGCTTGCGGTATTGCGGGGGAAGCCTTGGGAGCCAACCCGGAGTGGGTTGCAGTAGCACCCGGGAAAGCGCCTCCATCAGTAGCGCGGCGAGCGGGGCACGCAGGAAGCCGTAGTATGCGATCGCGGGGTCATCCAGGCCTACCGGAACCTGCCAGTCCTTGACTCGCTGGACGCGCCACTCGGCGTCTCGCGCGGCCTGGGTGAGCATCGCTGAGTCCCGTGTGAACGCCGGTGAGAGCAAAAGCAGCATCGCGTTGGTGTTAAGCATGCCTGGGTCGAAGTCCTTTGCTCGTGTCAGTACGGGGGCAGCAGGCGCCGGAAACCGTGGGTCAGCACCACCGGGTACAGGGAGAGGTTGCGGGTCAGCGCGGCGAGGGTGGAGTAGCGGGGAAGCGACGGCGTCTCGCCCCGGCGCACTGCGTCGAGTGCGGCGGCAAGCGCCCGGAGATGCGTAGCGCCGAAGGGGCCGTCGTGCAGGCGGTCCACCAGTGCGTGAGGGAGTGCGCCGGCGCCGTGGAGCGCGCCCAGCCAGCCGCCGAGGATGGCGCCGATCGAGTCGGTATCTCCGCCCACGGCGGAGGTGTCCGCCAGCGTGGTCAGCACGTCGCCCCGGTGACGCAAGAAGGCGTACGCGGCGAACGGAACGGTGTGCAGCACGAACCCGCTCACTCCCAGTTGCTCTCCTGCCACGAGGGGCGCTGCGGCCTGCCGGGCGAGCGCGTCGGCCCGGTCGAGGGCGGCGGCGAGGCTGGGGTCGTGGACGGTGGCCCGCGCGGCGGCAAACGCTTCGCCCGGGGTGGTGTCGTTTTGGGTGCAGGCGGCGGCCAGTTCGGCCACGAAGAGCGCTCCGGCGATGGCGCGCGGGTCACGATGCGTGGTCTCGGCCAGCGCCTCCCCGACGGCGCGCCGCTGCCCGGCGTGATCGCAGAAGAAGGTGCCGATGATGACCGCCCGCATGGCCGCGCCGTTGCCGGCCGACTGGACGCCGGTGCGCGGCAAACGCAGCAGGCAGCGGACGCCGGCGGTCAGGGTGGCGCGCCCGACTCCCCAGGGTAGCCGGGCAATCCAGGCAGCCAGACAGCGGCGAAAGGCCGCTGCGCACCGGTCGGGCTGCTCCGGGAAGCGCAGGAGGCATTCCGCCACCAGAGCGCTCTGCTCGGTGTCGTCGGAAACAAAGCCGGTCCGGCCGAACAGCCGAAATCGTTCGAGACGGCCGAAGCGCCGGGCCACGACACGGGCGGAAAGTCCTTCGGCGGGCAGCGCGAGGGCATCGCCGAGGGCAGTGCCGAGCAGCACCCCCTCGAGTTTGCCTGCCCGGCCCTCGCTGCTGCTGTGGTTCATGTGGGTATCCGGAGTGAGTGCCGACGAGTGAGGCCCGAGCGGGG
>SYMT01000073.1 GCA_005805375.1 Actinomycetota bacterium
GGACGGGGCAGACGCCATCCTCGCGGTGCGGACGGCGGTGCTGGGCCACGAGGAGGCACAGTTGGCTTGGGCGGCTCGGGCGGCCTAATTCACTTCTAAGAACAGCATGATTCCTTACCCACAATTCCGAGTCACACCCCCTTCGGAGGGTGGACCGGATACCCGTCCGGGAAGGTAACCCGCAGCCGGGCGCGATCGTGCTTGACATCCGCACAGAGCTCGCTCGAGTCCGGCAAAATACGGAGCGTCGTCCGCGCACCCAGCAGCTCCAGCGCGCTGAGCTCGGAGCGCAACCGGACCGCACCCGCCTCTGTCTGGTACCAGGCGTCATCCGGAAGCTCCAGCCCGTTAGCCTGGGCCCGGAGGCTGGCCGCCGAGCTCTCGCGCGGGTAGAGGATGCGGCGGGTTCCGTCTCCCTTCACCCGGCCTTCGGAGATCGCGCTACGGATCGGGCTCACGCCCGGCAGCAGCACCCATTCGCAAAGCTGTTCGGCTCGCTCCTCCGGGCGGAACAGGAACGACTGGAGCTGCACGGTGAGGTCGCGGTCATTGGTGCGGCACCAGAGGCGGGACCAGTTGGACTCCCGCTCTCCCACGTCGCGCAGCGTCGCGATGCAGGCGATGAAGCCCGGCAGGTCGTGGTTCCGGAACACCTCGTCGATGGTGTGGCAATCCACTCCGCTGGGGCGGTCCAACCCCAGAGTGTGATGGGAGTGCCAATCTCCCACGTGCTGTGCGCCGAACCCATCGAAGGCCTGAGCGTGCATCGCACCCAGGTAGTCCGCATCCTGGTGAAACCGAACCGAACTGCGGCGGGCTCCGGGCCCGGGTCCGCACGCCAGGTAGACCACCGGTTCCAGAGTGTGAGTCCAGAAGCCGAAGAGATCGCCGCCCGTCTCCTGGTTCGGGAACCGGTGGGTCTCCCCGACCATTGCCTCGATCTCCGACTCGAAGATGTAGATCCGGTTGTGGGAGGCCGGTCGCCGCGCGGGGGTCCTCACTGCATTCTCCTCGTTTTCTGTCAGCTGCCGATCAGCCGATGACCCTGGGCACGGTCGTTTCCAGGGCCGCAGCGATCTCACTGAGGTACGTCCCAGCCCGCCAGGTGGCGCTGAGGTGGTCCACCCGGTGGAGGTCTTCCGGGAGCCGCCGACCCCAGGAGACGGTAGGAGCTCCGGTCGGGTGGTCTAGCGCGCACTGCATCGCCACCTCGTAGTTATCATAGACGAGGCGGAACGTCAGCTTGCCGTTCGATGAGATCTTCATCTTCACCTGCCGCCGGGTCCGCTGCTGGAGCCGAGCTAGCTCTTCCTGGAGGCGCACCTGGCCGGCGGCAGTCTCGTACCAGGGCTGGGAGGGTGCCGTGACCCTCGATCGTGCTTGCTGCAGCATCGCCTCTACCGGAGCCACAATGTCGGCCACAAACATCCCGGGGTGCCACGAGCCGTGCAACTCCGCTTGATGCAGATCGTCGGGAAGGCGCCGACCCCAGTACACCGTGGGTGTGTCATCCGGATGGTCCGCCGACGTTTCCGCGGCCACTTCCCCCGCCGGGTACGCGAGGCGGAAGGTGAGGCTTCCGGTGGAGGACATCACCAGCCGCACCCCGCTGGTTCGCTGGCGGATCCGCGCCAGCTCCTCTTCCAGGCGACGTTTGCCAGCTGCAGTTTCGTACCAGACCTCCGGTGGCTTCCACCGAGAGCCGAGATCCAGGATTCCGGGGACCGCCCGGCGATAGAACTCGCGCTTGACCGGAGTCGCGCCGTTGATCGCCAGCTCGCTTTGGGTGTTTCCATAGGACGTGGATTGCTCGATAACGCCGGTTGCCCCTTCCAGGAAGAAGAACCCGCAGTCCTTTCCATCCCGTGCCACGCAGCGGGAGACCTGGGGGGCGCAGTTGGCGAAGTAAAAGCCGGCGAGCGTGTTCCGGTACGACTCGCAGCCGATCAGGTGAGACTCGTCCCCTTCATTCAGGTAGAAGCCGGACGTGCCGTTCAAGTAGGCCCTCACGCGGGTCAGCTTCAGAGCGCCCCGCTCCGAGTAGAGCCCCTGCCTGGCGTTCTTGTATGTTTCGGTCCCTACGACTTCGACGTCCTTACAGTCTCGGAACAAGAGGCCGGTAGTGTTCTCATAGACTTGGCACCTCCGCAGCCGCACCTTGCTGGCGGTGAAGAGGCCTCCGGCATCACTGTTCCCGTGGATCCGGCAATCCGTCAGGGTGCCCGTGCTGCCGTCGCGTATGCAGACCCCTTGAGACTTGTTGCCGGACAGCACCGTCTTCGAGGCGTTGAGCTTTGACGCGTCCGCCAGCAACCCTACCGTCCCGTTGCCGGTGGCCGCAAGCCCCTCCACGGTGACCTCGGCGCCGGTGCGTCCGAACACGCCGACATCCATGTTGTCGCTGCTCGTGCTGTTTCGGAGCGCCAGGCGCGCGGCGGTGACCAGGAAGCCGTGGAGCTTGTTCTCCAGCGCTTTGCAGCGGTCTGCCTCCACGCGGGAGCCCTCTTGCACGTCGACCCCGTACAGCGCGTTCCCGCTGAAATGGCTATCGACCACCCGCACGGTGGAGCGGGTAACCAGGAGTCCTGAGCTTTGATTGCCGGTAGACCGGCACGAGTCGATCCAACCCCGGCTGTTATCGGTGATAAAGATCCCCGAACTGGCCCCTTCGTGCCAATTGCATCCCACGAACCGGACCGCTGCGGAGCCGCAGCAGGCGTTGGCGTGGGTGTTTCTCAAACCCTTCGAGTCCAGGGCGAACACCCAGGCATAGAGCCAGGCATGCAGCCCTTCCCGCTCGCTCTCGCTGAAGGTGGAGCGGAAGACGATGTGCGTGCCGCGGGAGAGGACCGCGCCGTTTGCCTGGGAATCCTGGATGATGCTGCTGTACGCGGAGATGGCGCGGGAACTGGCGTTCACCTGGCAATTGCGGAGGAGGGGGAGCGCCAGCATGGTTTCGGACGCGATTGCCCGCCGCCGCACCGCGGTGACCACGCAGTTATCCAGCAGCGTGGCTCCCAGCTTCAGGACCACTGCCGGCTGCTGCCCGCGCGCACAAACCAGGAGGTTGCAGAGCTCGGCTAGCTCGGTGTCGACCGTGATCACCGGCTCCACGTTCTCGATGAGCACCATCTCGCGGTGGCCGATCCCTACGATGCGCACGGGACGTCGGAGATGCAGACATTCCGTGTACTCACCTTGCTTGACCTCAATGGTGGCAAAGTCCGGCGCGGCGACGAGCGCTTCCCCGATGGTCCGGTACTGTGCAGAACCGTCCGCTGCTACGCGCAGCACCTGTTCGGACTTGAAAACGGGACCCCAGACCTTTTCAATGGGCGGCGCGGCCCGCAGGTCCTCCGGCGTCTGGTGGAAGGTCGCAGTCAGGTGCGTAATCACCGCGGGAGCCCACTTCCCGGCGTCCTGGTACCCTTTGAGGGTGGATTGAACCCGCTCGTTGACCTCCTCCCGCAGTGCCATGGCGGTTTTGCTGGCGCCCTTCTCTTCCGCCTGCTGGGCCTCCAGGTAGTAACTGTGCATGGTCTGCACCTCGGCCTGGAGGCGGAGGTCCTCGTACGGCCGGCGCAACTCGTGGCTGTACGGCAGGTGCCGGTTCTGGAAGCCTTCCTGTATCCGCAGCGTTCGGATTGCGACCTCCAGGAGGTCTCGCTCCCGGGGCCACTCTTCCAGGAGGGAATGCTGCCGCGCCATCTGGATGAGAAGGCGCGCCCGCGTCAGCCCGGCGCTCTGAGAGGACTTGGCGTAGCCGTACGCGCGCTGAAACGCCTCCAGCGCTTCCGTCGACTTGCCGGAGTACGCCAGCGCGCTGCCGATGTTCTCGTAGACGAGGCTGGCGCGGACCAGGTTGCCGGACTGCAAGAACAGCGACGCAGCCTTCGTCCAGTGCTCGATGGCCCGGGGGTAGTCCCCCGGCACCCGGTAGCACTCGTCCGCAAGGCTGTCCAGCGTCAGCGCCTCGTCGAACCGGGCGCCACACTTTTCGAAACGCTCCGCCGCGTCGGTGTACGACCGGATGGCCTGATCCGTACGGTCTCGCTTGAACTGTGCGTAGGCCATCGAGCGCCGGATCTTCCCGTAGAGGTAGACGTCGTTGATCCGCTCGGCCAGCCCCAGCATCGGGCGATAGTGGTTCAGCGCCTGCTCGAAATCCAGCCGCTCTTCGGCTTTCCGTACCGAGTCGTACCGCGCCAGGAGCTCCTCCCGCACGGGGAGGTCGGACCCCTGTTGGAGCTGTCGCAGCTCCACGCGACACTTCTCGGCCGCCTCGGGCTCGTTCAACCACTCGTGCAGCATGGCGCGCAGCGCGAGTGACGCCTCAGCAATGCGTTGCTCCCCCGTCGCGCGATCCAGGAAACTGAGCGCACGGCGGCAATAGCGGTTCCGCGCGTCGCCCACGTATGTCCCCAGCGCGCAGAGGTAATAGGCCTCGCCCAGGGAGTGGCCCTCTCCCGAAGTGGCGGAGCTCTCCTTAGACTGCGCGAAGTCGTCGAGCGGAATTCCTACGCCGGACTCGGCGGAAGGAAACACGAGAGCGGTGGTGGGACGCTGGTTGCCGGACTCCAGAACCAGCGTCCAGCCGACATAGGTGTGGGCGTCTTCCTGGCGCTGCACGGCCCCCCGGATCGCGCGGGACCGGGCCTCCGCCCGCGGCACCGCCGGAGGGCGGACCAAGAATCCTTCGCAGAACGCCAGATGCTTGTCGATCGGATAGGCGGGATCGTGCGGGTCGGACGTGGGCTGCTGGATCGCCCGTCGTGGCTCCGCAAGGCCGAAGCGAGGGTAGACCTCGTGCCAGAACAGGCTGTGGTACTCCAACACCGCGTCGGAGTGATCCTGGTTTCGCTTCGCGGCTTCGAGCGCGTGGTACTTGCCGACCCATTCGACGGCCCCCGCCAACGTCCGGAAGTCGTCGCGCAGCACCTCTACCACCCGGCGCCACTCCCGCAGGAAGGCCCGCTCGCTCGGGTCCAGCGCCAGCTCTCCTGCGAACCGCTCGATCTGGGTAACGGCCGCCAGCTGGATCTCGCACAGGCTTGTTTGCTCCGTGGGCTTCAGGGACAGCCACTGCGAGGAGCGCTTGAACAAGCGGAGGGGGTCCGCCTCCTCAGCAATTGGTGTGAATTGTAACAGCCGGCGGGGATCCCGCGAGAGGTGATCCGCCAGTTTGAGCGCCAGGTGAACGCTGCCGAATGCGAGGTAGAGGGTCTTGGGATAGAGGAGCACGTCCGAGCAGACGATCTGTAAGGGAACCGAGCAGAATTAATCCTCCCACCCGTGAGGAGACACGGCGGCATCTGAGAGGACACAACTGGACGGAATCATGTACGTCATGGTGTTATGGAACTCACTGCCGCCGCCACTGCCCTCCTCCAAGTTA
>SYMT01000672.1 GCA_005805375.1 Actinomycetota bacterium
GCCGCCTGCTGGATGAACCGGACCACCGAATGGAAGGTCTCATATGGGTGGTGTAGGAGGATATCCCCCTCCCGGATTACCGCGAACAGGTCCTTCTTCCCATGCAGCGTCTGGATCTCCGGCGCCGCGTACGCCGGATCTTTGAGACGATCGTAGTCCGGCAGACGGCAGAGAGCCATGAAGTCGGCCAGATTCACCGGGCCGGGCACCGGATAATCGTCCTGATCGGTCAGTTGCAGCGCGTCGAGCAGCAGCGCGAGCGCCTCTGCGGAAATGCTCTCCGCCACTTCCAGCCGGACTGCGTCGCCCCATTCTCGCTGCCGGATCTGCTCCTCGATTTGCTCGAGCAGGTCCTCGGCGTCGTCCTCGTCAAAACTCAGATCGCTGTCGCGGGTGATCCGGAACGGATAGCAGCCCGTCGGCACCAACCCAGGAAAGAGCTCCGACATCTGGCTGCAGATCACGTCTTCCAGCAGCACGAACTCAAATCCCGGGCCGGGCACATGCACCAGGCGCGGGATCTTCGAGGGCGTCTGCACTACTCCCAGATACAATGGCGACGCCTCGGAGCCCCGCTTCTTGAGGGTCACCACCAGATTCAGGCTGCGGTTTCGGAGGTGCGGGAACGGATGCCCCGGGTCAATCGCCAGTGGGGTCAGGACCGGAAAGACCTGGCGATGAAAGTAGTCCTCCACCCAATGGGCCTGCTCGGGAGACAGTTCCCCTATGCGTCGTAGGCGGATCCCGTGTGTCGCCAGGGCCGGCAGGACGGAGTCCATCAGACAGACGTATTGGTCCTGTACCAGTTTGTGGCACCGGGCGGCGATGCCGCGGAGTTGCTCCTCGGCGGTCAGGCCGTCCGGGCCGGGATGGACGGTGGATGACTTCACCTGCCGCCGCAATCCCGCCACCCGGACCATGAAAAACTCGTCGAGGTTCGAGCTGACGATAGCCAGAAACTTCACGCGTTCCAGAGCCGGAACGGACGTGTCCTGGGCTTCTTCCAGCACTCGAGCATTAAACTCGAGCCAACTCAGCTCGCGGTTGAGGTAGAGTGCCGGATCGCTCAGGTTCGGAGGGGCGGCAGTCACTTCCTGCGCGCGGGAGGCTCGAGGGGACGCGGTTGTCTTAGTGCGCATTGGGGATCAGTACCTTCATCCCTCCGCGAGGGCGTGGAAGAGTGCGGTGTAGAGTTGCAGCACCTTCTCCGGGTCCGGGCCCCGGTACGCGGACTCCTGCGAGACCCACCCGTCCCACCCGTCGGCGCGCAGGAGACGGAAGAGTTCCTGGTAGTGCGGCCACTGGTCGGGGGGTTCCATCGCGTGGACGTGCATCGAGACCAGATGCGGCCGGAACCGGTCGTACAGTCCCCGGATCGACTCTCCCGACTGCACTCCCCAGGGCGGATTCGGAGCGCGGCCCCCACGAAACTGGCCGTTAAAAATGAGCCCGAAGTTGCTGCGCGCCACCCGTTCTGCGAGGGGGATCGAGTAGTCCGGGTCGGCGAAACTGCTGTGCATCTCCAACAACACGCGCACCCCGAGCGGCCGTGCCGCATCCGCCAGGTCCTGCAGACAGCCGGTGACCTGCGCCAGCACGGCCGCTTTGTGCTCGTCTTCCGGCACCCGATCCCCCAGCACGCGCACCAGTGGACAGCCCCATCCGTGCGCAATCGCGATCGTGCGCTCGGCACGGCGTCGATTCTCCGCGAGCTTTTCCCCGTCCAGGTCGTGGAAGTGTGCGCAACTGGTCACGCAGGCGATTTCTAACCCCGCGGCATCCATTGCCGCTTTTACGGCCAGCAGGTGATCCGGCGCGGCATCGGCTTCCACGCCATGCGGCTGCTGGAAGTCCATCAAGTACTCGATGCCCTCATAGCCCGTCTGGCGGGCAAGTTCGATCAGTCGCCCCAGGGCCAGATCCTGCCCTGTTCCGTATGTATTCAGACACCACTGCATGGTAGGTTTCTCGGGTTTCAGGTTTCAGGCTTCTAGGGTTTCAGGTTTCTAGGGTTTCAGGTTTCAGGGTTCCAGAGTTCCGGGTCGTCGAGTTACCGACACCTGAAACCCCGGTTGCCCCAGAACCCTGGAACCCTAATACCCTACGGCTTCGCCCGGATGTCATAGCGCCCCGGTGTGGTGACCACCAGCCGGCCCTCTTCAATCATCTGCACGAGCGGAGAGGGCCCCGGCTCCAGCGGGAACTGGACTGCCCCTCCGCGTCGGGCCGACTCGTAGAGCGCCATCTCAATCTCGACGGTGTGGCGATTACCGTGTACATCCGTGCGCATCTCGCACTCCCCGCGGAGCCACGCCACGAACTCCTGGTGCTGTGTCGGAGACGGATCCAGGTCCAGAGTCCGGCGTCCCTGCGCATCCAGCAGTTCCAACGCGTCGGCAAAGCAGAGATTTCCCCCGGCGCCGTAGACCTGGTACGGGGCGTCCCAATCGGCCCGCGGCAGGTCGCTCTCCAGCACTGCCCGGGCGCCGTTCCGGAACGCCAGGATGGCGCCGCAGCAATCTTCGCACGGCTCACCCCGCTCATAGCGATCGGTGCTGCGGGCCACGTTCCCCAACACCCAGGCCGCCTCCACATCGCCGAGCAGATAGCGCATCCGATCAATCGCGTGGGAGCTATTATTCAGCAGCCCGCCTTCCGTCCGGTTGTGCAGGAGCAGCGGTCGGCCGATCGCTCCCTCGGCGATCAGGCGGCGGGCGGTGACGTTTCGCGGCTCGAACCGGGCGTGATGCCCCACCGCCAGGCGCGTGCCGGCTGCATCGCACGCCGCCAGCATCGCGTCCACCTCGGCCAGATCCCGCGCGATCGGCTTCTCACACAGGATCCCCTTCACCCCGGCTCTCGCTGCGGCGACGGTGATCTCCGCGTGGGTGCCGGTCCAGGTGTTGATGCTCACGATATCCGGCGCGTGCCGCTCGAGGAGTTCACGATAGTCGGTATAGATGTGGTCCACGCCGAACTCAGCGGCGCGTGACGCAGCATTTTCCCGCCGCACATCCGCCACCGCCACCAACCGGCAGTCCGGATGCTCTCCAAAGCCGCGCAGGTGCCGGGCGGAGATCCCCCCGCACCCGATGAACCCCACCGTGAATGGCATCGCTCCCCCTCGGCGAAAGACGAACCAGGACGCTGGAAGACGCCGAACCGCCTGGGCCTTCCCAGATGAGCGGTCGGCCTGCGTGGCGTCGGCTCCTTCCCCGTCAGGGCCGGATCACGGTGAAGCGGATGGCGATGTCGGTGGGTTGCTCGCCGTCTATCGCTTCCGCACGCCGGGAACGGTCACGTTCAGCAACACAACCCTCATCCTGGGTCTCGCCGGTGCGCCACAGCCGCACAACATTCCGGCCCTTTCCCCGGCAGCAGGAGGCGTCACAACCCGGCTCTCCAACGCACTGATGGGCGTGCCGGCGGACACTCCGCCAACCCCGCCGGCATCCTGCGTCGCAGCAACCGGAAGGACGGCATCCCAAACGCGCTCCTTCGTGCCCGCTTCGGAGCGAGTCGAACGATTGCCGCGGAGCTCCGAAGCAGAGTGCGGAGACTCCACACCCGCTTCCCCGGGCGCCGCGTTCTGACACAAAGTGAGCGTTGGGGCCTGGTATCCCGCCGCGCAACTCAAATCGGAGAGCAGAGGGACGCGACACGGAATCATGTCGTCACTCCAAACTCGATGCTGTGACATAGATTATGAAACCTTCTCCCTCAAGACGCGTCATAGCGGCAGGAAGCGTCACTGCGCAAGGGGGCGCAGTGGTAGCGAGGAGGAAGCAGGATGCACTGTCGAACAGTACGGAGCCGCCTGTCCGCGCTGGTGGACGGGGAGTTGTCGTGCGCGGCGGCTCGGGAAGTCGAGCACCATGTAGCCACGTGCGAACCGTGCGAACGGGAATTGGTTCGCCTGCGCCAGGTGCAGCACCTGACGGCTCTGGTGCCGACTGAGGAACTGCCCGTAGGCCTTCACTCGCGTATCATGACCCAACTCATGTATGCAGGCAGTGCCCCCGTGGAGTTGCCCCGGCGGTCGGCTTTCCAGGAAACCGCGCGCCTCGTCGGCATGTCGTTCGCGACCGCCGGTCTGGCTGGCCTGGTCACGACCAACCTGCAGGCTCGTCCCCACGTGGCCTCCCCCGGAGCGACGCTCCCGGCGCGTGAAGCACCTGCCCTGCGGGAGGCACGCGCCGGGACACAACCGATCGAGACCATGGCGCCTGTGCCCACAGTTCACGCCACGACGTTGAGCGCTTCGGGAACCGGGTCGGTCGTCGAGTTCCACCACCTCGCCGGTTCGCCCGCCCCGACCCCACGCCCAGCCACGCCTGCTGCCGTGGCCTCGGATCCGGCGGCGCTGCCTCGGATCGTCTCCTCCCGTCGCTCCGCCGGCTCGCGACCTGCCCCCTCTCCGGCGGCGACTTTGCTCTCAGAGACGGTCCCAGCTCCGACGAGAGTCTCCGGAGCCACTCCGGACCCGGACACCGGCAGTACCGGCACCGGCTCTGCACCGGCTGCGGAGGGCCCGTCTGATCCGCGCACTCATCCCGGCGACCCGGTGTTGAACGCGGCGATCGCGGCCGATCCCGCTGATCCGATCACCGTTGGTGGGGAAAGTGAACCCACCGCAATGCGGATGGTCGCCATGCCCCGCGAAGAGAGCACTTCCGGTGCCGATGATGAGGCCCTGGCTCCCCTCAAGATGTTCCTGGAGGAACGGTCTCACTCGCTGCCGCAGCCCCCGATGTCGGGCGCCTCGCGCGAACGACGCACGCGTAGTTCCCTGTAAAGGGCGGGTTCGCGCCCGCCCGCGCGGTGGGGTTTTACACCCGGGGGGAAGCATTCGTGCGCCAGTACCGCTCCGGCTTCACGCTGATCGAACTGCTCGTGGTTATCGCCATTATAGCCATACTCGCGGCAGTTCTCTTCCCGGTCTTCGGGCAGGCACGAGAGATGGCACGAGCCACCACCTGCCTGTCCAATATGCGGCAGTTGTCGTCCGCTATTCTGATGTATGCACAGGATTACGACGAGGCACTGCCGATGGTGACCAACTACGCGGCGCCCACAAGCGCGCCGGACCGTGTCTGGACCGGGAGCATCCAGCCGTATGTCCGCAACACCGGTGCATTTCTTTGTCCCAGTGCGCCGGGGGCCCGTTTCGCGGCGGATTGGAACGGTCGGGGGTGGCTGCCGATCGGCTACAATTCCACCACGGGCTACGATCCGCTGGGGGTCGAGGCGCCGCGCCGGGTGCTGCTCCTCCCGGAAATGGATGAAGCGAGCCGCACCGTACTGCTCGCCGAAACGGCGGCAGGCGATCCGGCTCTGAAGTACAGGGGCTACACCTTCGACCCGACAGTGGGGCGCCGCAATCTACGCGACGTCCGGCTCTCCACACCCCTGGTGGCCGATCAGGATCTGGTGTTGGGGAGCGCTCTGCAGCCGAGCCAGCTCAAGCCCGTCTTCTGCCGCCATTTTCGGGACGGCAAGAACGGCGGTCGCACGCAGTTGACGTTTGCGGACGGCCACGTGAAGTCCTATACTGCCTCTGGGATCCTCGGGCAGGAGCAGGGAGCCAACCTCATCTGGTGGATTCATTAGATGAGGTTGGCGAGGAAAGAGTGAAGAGAAGTGAGGCATGAGTGAGGCGTCCGGGGCTTCGTTCTTGCCCTTCGCCTCTTCACTCACGCTGCGCCATGAGAGCCCTGTCAGTCTCAGGAGACTTCGTGATGAAACGCTCCACATCCATCCGCGCCGGTTTCACGCTCATCGAATTGCTCGTGGTGGTGACCGTCATCGCGATTCTCGCGGCAGTGCTCTTCCCCGTGTTCGCGCAGGGACGCGAGAAGGCCCGCCAGACCACCTGCCTGAGCAACCTCCGGCAACTCGGCACGGCGCTCGAACTTTATAAGGCAGACTACGACGGAAAGTATCCCATCGTGCGCGCTCCCTCATCCCAGGATGCACCCGAGGCGGCCGAGGAGTTCTACACAAACTGGACTGTGCTGGTGATGCAGTACATCAACCACGGCTTCCGTGAAGCGGACTGGGAGCAGAACCGCGGGCAGGAGTTCACCGGAGTCTTTCACTGCCCTTCTGATCCGCACTACGCCGGGCCATCCTACGCGATGAACGGCTGGTTCCTCTTCGGGATGAACGAGGCCTCACTCACCAAAGCGACGGATACGGTGCTGCTGGGCGAGAAACGCGCCGCGATCCCGCAGGAACATTTCACCTGGTGGAAGGACCCCTGGCCGAAGTGGCCCATGCGGGAGGGTGTCACCATCGCCGACCGGGAAGACGCGATCAACGCGGTAGATGTGGCCCCCGGCGAGGAGAGACGTCCGCCCTGGAGTCCCCTGCTCGAACGCTGGTATCAAGAATACGAAGCCGCCGGGCTCCAGACACGACGACACGCGGGCGGCGCCAACTACCTGTTCGCTGACGGGCATGTGCGCTGGGCGAAACTTTCCAGCCTCTGGGGCAACGCCACCACTACCAATCAGTTCTGGCCGACCCGCCGCTAATCGAGGGGACGTGCGTGCTCGCTGCGTGTCCGGCTGCACCGAGTGCACACGTTCCGCCGACCCACTGCGCCTGAACGGAGGGCCGCGCAGCGACCGCGCCGGCTCCCACTACGCCGTCATCTCGACGATGTCGCCCTTCGTGCTCGCCACAATGGCCAGCAATTCCCCTCGTTCCTGATCGGGAACTGCGAAGTGCTCGAACGTCTGATGCAGGTCGTCCAGGAACGCCTGCCACTCCCCTTCGGTGATGCCGAGATGGGCGTGTGAGTCGCGCATGGAGCGTCCGGTGTAGGTCTGCGGGCCCCCGGTGGCCCAGCAGACCATCTCCGTCACCAGGTACTTGAACCCCGCCCGGGAGACCCGATGGTGCGCCTCGTCCACCCGGGGATTCGCATTCAGACGCGGGTCGTCCATCACGCGATCAATGAAGTCATCCACCACGGCAGCAATGGCATAGACGCTGCCCAATCGCTCATACAAGCTGGGACTGCTGTTCGGTTGTCCGTCACTCATCTCCGTACTCCGCAGGGCCGGGCAGCCTACGACCGTACCCCGGTCCCCCGATCCACTCCAGGCACTCAGACATTCGGTCCGGCGCTGCCAGTCGCCCAGAACCGCCGGGCGACCGGCAACACCAGGCAGTACTCGCTCCCGCTCATTGGGAAGCGGGCAGGCGGATCTCGATCCCGTACTCGGGGGCAATCGCCAGCAACTTCTCAATCTCGGCATGGGTCGGCGGGAGCGCGGTTTCCGTGCCGGGCGGCAATTCCCGTCCCGCCCTGAGAAACATCTGCTCCAAACCGGCCGGAGCAACGGAGATCAGCATGCGCGCCGGGCTGTTGCTCTCGTTACGGAAGGAATGGGGGGTGCCCACCGGCATGTTTGCGAACATCCCGGCGCTCGCCACCAACTGCTGCTCGCCAATCCGGAAGGTGATCTCGCCCTCCAGCACATAGAAACCCTCCTCTTCGCGACTGTGGACGTGCGGCGGCGGCCCGCCCCCCGGCGGCACACGCGCCTCCCACAGTGCGTAGGCGCCGTTCGTCTCCTCCCCGGTGGCCAGGAACCGGTACACATCGCCGACGACGGCGACGGTGCGGCCTTCAGAGGGCCGGCGGACCAGTGCGGATGCTGACAAGTAACTCTCCCCTATTCGGACGCCGACCGCGGCCCGGGAACGCCGGCATCCTGCCGGCCTGGTGAGTTGGCGCCCTAATTTCGCCGTTTCGCCTGCTCGGTGCGCCCTCGCGTGTCGCAGCGCCCCCGGGAACGCCGGCATCCTGCCGGCAGCGCTCCAACAAGTTGCCCGGATCAACCTGGTCGAGGCGACCACAGCCCCTGGGAGCGCCGGCATCCTGCCGGCAGAACTCCGGGTTCCCCGGGTCAGCCTGGTTGAGGCGCTCTCCTCACCGAATGTCCCCGAGCAGTTCCGCCATCCCTGGCGGGATCGCGCCGAACCGCGCAGCCACGTCCGCCTGCGCCGCTTGCCGCGGCCCTGATGCGCGACCTCGGCACACGGCCGGTCGGCTCTGGCCCCGTCGGATACACCATCGTGCTCGCATTCCAGCGCACCGGCCGGAAGGCATAATGGGAGGGCGAACGGGTCGCCCCCCCGATGGTACGTCAGTCCTTCCCTGCCGGATGGAGCGCGAAATACACACGCTCGGGCGTGAGAGGAAGGTCGTGGATCCAGACGCCGGTTGCATCCTGCACGGCCGCGTGGAAGGCCGCCGGGGTGGGGACGATCACCGGTTCGCCGATGCCCTTCACACCGAAAGGGCCGTTCTCACTCGGCACTTCGATGTACTTGCAGCGGATGATGGGGGTGTCCATGGATGTCGGCAGGCGGTAATCGGAGAGGTGGTTGTTCACATTGCGACCACCCTGGATCTGCATCTCCTCCATCCAGCCCCAGGCAAGGCCCTGCACCGCTCCCCCTTCCATCTGCCCTTCGACCTCGTACGGGTTCACCGCAAAGCCGACGTCCAGCGCGGCGTGCAACTCCAGCGGCTCCAGCACGCCCGTATCGGGATCCACTCGCACCTTCACAATGTGGGCGGCGATGACCGGGTGGCTCGGCTCACTGGCGAACGTGCCGGTTCCCACCAGCGGGCCGCCCGTGGTCCGCAGCGCCATTTGGCCCAGTTCGGCAAGAGAGGCGCTCGTCTCGGGGTCACCCCGCTTGCGGATCCGTGCGATGACACGGCCCTGTTCATTGGTCTCGTTTACCTGCTCGAGGTCGGCGATGGGCGTCTCCAGATGCTGGGAGGCCAGCGCCAGGGTCTTCTCCCGCAGACTCTCGGCGGCACGCTTCACGGCGTTGCCCATCGAGAAGAGCACCACCGACCCGCCGGAACCCGTCGCGAAGGGGGCGCTGTCCGTATCACCCCGGATGACACGCACCGTGTCGAACGGCATCCCCATCACTTCCGCCGCGATCTGAGCAAAGCCGGTGTCGGTACCGGTAATGTCCATCGCGCCGGAGAAAACCTTGAGCATGCCGTCTTCACCCAGGGAGCAGACGGCGCTTCCCGGGCCTGCCCCGTTGGTCCATTCGCCCACGGCCACGCCCCAGCCTTCATTTACAGCACTGCTGCGGTTCGCCCAGCCTGCCAGTTCAGCGGCGGCTTCCAGCGTCTCCTTGAAAGCGACGCGGGTGAGGGGCTTGCGGTCATTGACGCGCTGTTCGCCGTCTTCTACCATGTGCATCAGGCGGAACTGCACGGGATCCATCCCGATCTGAGCGGCACACTGGTTCAGGTTGGCCTCGGACGCATACGAACCCTGGGGGGCGCCGGGTGCTCGATAGGCTGAGGTGCCCGGCTTGTTCGTGTGAATCCCGTACGCGTCGTACTTGATGTTCTTGAAATCGTACACGCCGATGATGCGGCTGGTGGCGTGGATGCTGGCGCCGGGCACGCACCCGCAGTCCCAGAGACCGACTGCCTGGCGCGCGGTCACGGTGCCGTCCTTCTTGACGCCGGTCTTCACCCAGATCGTGGCGCCCGGGGCCGGGCGTCCGTCCACCATCTCTTGCTCGCGCGTGTAGACGATCTTCACCGGGCGGCCGGTCATTTGGGAGAGCAGCACGGCATAGGGATGGACCAGCGTACCGAACTTCGCCCCGAAACCGCCGCCGATGGTCTGACCGATGACGTTGATGTTATTCTGGGGAATCCCCAGGCTGCTGGCGATGCCGCTGCGGATTGCGAAGATACTCTGAGTGCTGGTCCAGACGGTGACATTACCGCTGGCTTCCACCCGGGCCAGGCAGGCGTGCGGCTCGAGGTAGGTCTGGTGCACGCGGGGAATCCGGTAGACGCCCTCGACAATGTAGTCCGCCTCGGCAAAACCAGCCTCAACGTCGCCGACGGAGAAGTGGGCCTCCTGTGCAACGTTCTTCCACTGTCCCAGGTCCGCCCAGGGGCTGCCTTCAATCGCGTCTACGGTCTTGGCTTCCTCCCGGATGGTGGGCGCATCCGGATGAATCCCCTGCTCTTCGGTGTCCACAGTGGGGAGCAGCTCATACTCCACCTCAATGTGGCGAAGCGCATCCCGAGCGATCTCCGGGCTGACCGCGCAGACCATCGCAATCTTCTCGCCCTGGTAACGGACGACATCAGTGGCCAGCAGGCTCTGCGAAAGGCGCATGCCGTGGACGGTGTCCAGCGTCTCCTGCGTGGCCCCCCCGCCCAGTGAGTCCTGCGTGACGACCCTGATCACGCCGGGGAGCTTTTCCGCTTTGCTGGTGTCGATGCGGAGAATACGAGCGTGGCCGTGCGGGCTGTGGAGGAAAGTGGCCCAGAGTTGGCCGGGCAGGTTGACGTCCGCGCCGTAGCGCGCGGCGCCGGTGACCTTGTCTACGGCATCTACCCGCGGGGCAGACTTGCCGAGCACGGCATATTCAGGATGCGCGGAAGCTTCGGGTGCAGGCATGGCTGGTGGTGAAAGATTCTAAGGGTGCTCAGGGAACGCGAGTGACGCACCGAACCGGTAGCCCGACTTGCGGCGGCACGCCGGAGCGGATGCGGATCAGCACACTTCCCCTTTCTTCCTCGACGCGGGTTCGTCCTCCTACCCGCCCGCCAGGGGCTCGAACATGCTCACTACATCACCGTCGCGGATCGTGGCGGTGTGTTCCACTTCGAGGTCGTTGACGGCCACCACCATCTGGCCTTCATCCCCACCGTAGGGGATGCCGAGGTGCAGAATGAGCTGCACGGCGGTGAGGCCGTCGGGGACCTCGGTGATCACCGACCGGCGGGTGGCCTGTTCGGGCGGCAGGTATCGGCGCAGTTCGCCAAAAAGGCGGAGAGTGATCTTCATAGGTCAGGATCGCCAGAGTGCAGAAGGGGGAAACCCACGCCGGCAGAGGCCGGCAAATCGGAGAGGCGGGCGGCACCGGGTAAGATACGGATGCGCGGGGAACACACAGTTCCTCCTCGGAGATCAGCCGGCGCCCGCACGGCCTCACCAGGTACGACGGCCTTTCGGGGCGGCCGCGGATTGCAACAGATCACTCGTCGCGCACATCGCGGGAGGCCTCCCACGCGGGTTCCACCATCGCGAGAAAGTGGATCTCCACCTCGCCGGTGTTCTCGAGGTACTGGATTGCGCCCGCGGGGATGACGATGGCGTCTCCGGCGGCTACGTCATGCACGGCGTCATCAATGTGCATCCGTCCCTGCCCGGCGAGGAGATAGTACACCTCAGTCAGACCTTCCAGATGGTGGCGCAGAGAGCGCCGTCCGGGGGGAATGACGGCATGGGCCAGACTCCACCCCAGCGGCAGCCCGTCCTTCGCGGGGTGGAACAACTCGCGCAACTCGGTCCCATCGTTGGCAGTGATGCACTCGCACTCATGCAGGCGGCGGACGAACATCGTTTCCGGTCCTACCCACCGCCCGCCGGCTTTTGCGTCCGGAGCTGCTGGGCCATCGCCTCAATCAGCTCTCTGCCGCCCCGCAGAAGCACGATGCTTGTGGCGCCGGATGCATCGCGGCTCTGTTCCTGGATCATCAGCATCAGGAGCTCGTTCCCCTTCTGATACACCACCTGGTCGCGATAGCCGCGATCCTCCGACCGAATCACCTTCCAGCCATTGCTCTTGAGATGGGTGTCATAGTACTTCGCCACCTTGTCCGGGGCATCTGCCGTCGTAAAGGTGCCCGCCCCACGCAGGAACGCCGCCTCGCCCTTCCCCATCATCTTCTCGACGATGCGGATGCCGACCAGCAGGACCTTCGTGGGTTCTGGGGCAAAGGTCGAGCCCGGATAGAAGGGGATGTCCGCCCCGAGTTGGGTGCGAACGTTCTGTGCGGTAACTGGGCCGACCTTGTCGGCGACCCCCTTCCCGAATTGGAAAGCCGCGAAGACCGTAATCCCTGCCGCGAGCAGCGCGAGCACACCGCAGCCCGCGCACCCGCCCAACAGCCAGACCCACCAGGGGCGTCCCGGACGGGGAGGGGGTGTGGGTGCATACGGGGACGGGGTCATTCCTGGTGCAGTCTGCATGGTGTCGCTCTCCTCACGGGTGGATTTCAAGTTCGGCAGCCGAGTGCTTGTGTCCCTTCCTCGGGCCCCAATTAGGAACGTTCACCGCGCGATTCCGGTTGCGGGCACGCGTCGAACGGGGCCGAAGTCGGGACGATGGGCATTGCGCGCGCCCCGGTTTCCCGATCGAGGAACAGGAGTGCAACGAGCCCGCACAGGAATCGGTCCCATACAGTGCGAAACTACCGACGCAGCGATCAACGAACCCTGGGAACGCCGGCATCTTGCCGGCCTCCGTCGGCCTGCGCTGTCCTCGGAAACGTCCCATGCGTTCTCTCAAGACCCTTGCGCTCCTGGCGCCTCTACTGGTTCTCGGCGGCGCGCTGGGTGTCCCCGCGCCGCCGGCCGGGGCACAGGCGGCCCGTCTGAACGTCCTGTATCTGGTCTCCGACGACCTGAACAATCGGATGAGCTGCTATGGCGATCCGATCGTGCGCACCCCTCACTTGGAGCGCCTGGCCCGGCGCGCGGTCCGCTTTGACCGCGCTTACTGCCAGTTCCCGCTCTGCAATCCGAGTCGCGCGTCGTTCCTGACCGGCCTCCGCCCGGATCATACCCGTGTCTACGAGAATCGCACCCAGTTTCGAGAGAACGTCCCGAATGCCGTCTCGCTTCCGCAGACGTTCCGCCGTGCGGGCTACTTCGTTGCCCGGGTGGGGAAACTCTACCACTATGGAGTGCCGCTCCAGATCGGCACCAGCGGCCTTGACGATCCACCGTCGTGGGAGAAAGTCGTCAATCCGAAAGGACGCGATCGAGCCGACGAGGCGAAGATCTTTTCCCTTCGACCCGGACAGTTCGGCGGCACACTGAGCTGGTTGGCCGCCGACGGGGAAGACGCGGAGCAGACCGACGGCATCGGGGCGGAGGAGGCGATCCGCCTGCTGGAGGAGCCCCGCGACCGGCCCTTCTTTCTCGCCGTGGGCTTCTACCGGCCGCACACACCTTATGTAGCGCCGAAGAAGTATTTCCGCAAGTACCCGCCGGAGGCGCTGACGCTCCCCGAGTTGTCGGATGCCGACCGCCGGCGGGAACCCGCGCCCGCGTACGGCAGTTCCCTCCCCGAGCAGGATCAGATGACCGACGAGCGGCGCAAGGAAGCTCTGCAGGCATACCATGCCTCCACCAGCTTCATGGACGCGCAGGTGGGTCGGGTCCTCCAGGCCCTGGACCGCCTCGGCTTGCGTGAGAAAACACTGGTCGTCTTTCACAGTGACCACGGCTACCATCTGGGCGAGCACGGCCTCTGGCAAAAGATGAGCCTGTTCGAGAACTCCGCCCGGGTGCCGCTGCTCATTGCAGACCCACGCCGGCGCGGAGGGCGGACCTGCGCGCGCACCGTGGAACTGGTAGATCTTCACCGCACGGTGGCGGACCTGTGTGGACTGCCGGCGCCGGAGGGCGCCGATGGGGAAAGCCTGGCGCCGCTCGTCTCCGACCCGAAACGGACCTGGGAGCATCCCGCGTACACGCAGGTTTCCCGCGCAGGGACTCGCTTCGGCGCCCGCGGCCCGTTCCAGGGACATTCCGTGCGTAACGAGCACTGGCGCTATACGGAGTGGGACCGCGGCGCCCGGGGAACGCAACTGTACCACATGCAGCACGATCCACTGGAACGCCGGAATCTTGCTGCTGATCCGGCGTACGCCGAACAACTGGACGAGATGCGACGGCTACTCCACCAGAGCTTTCGCACGGAACCTGGTTCGCGCTGAGCCGGCAAGGGGTGGGTGCATCTCCCACCCCTTGCCGCCGCTGCGATCGGCGCTATCGAGACCCGCGCGGCGGGGTGCGCTGCAACTGGAGCACCCGAGTCAGCGGCACAATGGTGGGCGGCGCCTTTTCGTCTAGAGCGTCGAGCACGGGGATGTTCACCTTCGGCAGCGCCAGTTCGCGCCCCGAGAACTGCTGCCCGTCCTCCAGGGTGAGGAGAATCGTGCCGCGCGGCAGGTCACGGCGGAGGTAAACAACCGTAGGGAACTGCACGCTCACGACCGTGCCGCGCTGCAGTTCCACGCGAATTTCCCCGGGGGGAAATACCTGCACGACGCCCCGAAGCGGCGCCAGTTGATAGGAATAGACCCGCTGGATCGGTACCTGGACCCGTCCGTACGGGGCCCCTTCCAGTGTAATCGTACCTTCCGGCAGCCGCAGTAACCGCCAGCCCTGCTGTGCCTCACCGGCGGGACCGCCCAATCCTCCGCCGGCCGCCCCTCCACCATTCGAGCTGTAACCCCCGATCTGGATTCGCTGTTGAAATCCCTGGCCCGGCTCGCCCAACACCCCCACCCGAAAGCTGCCCTCGGGGAGCCCTTCGGACGGAATAGTGACCGGCTGGATCACTTCGATCTCGGCCCACTGCACCCGCCGGCGACGCCCGATGCCGTCCGTCACCTCCACCAGACCCCGGGGGCCATCTCGGAGCACACCGACCAGCTTCTGTCTTCCGGAGTCCCCATCCCAGTCTACATTCACGAGCGGCTGCTCTGCCAGGAGCAGGCTCACGGGTTGCGGCGAGGCCGCCAGCGTCGGATCCTGAAGACCTTGAAACCCGGGCGCTGTACCCTGCTGCGCCCGTGCCGCGCCGGCAATGCCCATCCCCGCCGCCCACCACGTACCCGCCATCGTGAGTGACTGCCGTCGATTCAGCTTCATTCTGTTCCTGTTTTCGAGTATCAGAGTCGCCCTCGTCCCCTCCAGGTTTCGAGTTTGAGTTTCCAGTGTCGAGACCGCTGTCGTCCTCGCCTCTGCGGAGTGTCGGATTGGGCGAACCCCGCAGCCGTCCGACGCACTCCGAGTTTCGCGCCCGACCGGGGGTGATTCCTGCGTGCGCAAGAATGTTCCCCGGCGTGTGCGGCGCCGCCACGGGTCTCAGCCGAGAATCACACAGTCGAGCGTCGTCGGCGCCCGGCGCTGCCTGATCCGCACCGGCCGGTTCCCATCCTGCGGTTCCTGATCGGCTCCTCAAGAATAGTTCACCATCATGCGGCGCACTGCCCTCTACCGGAACAAGGATCTGCTGCAAGAGCGGCTGCGCCAGGTGCCTGTTTGTCCCGGTATCTACCGATTCTATGACGCTTCCGGAGCGATCGTGTACGTGGGCAAGTCTGTGTGTCTGCGGGACCGGGTGCGCTCCTACTTCACCGGTCGGGTGGTGGCCGGGAAAGTGCGCCGGATGCGTCAGGAGATCGTCGAGCTGGATTGGCAGGAGACCGGGTCGGAACTGGAAGCGCTCCTGCTGGAGAGCCGGCTGGTCAAGCACCACCAGCCCCGGTTCAACGTGCTGCTGCGCGGGTTTGTCCCGTTGCCCTATGTGCGGGTGGACACCCAGGACCCCTTCCCCCTGATCCAGATCACCCGCGCGCCGGAACGGGACGGCGCCACCTACTTCGGGCCGTTCCACAGCCGGAGTGCCCTGGAGTCGGCGGTGCGGGCTCTCACTGATTCGCTGAAGTTGCGCGATTGCGATTTCCCAGGTGAACAACTCGTGGGCCAGCGCCCCTGCTACCGCTACGAATTCGGCGTCTGCTCCGGGCCGTGCCTCGGGGAGATCACGTCGGATGACTACCGGATGGCGGTGGAGAGCGCGTGCGACGTGTTCGCCGGGCAGGAACACTCCGTCATCAACCTGCTGCGGGAGAAGATGGCCCGAGCCGCCGAGCGCCTGCAATTCGAACTCGCAGCGCGTTTCCGGGATGCGACCCGACACATCGAATCCGTCGCCGGCCGGCAGCAGGCGCTCGTCAGCGCGGTTCGCGAGCTCTCCCTGGTAGCGGTCTGTCCGGCTGCCCGCGGGCCTCGCCTCTGCTACTTCGTGTTTCGCTGCGGCCGCCTGGTGTACCAGGACGAAGGCGATCTGGGAGAACTGACCGATCCCCATGCCCGCCGGCACCGGGCCGCGCGCCTGGCCGCCCTCGCCGCCCCCACCCCGGAAGACGTCTCCCGCCGCCTGGACGCCGCGCTCCTCGACGAAGTGCAGATCGTCACTGCCTGGATGAAGCAAAAGACCCGCGAGGGTGACTACTGGGAGTTCCCGCGCAATGCCGATCCCGCACAGGGTGCGGACGGCCTGGAAGACTGGCTGCACGCCCTCGCCACCAGAATCCTCACTCCGACCGAACAGGAAGCGGCCGCGTAGCTGCCGTGCCGCACAGCGGATGGTGGGTCGCGTTCAGAGCGCCAGCAACTCCGCCCAGGACTCCACTTCGTAGACGCGATGTGCCAGACGCCCAGGTGCGTCCTCGTCCGTCAACGCTTTGATCGAGCGCGCCGCTTCCGCGTCCGGCTCCCCATGCCGTCGCCCGCCCAATGCGATGAGCAGTTCCCGTGCCTTCTCCACGCGGCCTTCCTCCTTCCAGCTATCCACGAGTGCGGATCGCATCTCGTTCCATCCCTCGAGGCCGGCATGCCAGGCCGTTTTGTTTCGCGCCAGCTCAGCGAACACCAGTGCGAGATTCCGGTAGTCCGAACGGCGCACCGCCGAGGGCTCGCCGGCGGCCACTGCCTTCCATTGTTCTATGATAACCCCGTCTTTCCCACCCTGCATCAACGGCACAAACCCCAGCAGGTTCCGCGTGGTTTTTCCCGCCGCTATGTCCTGCAGCAGTTCTGCCGCAGATTCCCTCGCCAGAGACCGCTCCACCACGCCAAAGTGCAGGCTGATGTGCGACCCCGGGTCCAGTTGGAACCGGAGCAAATGCCCCGGCGCGGCGCCCGTCAGGTTCACCACGCCGGCGTCAATCTCGTGCGCCGGACGCCGCCCGCGGGCTCTGTTGCGGGCTTGCAGCAAGCGGGCGAAGTACTCCAACAGGCGAAAGAGCATCTGCGGGTGCGCCCGCGCCTGGAACTCCACGACGAAGCAGGCACGGCGCGCCTCCGCCTGTGGAGTCCCGCAACTCCGTTTGCGGGATGGCAGCCCGGGTGTCGCATATCGCGCACGGCGCGTCTCCACATGTGGCGTCCCGCAACTCGGATGTACCACTGGCGATTGATACCCGTACCGGTACGTTTGAACTGGCTCCCCCAGACGTCGCAGGAAAAGCGATCGGTCACCACGCCGTTGTCGTCAGCGAGGCACTGCACCGTGCCCTGGTGGTCCAGGTGATCGGTGCGCGTGACGCCGGCCACGTGGTCCTGCATCGCTGCCAGCGTGGCGCCGCGCCACTCGGTGCGCAGGGCGGTGCTCATCGTTAGGTGCTTCCTCGAGGCATGGGGGGTAAACTCCCGCTTTCTGGCTATCTGCGGTGACGAGGAGTATGGGGAACACGCCAAATCCCCACGGTGCCGTTGTCGTTCCATTCGGCGATCCACCGACCGTTTGGCGAAAACGCGAAGCTCTGGGCACCCTGGCTCCCACGCAGACGATACCGCATGACCGCCGTGTCTGGGGTGAAGATCTCGATTGCCTGGCCCCGGCCCCCCACTGCCAGCAAGTCTCCCGCCGGATTGAGCACGCTCCCGTTGGCCGACCAGTAAGTACGCACCACGCCTCCATCCGATGCCCGACGCAATGCCGACCGGCCTTGCCAATCGCAGGTCACAAAGTAGCGCCCCGCGGGAGCAATACTCACGTGGCCGAACGGGCTGGTATGCTCGTGGTGCGTACTGCGCAGCGTCCCGTCAAGAACGGCCCACCTCTTTACTGTGGCATCATAGGAGGTGGAGACGAGAGTGTGTCCCCCCGGTAGGAAGCCCAGGGTATCAATTGCCTTGCTGTGCGCCCGCCACTGCCTGAGGCGCAGGGCCCGCGGCACATCCCACAATGCAATTCTTCCATCACCGTCACCGATCGCCAGCAGGTGTCCGTCAACGGAGAAGCAGAGTTGTTGCGAGCGGAACGGGGCGCCGGTGGCTAGCCTGGCAACCAGGCGTCGGGAACGTACATCCCAGATCGAACACCTCCCATCCAGAAGGTGGACGACGGCGAGGTGCTCTCCGTCAGGAGACAGGGCGGCGTTAAACACATCCAGGTAGTGCGAGTCGTCCGGAGGGCGGGGTGTTGCACGCAGCGATGGATAGCGCCAGAACCGAAGCGTGGGGTCAGATACCGCGCCCACACTTGCTTCGGCGTCACGTGCCTCTCCCACACCTACCAACGTGTGGCATGGTGCCGAAAGGAAAAGAGAAGACACGCGCGCCGGACAGGCTCGCACTGAGGTGGGAGGCCCCTGGAAGGGCGTCCTCCAGAGGTAGATACGGGAGTAGCCTCCTACCGCGAAGAAACGACTATCCTGGGAGAAGACGCCACTATACATCGCGCCGGGTTCCACCTGGGCGAGGAACGCAGGAGACAGGATTTCCGGGTCGTCTGGACCAAAGCGTATGGGAAGGTATCTCGTACTTTCCAGACCCACAAGGAGTACCAAGACCGGCAGACGCATTGCCCACGCGCGTCTCCAGACCGCAATCACCACGCTACGGCAGGCAGCACGCACTCGGATGCAGCTTCTCTGCACCCTTTGGGAAGGGCCCAGCCTTTGAACCACCACTGTGGAGTGATCACGGATGCTCACCTGCCTGCGCTCCCTCCGCAACACAGCTCTCGGCCTTTGTTGATTCTCGCATCTTCGTCACCGTAGAACGGAAA
>SYMT01000673.1 GCA_005805375.1 Actinomycetota bacterium
CGGGCGGCGGCGGAAACACGAGCGCACGACGAGGCCGCGCAGCGGGCGGCGGCGGAAGCGCGGGTTGCTGCGGGAGAACAGCGCGTGCGTGAACTGGAACGCCAGATGGCGGAAATGCGCGCCCGCATGGGGCAGTCCGAGGTGTAGGCAGCGCAACCTCCTGGAGATCCGACCGCGCTCAGATGCCGATCACCACGCCACACCCTCGGCGCCACATTTATACCAGAGGCAGTGACCTGTTCACCGGGATCTTCGAACTTGCGGGGGCGTTTACAGAGATCGTTACAGAGATCAAGGTCCGGGCGGATGGCGCTCGCTTCCTGGGGGCTTGGGTCCCTGCGCGACCCCTGATGCCGGCACCCGCGGAATTCGCCGATGGCCCATCAGTCGCGATACCATAAGAAGAGCCATTCCGGGGGAGAGCCCGCTCGCCCTGATGCCGGACCCCGGTCGGGAGAATTTCATGACCACGAGAACGTCCCCACTGATGCCTCACGCCCACCACAGCGGTATGCTGCGCCGTGAGGTGCTGCAGGTAGGAATGCTGGGTGCATTCGGCGCCAGCATGGCGAGCGCTTTTACGGCCCGGCCTGCCGGGGCGGAACCGGCGCGAGCGAAAAGCGTCATTCTGGTCTGGATGCCGGGCGGCCCACCCCAGATGCAGTTCTGGGATTTGAAACCGGACTCGCCGACCCAGTGCCGCGGCACGGCAAAACCGATCTCCACTTCGGCCGACGGCATCCAACTCGGCAGTCGCCTCCCACTGCTGGCGAAGCAAGCGCACCGTTTCGCGCTGCTGCGCAGCATCACACTGAACGCCGAGGACGACAACCACATCCTGGGGGATCAGAAGCTTCTCGGCGCACTGAACCAGACGCCCGCAAACTTCAAGGCGTTCCGCCATCGCGAGGAATGGCCTTCGATGGGCTCGGTCATCACCTACTTCCGGCCGAACGCCTCGGGGCTGCCGACGGCAGTGCATGTGCCCCGCGAAGTGCGATTCACCAATCAGCCGGTCGTGGGCGAGTCAGCTGGCTGGCTCGGGAGTCGCTACGATCCCTGGCTGACGGACGGCGATCCCAACAAGCCGGACTACCGCGTGCCGGATCTGCTCCCCCTTCCCGGCTTCACGGTGGAACGGCTGGAGGGTCGGCGCCAGCTCCTCGGGCAGGTGGACCAGTACCGTCGCGATCTGGATCAGCAACTGGACGGACGACAGTTCTCGGATGCGCGGGAACGGGCATTCCAGGTGGCGACCTCCGCCGAAACACGCCGGGCGTTCGATCTGACCAAAGAGCCCGAGGCCCTGAGGGACCGCTACGGGCGCCACATGTGGGGGCAGTCCATGCTGCTCGCCCGCCGTCTGGCCCAGGCCGGCGTGAAGTACGTCCAGGTGAACCTCGGCGATCACGTGAACTACTGGGACTATCACAGCGGCGAAGACGCGAGCATGGACAAGCACTGTCCGCCGTTCGATCAGGGCTTCGCCGCGCTGCTCCAGGACCTGCACGACCAGGGGATGCTGCGCGAGACGCTGGTCCTCTGCCTGAGTGAGATGGGGCGCAACCCGGTGCTGGGTCGCGCCGTGACCGGCGCCGCCATGAATGCAGCCGAGCCCAACGGGCGGAACCACTGGCAGTGGTGCTGGACCGGTGTCATCGCGGGCGCCGGCGTGCGCGGCGGCGGCGCCTATGGCGAGAGCGACGAGTGGGCGGGCTATGTGAAGAGCGACCCGGTTTTCCCGGCCGACATCGGCGCCACCGTCTTCCGCAGTATGGGCATCCCCCGTGGGGTAGAGGTTCGCGACATCGTGGATCGGCCCGTGTACGTGAACGAGGGGCACTTCCTCGATCGGCTCTTCTGAGCACGCTTCATTCCCAGACAGCGTTTCAAACAGCATCCAGCCGATCTGTATCTGCGGCTGGGTGCTCCCTCCCGAACGGCGCCGTCATCCCTCCGGGAAATCCACCGGCTCCACCCGGAGCACCGACCCCTTCGGAACAGGCCGCCGCACAGCCGTCGGGATGGTGGCGCCGCCGCAGAGGTCCGCGGCCTCCGACGTGGCGCGGGCAAGGCGCAAGCCTCCCGACCAGTCGCCGAGTATGACCCGTGCGTGGGGCACTCCGAGAGGTCTCGGCGCTCGGCGGTGACCCGCAGGGAGATGGTCTGCGGCCTCGTTCCCGGTCGCTTCCAGGTACACGTCACTCCCGGGTTCCCGTTCCTGCCGCTCGTCGCGCCTGCTCGCGGTAGTAGCCGCGCCGGCACCGAGGCCAACGAGCACCTCCGGGGGGGCGCACAACCAGGCCGAGTGCGCTCCCCGCTCCGTCAGGGGTCGAGACCACTCAGTCCGGCGGCGCCACGCGCGTCGGCGCCGCGTGGCGTCGTTGGGCGTGGTCCCCGTCCCTGCTCGGGGATCAGGCGAACAGTTCGTGGATCGGCTGGAAGCGCATGTACCGGGTGCCGGACGCGGGCTCTACATAATGGAAAGCGCGGCCGGAGGGGGTGGTCTCAATCTTCTTGGTCCAGTCAATCCCGAGGGCCGAGTAGATGGTGCAGGCGATGTCCTCCATGTAGATGGGGCGGTTTCCGCTCCATCCGGGCTCGACCACCGTTCCACCGATGGCGTCGGTGCGGCCGATGACACCGCCGCGGCGCACGCCCCCACCGGCGAACATCCCCGCGTGGGCGTGGATGTAGTGCTCCCGGCCGGCGCGCGTCTCGCTGATCGCCCCCGGAGTGCGGCCGAATTCGCTGACGGCGACGACCAGGGTCTCGTCCAGCAGGGTCTTGCCGGGCGTGTGGGAGGACGGAGTACGCTCCAGATCCTCCACCAGGTGCGTGAAGGCCGTGTCGAGTTCACGAATCAGGACCGGGTGATTGCGCGTCTTTTCCTTATAGATGTCGCCGTGGTGATCCCACCCGCCGTGGCTCGCCATGATGAAGCGCGTGCCGGCGTTCGCCCGAAACAGGTTGCGCGCCAGCAGCAGCGAGTTGCCGATGGAGCTGTTTCCGTACCGCTGCTTCTCGGTGTCGGCCAGCGTAAAGATGGCGGAGACGCGCGGATCGTTCATGATGGACCACGCGCTCCGGTAGTATTCGTGGTAATCGGAGTAGCGACGATCTACACCCGGGCTTCCCGCACGCAGCGACCGGTCCAGTTGCTGGAGGCGTTCCCAGCGGCGCTGCATCGTGGGGGCCGCCGATTGGTCCGGCGCCAGTGCCGGCGCTTCGGCTCCCACGGCCAGGCTGAGCGGACCGTATTCAGCGGAGAGGAAGCCCTGGTTGATGAGGCCAGCCTGGTTGCCCGCCATGTTCATAGAGATGAACGCCGGGAGTGAATCAGAGTCCCTGCGCGTGCTCGCCAGTTCGTGGCAAACCACGGCGCCGATGGCCGGTACTTCCTTTGAGAGTGCCAGATTGAGTGGATGCCCGGTCTGGATGTAGTACTGCGCGCGTCCATGCACTGCGTCCCAGGCCGCCAGCGAGCGCACCACCGTGATCCGATCCAGGATCCGGGGTAGGTGCTTCATTATGCCGACGGGCAACTTCAGAACGTTTCCGCAGTTCCGAATGTCGAAATAGTCCGGAGTCGACGGGCCGTCTTTGGCATCAAGGGTGTCTACCTGACTCATGCCCCCCTCAATGTTGAGAAACAGCACCTGCCGCGCCGTCCCGAGCGGCGCCGCCTTCCCGGCCGCAAAGACGTTGCGGGGTCGCGCGTTGTCCAGGAAGCCGCCTGCGATGGCGACGCCGCCGACCCGCAGCAACGTGCGGCGTGTGAGTTGGGGGGTGAGCTGCCGTCCGGATTTCATCATAGCCTCGATCGGTTGAGAGCGCCTCGCAGCGCCTGTTCAAATGCTTCCAACGACGGCGTCACAGCCGCCTCGCGGACCAGCGGAAGCCAGTCGGCCACTGTCGCGCCGGTGATCTGCCGGGTGAGCGACTCCGGGACGGAGGCGAACCTGGCGCTCAGCGCGACTAACACAGCCTGCTGCAGTGCCTCCAGCTTCCCTTCCAGCTTTCCGCGTGCTTCGGCGGTCCGCTCGATGTGGCTGATGACGGGCATACTTGTTCCCTCTTCCAATTCGCGCACTTCTGCGTCAAACCGGGTTTCCCACTCTTCCGGCAAAGCCATCACCCAGTCCACCAGCCGGAAGAGTTGCTGCACTTGATCTGCCGACAACCCACGCCGGTACAGGCCCTGCACCAACTCGACCTTCCAGCGAAACCGTGCGGCAACCTGATGCTGCGATCGCAGCGTGCGGAGGTGCGCCTGCAGGAGCGGCGCAAACGGGCTTGTGCTGGCCTCCAGATCGGCCCAGCGCGCTTCCCAGTCCAGAATCTTCATCACGCCGAACGTGAGGTGCGGCCCGAGCCCTGCGAACGAGTAGCCGAAGTGATCCGGCCGCCAATTCGGGTTGGTATCGCCATACACCACGAGAGGGATCACTTTGTGGCCCAGACGGTCGAACAGGCGACACAGGTAGCGGAAGATGCGCTCCGGGAAATCCTGCACCCACTGGGACTGGACCTCGACGTGGATCAGAATCCACTGTTCCCCACCATCCAGAAGATGTACCTTCACGAGACGATCCACCTGGTTACGACGACGGCGCGACAATCCCCGCAGCGCCCGACGCATTTCGGTATCCAGATACTCCACCGGCTGGGACCAGTCTATCAAAGCGGCGACACCGGGGAAGCAGAGCACCAGAAATGACTGAAAGAAGAGCCCGAGGCCCTCTTTCCAGAAGCCGTCATAGTCGGCACGCGGGGTGCGGGTGCGCCTGGAGGAAGCGAGCATTTCTATAGCCGAACTTCAGTAGTTGAAAATGAAGTCGAGCTTGTTCAAGAGGGCCCATTGCAGGTCTTCAGCTCCCTCCTGGCGACTGGTGTACAGCCAGGAGAGCGCCGCTGCCTTTTCGGTAGGAAGCACCGGCCGTGACAGGGTGGCCAAATAGAGTTCGTCCACAATCTCTTCGTTGGAACGCCCGGACTTCACCAATTGCTCCACGCGGCTACCGCCTGCGGCGCGCACCCGGCGCGTGACAAAGGGGCTGTTCATGAGCGCGATGGCCTGGAGCACCGATCCTTCCGTGCGACGGTCGAATTGCTCCCGGTTGGCCTGTCCGAAGGTGCGCAGAAACAGCTTGGCTTCCCCATCGCTGATCTCTTCCGGGGTCGGCGCCTCGGTCCAGAAACGCACCGGCGGCAACTCCGTGCCGTACAGCATGTCCTTCATCCGGTAATTGCCGAAGACCAGCGTGGCCTGAGAAATCGCGTCGTGGGTTTGCTCTGCCGTGAGCCGCCGGACGAAATGTCGGGCGAAGAACGGTGTGTAGCGCTCCTTCCACTCGCCCTCGAATCGCGAGGAAAGCTGGTAGGCACTGGAGCGAGCCATCAGGCGCATGAGGGACTTCAGGCGAAATCCCTGTGTCGCAAACTCCCGCCCGAGTGCGTTCAGCAGGCCCGGATTCGTCGGCTGCACCGTCCAGGGCGCCGGTAACGGCTTGCTTGGGTCCTGCCGGGCGAGGTCGAAAGAATCCACCGGGTCCACGATGCCGAGCCCGAACAGCTCCTTCCAGATGAGATTCACGGTGGCACGGGCGAACTGGGGATGCCGGGTGAGCATACGGGCGAACTGCGGCCGCAGCGGGCGCTGCGGGTCGCCCTTCTCACCGGTCAGCAAGAACGTAGGCTGGATCGAGCCGCCCTCGCGCCGGAGCCGCACCGAACTGGCGGCCTTTGTGTCGTATCCGGTGCCGTCGTCGGTGATGGTGAAACGGTCCTGGTACGGGACGATCCGCACCCGGGTGTTGCCGAAAAAGGCCGCCATCGCCCAGAGATCCGCGCGCTGCCGGGGCACGAGATCCAGGTTCACCTTTTCCAGGAATCCCCTGCCCCGGTGGCACGAGATACACTGGTAATTCACCCCCAGGAAGAGACGCGAGGCCTGCACGGCGATTTCGTCTGCCGTGTCCTCATAGCGATCCGAATACATCGTGTCGGCCGGCACGTGCCAGCGCGCGAGGAAACCTGCCGGGGCAGCATCGGGCATCCAGACACTATTCGGCGCCGACACAGTGAGCATGTCGGTCACCATCCGGTCGTACGGACGATCCTCTTGCAGATTTCGGCGAATCCAGCGATCAAAGTGCTTTGTGGTGGCATTTCCGATCCGGTTGGCGCAATTCCGCACGAGGTCGCCGTACCAGTAGCTCCAGTGGTCCACCCACGCAGTGCTGTCGAGGAGTTCATCAATCAACCGGTCGCGCTTGTCCGGGGCCCGACTGGCGGCAAAGGACTGCACGCGCTCCGGCGAGGGAAGGCGCCCGGTCAGGTCAAGATGGAGACGGCGGCAGAATTCGTAGTCGGAACTGAGCGGGGCGTGGGGAATGCCCGCCTTCGCCATTGCGCCAAACAGGTGCGTGTCAATCAGATTGCGCACAACGACCCGCCCGGTGTTCGAGCCGATGCGGGGAAGTTGTGCGGCCACCTCGCGGGTGAGGTCGCTCACCCGCCGGTCGGGCCGGACGCTCTTCAGGCGCTCGGGACCGTGCTCTCCGGGAAACCGGGACCGGGGACCTGCATGCAGCGAGCCGGCCACCAGCAGGCTCGTCGCACCCAACAGGAGCGTGGCTCCAAAGCCGCTTCCTGCCTTCGACCCCGTCTTGTTGTTCACCGCAGGCCTCCATTCGTACGCTCGCTGCCCACCGGGATGAGAATGCCCGATGGCGCACCCCTGCCGCAAACCGTTTCTATTCGGCCGGAAGAGTCCACCCGCCGGACCCGATGGTTGGCGCGATCCGCGAAATAGACGCTGCCGTCGGAACCCAGCAGCAGTGTCTGGGGCGGACTCAGTGCCGCCTGGCCGGCGGGCCCCCTGTCGCCGGAGAACCCCGGAGACCCCGACCCCGCCAGTGTGGAGAGTATCCCGTTCCGGATCTGACGCACCCGGCAGTTTCCCGTGTCGGATAGAAACAGATTGCCGCGGGCGTCCACTTTGACATCGGCGGCGGCAAACAGTTTCCCCTTCGCGGCCGGCTCTCCGTCGCCGGCGAAACCGGCGCCGGCGGTGCCGGAGCCCGGACCGGAACCGACGATTGTTTCAATTGTGCCTGCCGGCGTGATGCGCCTGAGGCGGTTGTTGCCAGAATCACTGACGTACACCATACCGTCGGGCGCCACCGCCACGGCCGTGGGGAGGCTCAGACGCGCGCGCAGCGCCGGGCCACCATCCCCGGCCAACCCCGCCTCCGTGCCGGCAAAGGTGGTGATTATGCCCCGCGGGTCCACGCGGCGTACCACGTGGTTGTATGTATCCGCGATGTAGAAGGTTCCGTCCGGACCTAACGCGAGGCCCTGCGGATTGTTCAGCGAAGCGCGGAGTGCAGGACCGCCGTCGCCGCGATAGGCGCCCCGGCCGTCTCCCACGACTGACGTGATGCGACCCTGGCGATCCAGACGCCGGATGCGATGATTATACGTGTCGGCAATCAGGATCTCACCGCCTGACGCCACTACCAGGTCGTGAGGGGCAAACATGCGCGCCCGCGCCGCGGGCCCGTTGTCGCCGGAAAAGCCCCCCTCCCCGGTGCCTGCAATCGAGGAAAGGGCGCCGGAGGGGGCGCATCTGAGGATCCTGTGAGTGCCGATGTCGGAGACCAGCAGGTTGCCGGCAGTGTCGAAGGCCAGGCCGTTCGGGTGGGCAAGGCGCACCGGAAGGAGCGGACCAGCAGCAGGTCGCGATTCTCGCGCACGCGGCGGCCGAGCGAGGCAGTCGCTGCCGGCAGCCAGAATCACGAACAACCCCGCAGCAACCGCCCGACGGCGTGCGGGCCGGCTCAGCCGGCCGATCCTCGCAGCCGGGGATTGCGTGTTCCTGGAAAGCAGCACAGCGCACATAAGATTTATAATAGCTCAGAGGCAATCTTTCCAGGCGGTCACACCAATACTGCCACGCCGCCGGCCCGGGGGCGTTTCCTCGGTGGGGAGGACGTGGCGAGATCGCTGCGGTGCAACTCTGGACGGGAGAAACCGGAGGCGGCGAAGTGTGCTCGTGTTGTGGGGTCTCGGATTGACGGTACCGGCTGCAGCCGTCGGCGCAGGGCAATTCGAATCCGGTCCTCGCCGAGTTGGCACACCGAGTAGGTGTGAAACCCGAAACCTTCCCCTCGGTACCTGGTCGCAATAGCCAACCGGAAACTACACACCATGCTCGAAATCGGAACCACCCGCTCGCGGACCTGCGCTGGAACAACTCGCCGCTCTCTCATGCAGGTGGGTACACTGGGAGCATTCGGATTGTCGCTGCCCGATCTCCTGGCGTGGCGGGCGGCAGCGGCGGCCACCGGGACGGGAACCAAAGGGAACCCGGCGCGCTCGGTGGTACTGCTGTGGCTTTTCGGAGGGCCGAGCCACCACGATCTGTGGGACCCCAAGCCGGAGGCGCCGATTGAGGTACGCGGCTCGTTCCGGCCCATGCGGACGGCGTCGCCCGACATCCAGTTGACCGAATTACTGCCGCAACTGGCCCGCCGTGCCCGGCAATTCAGCCTGATCCGTAGCATGCACCACGAAGAGAGCGATCACAACGTCGGCGGCACCGTGTCACTGACCGGGGTGCCCGCCGGTGGGCGCGTGGGCGGAGGCGCGCCGCTGCCGGGCGTGCGGCGGCCCACGCTCGGGTCTCTGGTGGCGCGGTTGCGCGGCTTTCAGGCTGGGAAACTGCCGCCGTTTGTGTGCATCGGCAAACCGGCTCGCGTGAGTGGCGGGGCCAGTGGTCAGGATGCGGCAAACCTGGGCGCCATCTATGAGGCGTTTCGCGTGGAGTACGGCGCCGATGGGGGCGTGCAGTTGCCGCCCGAGTTCTCGCCGTTGCCGGCAATCTCCGCGGATCGCCTGTCCGGCCGGCGGCGCTTGCTCTCGCGCTTGCGCCTCCCCGGACCACTTCCGACCGGCACTCCCGAGGTGGCCGGCACCGCGCAGTTTCAGGAACAGGCCCTCGCGATGTTGACCACACCGGAGGCCCGCCGAGCCTTCCGGCTGGATGCGGAGCCTGCTGCGCTGCGCGATCGGTACGGACGTACCCGGTTCGGCCAGTCCTGCCTTCTCGCGAGGCGACTCGTCGAAGCGGGCGCACCCTTCATCCAGGTGAACTGGAGCGATCACGGAGAAGACCAGCAGACCTCCGGCGGAGACGGCGGTTGGGATCACCACTACCGGCTGTTCGAGTTCATTCAGGATGGATGTTATGCCTGGGCGCTCGATCAGGGCCTGTCTGCGTTCCTGGACGATCTGGCGCAGCGCGGGCTGCTCGACTCCACGCTGGTACTCTGCATGGGCGAGTTCGGCCGGACGCCGAAAATCAACTCCGTCGGTGGCCGTGACCACTGGCCCGGGGTCTACACAGCACTGGCAGCCGGTGGCGGCGTCCAGGGCGGGCGCGTCATCGGTGCGTCGGACGCGATCGGCGCCTATCCGGCAACTCCCCCGATTCATCCCTATCAGTTGCATGCCACGGTGCTCCACGCGCTCGGTCTGAACCGCCTGGAACTTACGCCGCTCGGCCTTGGCTTCGACGCCGAGCCGGTCCACGAACTGTTTGCCTGAACAGACCATGCAGCAAGACGACGGCGCCGAACGAGTCCGGCGGTTGACCCGCACGGGCCTCGCGAAGCAGCAACCCCGCCCTGCGCCGGATGGGCAGGGGGTCGTATACGTGCAGATTCAGGGCCCACATCTCTCCCTGCGCCGGATCGGGCCCCAGGGAGAGGAAGATCGTCCGCTCTTCGTCGGACGCGAGGACTACATCCAGCAGCACCCGGCGTGGTCGCGGGATGGGCGCATGCTGGCATTTACTGTGAACCAGGGTCTTCGCAACGGTCAACTCGCAGTCCATGCCTGTGATGTGGACGGCGACACCTGCTCCGGGTTTCGGGTGATCGTGCCGGGTGGCCAGAACTGCCACCCGGCCTGGTCGCCGGACGGAAAGCAACTCGTCTACGTGGCGCTCAGCAGCCAGCTTTCGGTGGTGAATGCCGACGGTTCAAAGCCCCGTCGCCTCGGGAGCCTGACCGGCCAGCAGTTCTTTCCCACCTGGTCCCCGGACGGCGCTTGGATCGTCTTCTCCAGCAGCCACGAAGGAAGCTACCAGCTCTACCGCATCCGTCCCGACGGCGCCGAGTTGCACCGCGTCACCCGGAGCGACGCACTGGACACGCACCCGGCGTTCTCCCCGGATGGAAAGTGGCTGGCCTTCGCCTCGAACCGTGCCGGCAGCTACGATCTGTACGTCTGCCGCCCGGACGGCGCCGGAGTTCGGCGTCTTACCACCGGCGAGGCGCGCGACGACTACCCCGGTTGGAGCGCGGACGGACGATCACTCTACTTTGTTTCCACTCGCCATGGGGCCTTTGACCTCTATCGAATTCCCTGCGAAGTCGAGGGAACCTGACGCCGCCACCCGGGTCGTAACGCCATCAGCCCGAAGATGACCACCTCTCGGTGGTGCGGGCTCCGGCAGCGATCCTCCGCCCTCCTGCCGATCCCGCCGGGCCTTCCGGCCTCGGGCCACGACAAGCACGTAGGGAAGGGTGTGCAGCGATGCAGACGCAGAAGATCACACGCAGGACGGTGCTGACCGCAGGAGCGGCGGCTCTGGCAGGAACGGCCTTCATCATGGAACCGGCGGAGGCGCAGACGCCATCCGGTTTTCCGCGGTTCTATTACGGGGACGCCTCCGCCAAGGAGGGAGACGGAATCGCATCCATCGCGCTGGACGGGCGGACGCTCTATCCGGCGATTTCGCTGGGAAACGGTCGCGGCTTTGTCCTGCTGCGGGGCCGGGCAACCCCGCGACGTGGTGAATTCTACACCCGGCTCTCCCGGGTGATTGGTTCCGACCGGGGAGAGATGGCCGGTGTCGTGGCCGGCGAGCAGATCGAGGGAGACCTCTTCAGCAGTATCTTCGGCGAAGGTCAGTTCTTCGCTGACGAATTCCCGTTCGATTTCAAGTTCGGACCGGACCTGGTCGGATTCTGGGCCACCGAACGCGGTTCCCAGGACTTTGCTCAGCTCGAACTGACGCGTCGCGGCAGCCTGCGGGCGGCCGGGACCGTCGCGGGGCTGGGGCGGTTCAGCTTCTCGGGCCGCTGGAGCCCGCTCGTCGTCGAGATCGCCAAGACGGCCCGCGCAACGAAGCGACTTCGACCACAGGGTGTCACCGAATACTCCGCGGTGGGGTGGCTGCCGTCCAGCACCAGCGTGCGAGGTCTCGACCCCATCTTCTTTCCGGGCGTGCCCGATCCCCTCGGCGCCGTGCTCGACCCGGAAAAAGGGGTACTCTTCTTTGCGGTGGGCTACAGCGTCCGGGACGACGAGACGATCTACGTTCCGCTTGTGAAAGTCTGATGTCCCTGCACAGCCTCGGGCGCGTCAGCAGTGGCCCATACTCTATTGGCTGATGCGCCCAGACCCGAGCCACTCTGGGTGTTCCCCGAGCGCAGCGAGTGATCTCCGCGAACAACAAGGGTACACCCACCGTCGCATCACTCGATTTTGACGCAACGGCCGAAGAGGGAAGTGTCGGTGATCCATCCGTTGATGCGACCACGGTTGTTGCAGATCTGGAAACGGCACCCCTGGATCGCCTTCGTCAGGGGAAATCACTCGCATCCACTGACCCGGCAGAGGACGATGTCACCCACGTTCAGGTAGGCGGGATCTACAGGGACGACGGTGCGCATAGCTGGCCGGATTCGATTTTGCCAGTCATGGAGTGCCCCGTGGGCGGAGCGAAACCGTTTCTCCTGTACACAGTCGGGGAATGTGTGCGGTGGCCCAACCCATCGCCGAGGATACTCTGGTGGTAAAGGACGCTCGCGGAGGGATTCGAACCCCCGGCCCTCAGTTCCGAAGACTGATGCTCTAATCC
>SYMT01000674.1 GCA_005805375.1 Actinomycetota bacterium
AGACCGGGATTAAGGTCACTGCAGCGGAGTTAGGAGAGGTGCAACTGGAGCCCGCGGCCTTTCGTGGAGAGTGGAACTATACCATCCGGCCGCGTCGAGAGCAGTGAAAAACGACCGACTTATTTTTGAGCGAGCCCTTAGTGTTGGTAGGTCTGTCGCCATTTCTGCCGACAGTGATACTGTCATCCTGGCCATGGCGACCGAAGAGGAACTGCGCCGGAACGTGGCCTGGGCGCGTGCGTTTCAGCCGTTGACCGCTGCAGAACGCACGGAGGCGGAGCAGATCGGCCGCCGCCTGGCGGCGAAATGGGGGGCGCACTACGGCGCAGTGAGCTAGGCTGCGTTCCTGCACACGCCATCGGGCGGTCCGCGCCACTCACTGGCGACCCCGAGCGTGAGTACGAACGCTGTTCGGAGACCTACCACGTTGGACGAGCGCCGAAAAACACGGATCAGCAGGTACTTGAGCAAGCACCTCCGCCATCAGCCCGAAGCTCTGGGACTCACGCTGGCCCCGGGAGGCTGGGTGGGTGTGGCGGAGCTGCTGGCGGCGTGCGGGCGGGCGCAGTTTCCGTTCACACGGGCGGAACTGGATGAGGTGGTGGCGACGAACGAGAAGCAGCGCTTTTCCTTCGACGAGGTCGGGGAGCGCATTCGTGCCAACCAGGGGCACAGCGTGGAGGTGGACCTCCAGCTTGAGCCGGTTGCGCCGCCTGCGGTGCTCTTCCACGGCACCGGCCATGGGAGCGCGGAGGCGGTCGAACGCGAGGGGCTGCGCCGGATGTCGCGCCAGCACGTCCACCTGAGCGCCGATATCTCGACCGCCGTGCGGGTCGGGGCGCGGCACGGCCGTCCGGTGGTGTTCCGGGTGGACGCTGCCGGAATGCACGCGGTCGGGCACCCTCTCCGGTGCTCCGACAACGGCGTCTGGCTTGCCGAGGAAGTGCCTGCCGCGTTCCTCGCCCGGTTGACAGAGAATCCCGACGAACGACAGACGGAGGAAAGCTGATGGCGGGGAACTGCGAGTTGGGTGGGCGCCGGGCGGAAGCGCGACGCCGATGATCGAAGTGCTGACAGGCGTCGCGGCCGCGCGAGTGCCGGAGGCGGTGTTCTTTCCCTTCGACGATGGGAACGTGCCGTTCGCGGCGGGGCTGCGGCTGCGCATGATCCCGGGCAAGCAGGTAGGGCGCCCCAACCCGATCGTGCTCCCGCACGGGCGTCCGGGCACGCCGGACGATGCGCGGGCGCGCTTCTACGGCACGGTCATCCCGTTCGAGGACGGGCTGCGGATGTGGTATCTCGGCCGGAGCGCCCTCGACGACTCGCGGAAGGACGGGCGGGGGCTGCGGGTCTGCTATGCCACCAGCCGCGACGGGGTCCATTGGGAAAAACCGGAACTGGGCCTGGTGGAGATTCGTGGGAGCCGCCGCCATAACGTGGTGGACCTGCGCGGCGGACGCGCGGATGTGACGGCGCTGCCCATCATCCACGACCCGGCCGATCCGAACGCGAGCCGGCGGTTCAAGGCGGTGTTTGAAAGCCCCGAATACGACAACCGGTTCGCAGTGGCATACAGCCCTGATGGCTTGCGCTGGACGGAGTCGCCCCACAATCCGGTAGGTCCTATCCTGGAACAGACCGGTCTGATTCGCTTTCGCGACTGCTACTACGTGAACGGGCAGGGGGGAGACCATTTCCACGGCGCACCCCGGCGGCTCATCACGTTTGCCTCCTACGATTTCGAGCACTGGCTGGAGACGCCCTGCCTCGGATTCCGACGGGACTCCGAGCCGCCCCGCGCCGTCTCGACCCCCGCCACCACGGGAGAGGAAGTCCACCTTGGAGCCGGCCTGTGGGATCGGGGCAACGTCATCCTGGGGGTGACGGACCTGTGGCACGGGCATCCGTCCGGCGATCGCGCGCGGACGGTCCAGGACCTGGGACTGGTCATCACCCACGATGCACTCCACTACCGGGAGCCCGTGCCGGACTTCACCCTGGTTCCCGCGGCCGGTGAGCTGGAGGCTCCACCGAACCGGGGCGACACCCTCTCACATGGGCAGGGGATGGCGAACGTCGGCGAGCGAACCCTGCTCTGGTACGAGATCTGGCTGCACGGTGAAATCCGTCTGGCGAGCTGGGACCGGGACCGTCTGGGCTACTATGAACCTTCGGGACAGATGGGGGCCGGCGAGCCGCAGTGCGTCACCTGTCCGTTCCGCCCGCGCAACGGCGCGCCACGAGTCTTCGTGAACGCGGACGGGTTGTCGGGGGAGGGCACGCTGGTGGTGGAGGTGCTTGACGAGCAGTTTCGGCCGCTGCCCGGTTACTCCGGGGCCGATGCGCTCCCACTTCGCGGCTCCGGGCTCCGGGTGCCGGTGCTCTGGAAGGGCCGCGAGGCTTTGCGCGGGGTGCGCGGGCCGATCCGCCTGCGGGTACGGTTCGAAGGCGCGGGTCGGAGTGCCGTGCGCCTGTTCGCCATGTACGTCACAGGTTAGGCGTCGCTCCGCCCCGGGACCGCCGACGGTCCCGCCGGCCGCAGCGCATCACAGCCGTTCCCGCTCCGCCCGGCCCAGCGGATCCACGAGGGTGAGTACGGGCGACGAACCGGCGGCCGGAGCAAACAGGCCGCTGCTGCGCACCAGGCTCCGGCTGCCGGGAGCCCGAAAGGTCCGCCACATGTGCCGGAAGACCGGACGGCCCGCCGGATCCTGCACCGTGCCGAACGCCGGGTCCAGCGCCCAGTACTCCACCAGATCGAGTGGGTGTCGGTGGACCGCTTCTGCACCCGACGAGCTGCCGGGAGGGGAGCCGGTCAGAGTCCACCACACGGACCCCGACTCCGACTGATTGCGTACCGCCCGCACCTGGCCTCCGGTGCAGGGCGGAAGGTCCTGTTGATAGAGCGCGAACGCTTCCGCGTCGCTGGCGGCGTGGTCTTGCACCTGGCAGAGGCGCCGGATCGCAATCCAGACCGCCAGTGGCGAGGCGTCCGCCAGCACCCAGCGACGGCCGAGTTCCTGCGCCGCCACGGCGGTCGTTCCGGAGCCGGCAAAGGGATCCAGTACGATCTCGCCGGGGTTGGAATGGATGCGAATCAGTCGGTGCAGCAGGGCGGTGGGTTTCTGCGTGGGGTACTTCCAGTTTTCGCGGGCCGTGGGGGAAAGGATCTTCTGTACTCCAGGGTCGGTCCAGCAGGTATCGCGCGCCGCCCCTTCCTGCCGCAGTGCGTACGCCGGTCCCTTCACGGCAGTCAGCCCGCGCGCCATCGTCTTGTCGGTGTAGGGACGGAACTCCGGATGGAAAGTCCACTTCCGGGAACGCGTGTACCAGAAGAGATTGTCGTGCTTGCGCCGGTAGGTATTGTGTGGGGCGCCTCCCCCGCCGTACCCCCAGATGATTTCAGCGCGGAAGCCGGCCCTACCCGGCCCGGCACGCTCGCCCGGACCGAAGATCTCGTCCAGCAACAACTGCACGTGCGGTCCCACCCGCCAGTCCACGTGCACGATCAGGCTGCCGGTCGGGGACAGGAGTTCCCGTGCCAGGTCGAGGCGCTCTCCCAGCATGGTCAGGTAATCAGCGGGCGTCCAGATGTCCCGGTAGGCCGGCACCGTGTGCGTCTGTTCCCGCGTCGGTCCCACGCCTGTGGCGTCACCCACCGGCACCCGGGCATTCCAGCGACGACTTGTTCGAAAGGGGGGATCCAGGTAGACCAGATCCACCTGTCCTGCCAGGTGTCCGGCCATTTCCCGAAGCGCATCGCGATTGTCGCCGAAATACAACCGGTTCCGCACTCCAGCCGGTTCTCCCGCTGTGTTTGGGGCGGCGAAGAGGTCGGTCCACTGATACGGCATCGTGCGAGGAGAGGGTGCTGAGAAGCGAGGAAAGAGTTTGGCGTGTGTCAGGGGATGAGAGGCAGGCTTGACCTGGTCGTCACCGTCCGCCGCAGTGACGTGGGTGGGCCGGAGTGCCCCCGGGACCGCCGGCATCTTGCCGGCTCCGGCACGCTCCGCTGCGGCGCCAGGAAGGTTTGTGCTTTCACCCCCACATTTCCTGTGTCTGTCGCCGGGGATGCGCCCTTCCGGGGTGAACCCGCGGCACCGCGCTCCCGATAGTCTGCGGTTTCACCTCGCTGTGGCGCTCGTCCGCCGGGCCGCCCCGGGTCAAAACCACGGGGCTACTTCCGCAGAAAACCGGTTCGAACCGGTTGCCGGCCCCGTGTGGAGTCCTGCAACTCCGTTTGCAGGTCGAAACCTCGGGCGCGCGCGGCCGAGTGATTCGGTGTTTTCACCGGGAAGTGTTTTCCCATTTCCACCTGAAACACCCAGGGGCACCCGGCGTGGCCCGGGCGGGGATGCGATTCGCCATTGGCCGATGCGCAGGAGGGACGGAGAGCGCGGGTGTCGAAAAGACCTTCCTGTAATCCTGGAGCCTCACGATGTTGTTCCCCGGCCGCCTTCTTGCCGTAGCCTTCCTCGCGACGGCGTGTGTGGCGGCGTGCGGCCGGAAGCAGGAAGGCAGCACCCGGGTGCGGACAGTCGGCAGCCTGACGGGCGAGCTGATCCCTGCGCCTGATCCACCGAGTGTGGGGTTGGATACGGATTTCACCGTGCTCCTCTCCACTCAGGGACGGCCCCTTTCGGGAGCCCAGGTCTCCGTGGCTCTCATGTTCCGTTCGATGAACCAAACCGGCCCCTCCGCCGTCTGCACTCCCGTTGCGCCCGGGCGCTATGTGGCGTCGGGGCTCACCACCGGGATGAACGGCAAATGGGAGGCCGTCGTCACCGTCGCACATCCGTCACAACCGCATGCTCAGCTCGTCTTTCCCTTTGTCGTCACGAAGTGAACCCGCCCCGTTGCTCCTCGCTTCGCGGCTCCATACCCGGTTCCAGGATCCGGGTTCCGAACTGCTGTCCGAACTCGCAGCCGCGTACGGCCCCGATCCGGATGTCCTCCGGGAGCGGGCCCGCGCGGCGGCCGAGGCCCTGCGCCGGTTTCTGGAGACCCACGGGGATCTTCCCTGCACGGTGTACCGCGCGCCCGCTCGCCTCTCGTTGAATCCGCACTGTGACCATCAGGGCGCCTGGGTGCCTTATGCTCCTCACGTGCGCGAGTTGCTCTGCGTGGCCGGTCCTACTCTGGACGAGTCTTTCTCGATCACCAACGTGGATTCCCGGTTTCGGGAGCAGTTGACGTTTTCGGTGCCGGAGGAGATCGAGCGGGGGCGGTCCGGATGGAGTGAGGGGTGGCTGCCGTACGTGGAGACTCCCGGAGTCACACAGACCGTGGCGGCCCACGTAGACTCCAAGGGCACGCAGCGCGAGCGGACCGGCACCATCAACTACGTGAAAGCAGGCGCACTGAAGCTCCGGCATGCCTTCCCGGACCATCCCCAACCCGGGCTGCGTCTCACCCTGCACGGTAACATCACCCAGGGCGGCGGGCAGAGCTCCTCTTCAGCGCTTGTGGTCGCCACTCAGTTGACTCTGGCGATCCACGCGGGTCTCCCGGTGGACCGGCGGCGCCTGGCGGAACTGGGTGGCGAAGGCGAGTGGTACGTGGGTACCCGGGGCGGCTCGGGCGATCACGCGGCGATCTTGCTGGGGCGGCGCGGCGGTCTGGCGCACCTCCGGTTTGAGGCGCCCGTCGGCGTGCGGGAGGTGCGATACTCCCGGTTTCCCGAGGAGTATGAGCTTCTGGTCGCCAACTCGCAGACCCGCAGTGAAAAGAGCGCCGAGGAGCGGTTGTTATTCAACCGCGGTGTATTTGCCTACCGGTTCGCGTTCCTGGCGCTCAAGGACGCCATGCGCGACCTGGGTCTGCCCGAGTCGTTGATTGCGGAAACCGCCTGCCTGGGCGATCTGCACGTGGGCCGCCTGGACGAGTCCGACCTGTACCGGCTGCTCCTCCGGCTGCCCGAGCACGCCACACCGGAGGAACTCGCCCGGCGCTATCCGGATCGGTTTCCGGCCGCAGCTCGCGGCTGCTTCGGCACGGATGATCTGGCCCGCCTGCCTGCCGACATCCCGCTCCGGGGCGCCGCCATCTACGGTCTCGGCCGGGTGGATCGGGGCTGGGTCATGCCCGAACTCCTGGAACAGGGAGATGAGAGCGCAATGGCCGAGTTTGGGCGTCTAATGAGCATCACGCATGACGGGGACCGTCTTTACCGGCATCAGGCTGAATACACTGAGAACAGGGTTCGAGTCGGGGACAACCACCTGGGCATTGCTCTCACGGCGGTGACCGGCGGCGCCCGGCGGCCACTGCGGCATGAGCCCGGGTTCTACGGCGCCAGCATCGCCGAACTGGATCGCCTGGTGGATGCGGCCGAGCGGGTGGAGGGGGTCCTCGGGGCGGGACTGATGGGCGCGGGCGGAGGCGGCTACGTGCTGATTCTGGCCCGCCGGGGCAGGCAAGATGCGATCGGTGCGGCGTTGACCCGGGACTACTACCAGCCCCTGGGGAAGGAGCCGGACGTGGAAGTCTGGCGTCCCACCGCCGCGGCCTGCCGGATTGCGTGATTTTTCGGGGCGCGGAGCAGGAAGCGCGGAATTCAGGTCCACATCGTTGTGTGGGCTTCTCTCCGCATCCCGGAGCCCGCTTTGCGCTCCCCGCTTCCATCCGGGAGGACGCGTGATGAGTAGGGCGGTCAGAAATACGTGGATGGCGCTGGTGACGATGGGGTGCCTCACGCTGCCGGCGCAGGCGGGAGTCCAGATCTCGGCCGGAGCAGGGTTCGGTCCGGCGTGTGGGCCGGCCGGGTTCGCGCCGGCGGGCTTTGCCGGTGGTTTCCCCGGCTTCGGTTTCAGCTATCAGAACCCGACATTCGGGGTCAACTTCTACAACTACCAGGGGTCGCCCCTGCTCGGGGGCTGGGGGCCCGGCTTCTACGGCGGGGGGCTCGGGTTCGGTGCAGGGGGCTCCGGGTTGTATCCGGGGTACTTCGGCGGCATCGGCTACGGCGCTCCGTTCGGGGGCCCGTACGTCGTGCAGTTGCCGCCGCGCGTGATCCGGGTGCCGGTACTCGGCTACCCGCGCCGGCGCTCTTCGTCCCCGTCCGAGAGCGGGTTCTACCTGGACCGTCCCGGCGGCAGGACCGAGGCGCCCCGCCCGGCGCCTGAGAAGTCTGTGCCCGCCCGACCGGAAGGCGCTCCCCGGCCGGAGCGCCCGGCGGAGGGAGCCGGGGTGTTCGATCCGGTGCTCCTCGGCCTCCGGGTAACCCCCGCCGACAAAGATAGTTTTGTGGTGCGTTGGACCGGCACGGCACAGGACCTCACGCTGATTGAGGTGCGGGCGCTGGATGGACAGGGTGCGGTGCTGGGATCGCGCGTCCTGCGCGAGGCGCCCTTCCGGGGCCTGCTGCGCACGCCGGAGGGAACCAGGTCGGTGACGGTGACGCTGGAGTACTCCACGGGTGCTTCCGCCGGCGTGAAACTGCCGTTCGACCGGTTCCGCGCGCTGGCGAAGGACTGACGGAGGCTGATGGCGTACCGCAGTCTGGAGGAATTCGTTCAGCGCCTCGAGGGGCTGGGAGAGCTGAAACGGATCCGCTACCCGGCGGATCCGCACCTGGAAATCAGCGAAATCACGGATCGGGTCGTCAAGTCCGGCGGCCCGGCGCTCTTGTTTGAGCAACCAAAGGGCGCAGCCTATCCCCTGCTCACGAACACCTTCGGGTCACGCCGACGGATGAGTCTGGCGCTGGGCGTGGACGACCTGGACGAAGTGGCGCGCCGCCTGGAAGACCTGATCGCTCGCGCCATGCGCATGCCGCGCAGTCTGGGCGACCGCCTGGGGTTGGGAGGGGCGCTGCTGGACGTGGCTACGTCCGCCCCGCCGCGGCACGTGAAGGACGGCCCCTGCAAAGAGGTGATCCTGAAGGACGACGCGAGCCTGGACCCGCTTCCGATCCAGACCTGCTGGCCGCAGGATGCCGGACCGTTCATCACCCTGCCACTGGTCATCACCCGCCACCCCGTGACCGGGAAGCGCAACGTGGGGATGTACCGGATGCAAAAGTATGATGCCCGCACCACCGGGATGCACTGGCAGTTGCACAAGTCCGGCGCCGAACATGCCCGCGTGTCGCCGGGCCCGTTCCCGGTGGCCGTTTGCCTGGGCGGCGATCCCGTGCTTACCTATGCCGCTACGGCGCCGCTCCCTCCGGAAATAGACGAATTGCTCTTTGCCGGCTGGGTGCGCCGCAAGCCGGTCGAGCTGGTCCGGTGTGAGACCTCCGACCTGGAAGTCCCGGCCGACGCGGACTTTGTCCTGGAAGGCACCATTGATCCGACCGAGAAGCGTGTTGAGGGCCCGTTCGGTGACCACACAGGGTACTATTCGCATCCCGAGGACTTTCCGGTCTTCCGTCTGACCTGCATCACGCGGCGCAAGAAACCGATCTACCCCAGCACGATCGTCGGCCGCCCTCCGATGGAAGACGCCTGGCTCGGCAAGGCCACCGAGCGGATTTTCCTTCCCCTCCTGCGGCTGGTGCTGCCCGAGGTCGTGGACATGAATCTCCCGGTTGAGGCGTGCTTCCACAACCTGGTGATCGTCTCCATCCGCAAGCGCTGGCCCGGCCACGCCTACAAGCTGATGAGCGCGCTCTGGGGTCTGGGTCAGATCATGTTCATGAAGTGCATCATCGTGGTGGATGAACACGTGAACGTCCACGACCCGATCGAAGTCCTCTGGCGCGTCAGCACCGGCGTAGACCCGGAGCGGGACATCCTCTTCACCCGCGGTCCGCTCGACCACCTGGACCACTCCGGCGCCCGGCAGTTCTTCGGCAGCAAGATGGGGATTGACGCCACCACCAAGTGGGCCAGCGAAGGCTACACGCGCCAGTGGCCCCCCGAGATCGCGATGACCCCGGAAGTCAAGGCCCGCGTGGACGCGATCTGGGGACAACTGGGCCTCGCCTGACGTGGTGATGGCGACGCGCGAGCGTTCCCCGTAGTACCTGCGCTACGCCCGCTGTCTTCTGGGCGTAGCGATCGGTGCTATGAGCCGGCAATGGTGGACGCCGCCCCGCAATAACTCGTGTTTCTGGCAGCGCAGTCGCCCCTGGGAGCGCGGGCAAGTTCCAGGCTGTGGTGCGTTCTGCTCCGTGCCGTGCGCGCAGGAAGTCTGCGTTCCCAGGGTTGCGCACCGCACCAGGCGGGTTTCTCGATCACAACGTTGAAGGCCTCGGTGTTCCTCACTTCCGAACTTCTCGATCGCTGGCGTGGACCGAACGTTCGGCCCGGCCGTTGACCTGATCTGGGCGGAGCAATAGAATGCGCCCACTCCACCCATCTCTGTCCTCATAACTCTGGGGAGAGGCAGGGCACCGGGAGTTCGCGTCTCTGCGACGGGGTGCATTTCGGAATCACCCCTTGTTACAGAAGGAGTTCGCACACTGACTGTAGATCTGGAAGATGCTCAGGCACGACTGCCGGACCTGATTGCGCGCCTGATCCCCGGTGAGGAACTCCTGATTCAGGAAAGAGGCACGGCGATCGCGCGGCTATCCCGATGTGAGGTGCGACAGTGGCCGTGCCAACCCGGGTCCGCGAAACACCTCCCCGTTTGGATGGCCGATGACTTCGACGCGCCCCTGGATGACTTCAGGGAGTACATGCCATGAGGCTCTTGCTGGACACCCATACGCTCTTGTGGTTTCTGGCGGATGACAGGCGGCTCAGGCGGAATGCGTATGCCATCGTCCCACCCGCGTGCGTCGCCGTCAGGCCGCCCCGGGTTCGGCCGCGCACCCGGCTGTAATGCGCCGGACCCCACCCCAACCGGTTTCTGTTGAAATAGCCCCGTGGTTTCAACGCGGGGCTCCGCATCCGGCGGAAACACCTCCCCGGGAGTTTCGGTATAGTAAGGTGCAACTTACCGTCCGTGCCCGGTGTCTATCCCTGTTCAGACAGAGTGTCGTCGCGTCCGTCTGCGATGCGACGGACGCAGCTTGACCCGGGCAACGGGGCCCACAGCCATTCCAGCAGTTCCTGCACTATGACACGCTCCGGTTGGATCACCCCCTCACTTCTGCTTCTCGCCGCCACGCTCCCGGCTTGGCCGCGCGTTGGGCTGGCCGCGCCGGCCCGCAAGCCGGCTGCCGCGCCGTCCGCCGGCCGGATCAGCTACTACGAGCAGGTGCGCCCGCTCTTCCAGGCCCGGTGCCAGGGCTGCCATCAGGCCGGTAAACCGGCCGGCGGTTATGACATGACGGCGTTCGACCGCATGGTGGCCGGCGGGGACTCGAAGCAGGCCGCCGTGGTGGCCGGGCAGCCTGCCCGGAGCCGCCTGCTCCAGTTGGTCACTCCGGTCGCCGGCAAGGCGGCGATGCCGAAGAACGGCCTGCCGTTGACCCCGGCCGAAATCGCGCTGGTGACCCGCTGGATCCAGCAGGGCGCCCCGGACGACACCGCCGCCCACGCCCAGGTGCGCTACGACGCAGAGCACCCGCCGGTCTATACTCGCCCGCCGGTCGTCACGACGCTCGACTATTCGCCGGACGGCAAGTGGCTCGCAGTGGCGGGTTTCTATGAAGTGCTGCTTTTCACCGGCGACGGCTCGCAGCGGGTCGCGCGCCTCGTGGGCACCGCTCCCCGCATTGAGGCGCTCCGTTTCTCGCCGGATGGGAAGCAACTGGCAGTGGCCGGGGGACAGCCGGCGCAGCGCGGGGAGATCCAGATCTGGAATGTGGCGGACCGCAAATTGGTGCGCACGGTGCCGATGACTGCGGACACGCTGCGCGGCCTGAGCTGGTCGCCGGACGGCAAAAAGCTGGCGTTCGGCTGCGCGGACAACACGGTGCGTGCGATTGACACCGCCACCGGGGAGCAGGTCCTGTACCAGGGCGCGCACAGCGACTGGGTGCTGGACACGGTCTTCTCCCGCGAGGGAACGCACGTGGTCTCGGTGGGCCGGGACCGCGCCGCCAAGCTGACCGAAGTCGCCAGCCAGCGCTTTGTGGACAATGTGACCTCGATCACGCCCGGCGCGTTGAAGGGGGGCATCGGGGCCGTGGCCCGGCATCCCCAGCGTGACGAGATCGTCGTCGGAGGCTCGGACGGCCGCCCGCGCGTCTACCGCATGTTCCGCGAAACGGTCCGCGTGATCGGAGACGACGGCAACCTGGTGCGGGAATTCCCGGAACAGCGGGGCCGGATCTTCGGCGTCAGCGTGCGGCCGGACGGCAAGCGTCTTGCAGCGGTCAGCGCGCTGGACGGCGCCGGCGAGGTGCGGGTCTACTCCTACGAGTTCGACCCGAAGATGTCGGACGAGCTCAAAGCGATCAATCAGAAGGTCGCGTCTTCGCGCTCAGCCGAGGAAGCGGCGAAGCTTGCCGCCTTCTGGACAGCCGGGGTGCGGCAGGTTTCGCGGACGCCGGTCAATGAGGCTTCCGTGTATGCCGTCGCGTTCCAGCCGGACGGAGAGTTGCTCGCAGCCGGCGGGTCCGATGGGCAGATCCGCATGATTCGCGCCGAGACCGGCGAGGTAGTCAGGACGGTCCCCGTCATCACGGTATCCGGTCGGGCGGCGTCGGACGCCCGGCGAGAGGCGACACCGATGCGGACCGAGGAGTCGAAGGGTGCCGAGGCCCTGCGCGCCGGAAACACCGTGTACTCCCTCACCGTCGAGCCGAAGCAGATCAGCCTGACGGGGCCGTACGACTACACACAACTCGTCGTTACCGGGCGCACCCGGTCCGGCGAGACTATGGACGTGACGCGTCTGGCCCGAATCCAGGTGACTGCCCCCGTAGCTGCGGTATCTGCGCTGGGGCTCGTGCAGCCGCGTGCAGACGGGTTGGGGTTCTTGAACGTACGTTTGGGAACCGGCTCGGCTCGGGTGCCGATCACCGTGAGCGGCGCGCGTGCCGACGTGGCAGTAGACTATCTGCGGGATGTCCAGCCCGTGTTGTCCCGCCTGGGCTGCACCTCGGGGACCTGCCACGGGTCGAAGGACGGCAAGAACGGCTTCAAGCTGTCGCTCCGCGGGTATGACTCCATCGAGGACACGCGGGCGTTGACGGACGATCTCCGGGCCCGACGCGTGAATCTCGCCTCCCCGGCCGACAGCCTGATGCTGCTGAAGGCCACGGCCAACGTCCCCCACATGGGCGGCCAGGTGACTCGCCCCACGGATGCCTACTACCGACTCCTGCACACCTGGGTCGCGCAGGGTGCGAAGTTGAATCGCAGCACCCCGCGGGTGACCGGGATCTCGATCAGCCCGCAGAATCCGACGGTCCAGCGAGAGGGGGAACGACAGCAGTTCCGTATCCTTGCCACCTACGCCGATGGCCGTGTGCGGGACGTGACGCGAGAGGCGTTCGTGGACAGCGGCAACGGAGAGGTGGCGACCGCCAACCGTTCGGGGCTGCTGACCGCCCTCCGGCGCGGCGAAGCGCCGCTGCTCGCGCGCTTCGAGGGCCAGTACGCGGCTACCACCCTCACGGTGATGGGAGACCGCACCGGCTTCGCCTGGAAGCAGCCTCCGGCCTTCAATCGGATAGACGAGTTGGCTGCCGCGAAGTGGAAACGGATGCGCATCCTGCCGTCCGAACTCTGCACCGACACCGAGTTTGTCCGCCGTCTCATGCTGGATCTCACCGGCCTGCCGCCCTCCGCCGACGACGTGCGCGCCTTCATTGCCGATCCCCGCGAGTCGCGGGTAAAGCGTGAGGCGTTGGTGGACCGGCTCATCGGCGGGGATGCCTACGTGGACTACTGGACCAACAAGTGGGCGGATCTCCTGCAGGTGAACCGGAAGTTCCTCGGCGTCGAGGGCGCCGTCGCCTTCCGGCAGTGGATTCACGACCAGATGGCGAAGAACGTGCCGTACAACCAGTTCGCCAGCGCCGTCCTGACGGCGAGTGGGTCGAACCGGGAGAACCCGGCTGCTTCCTATTACAAGGTGCTGCGTGAGCCGACTGCCATTATGGAGAACACGACGCACCTCTTCCTGGCAGTCCGGTTCAACTGCAACAAATGCCACGACCACCCGTTCGAGAAGTGGACCCAGGACCAGTACTATGAGACGGCGGCGTACTTCGCCCGTGTGGGGCTGAAGCGAGACCCGATGAGCGGCGATCGCCAGATCGGCGGCACCGCGGTCGAAGGGGCGAAGCCGCTCTGGGAAGAGGTCTACGAGATGAGCGAGGGCGAGGTGGTGCATGACCGCACCCGCGAGGTCACCGCGCCGAAGTTCCCCTACACCACGCCGGTGGACATGGGCGACAAGCCGTCGCGGCGGAATCAATTGGCCGCGTGGCTTACCTCCCCGGAGAACCCGCTCTTCGCCCGGAGCTATGTCAACCGCCTGTGGGGTTACCTGTTCGGCGTGGGCATCATCGAGCCGATTGACGACATTCGTGCGGGAAATCCGGCAACGAACCCGGAACTGCTGGATCATCTCACGCGGGAGTTCGTCCGGAGCGGCTTCGATGTGCGCAAGATGATCCGCCAGATCGTCACCTCGCGCACCTATCAGCTTTCCGTCGCCACCCAGCGTTGGAACGCGGACGACAAGACGAACTACTCGCACGCCATCGCCCGCCGGCTGCCTGCGGAAGTCCTCTACGACGCGATTTATCAGGTGGCGGGGGCGCAGACCCGCATCCCGGGCGTGCCTGCTGGCACGCGGGCGGCGGCGCTGCCGGACAACGGCGTCGAACTGCCGAGCGGGTTCCTGGGCACCTTCGGCCGTCCGGCCCGGGAAAGTGCCTGCGAGTGCGAGCGGACGAGCGGGTTGCAGTTGGGCCCGGTGCTGGCGCTCATCAGTGGCCCAATCGTCAGCGACGCTGTGGGCGATCCGGACAACGCCGTCACGAAGCTGGTGCAGCAGGAGAAGGATGATGGGAAGGTCATCAACGAGCTGTTCCTCCGGGTCCTCAACCGCTCCGCCACGCAGAAAGAGATCGCGGCGACACTGGAAACGTGGCGCAGCATTCGAGGGGACCACGAGAAGCTGACCGCCGCGCTGAAGCAGCGCGAGACGGAGATGGGCCCGATCCGTGAGCGGCAGGAGCGCGAGCGGATTGCGGCGCTGGCGACGGCGAAAGATGCCGTGAAGGCCCGCGAGACGGAGATCGCGCCGCTTGTGGCGCGCCAGGAAGCGGCGCGCCAGGAGCGCATTGCCCAGCGGCGCACGGAACTCACGACGTACGAAGAGAGCCTGCCGCAGAAGGCGACTGAGTGGGCCGCTCGGCAGACGCGCAGTGCGGTGCAGTGGAGTCCGCTCGACCTCACGGAGGTAAAGGCTTCCAACCAGATGCGCCTGGAGAAGCTCCCCGATGGTTCCATCCGGGCGGGCGGAAATCCGGACAAGGGTGTCTTCACTCTGAAAGCGCGGACCAACCTCCGGGGGATCACCGGCATCCGGCTGGAGGCCCTCTCGGACGAGAAACTGCCCCGTCGCGGCCCCGGCCTGGCGGGCGACGGCAACTTCGTGCTCACGGAGTTCGAGGTGCTCACTCCAGCCACGGGCAGCGGCGACCCGACCCGCGTGAAGCTGGTGAATCCGGCGGCGGATTTCGCGCAGGAAGGCTTCGACATCCGCCAGGCAGTTGACGGCAACACCAACAACGGAAACACCGGCTGGGCGGTCAGCCCGGCCCCCGGCGCCACCCACTGGGCCACCTTCGAACCGGAGCAGCCGCTGCAGGGCGAGGGCGGAACCGAACTGACCATCCAACTGCACCACCAGTTCAACCGGCCGGAATACGTGCTCGGGCGCTTCCGGATTACGGTCACCACGGCCACTCGACCGGTCGGCCTCAGTCATTCGGCCGAACTTGCCGAAATTCTGGCTGCGGCGCCGGAGCAGCGGACCGAGGCGCACCGTGACGCCCTCACTCGCTACTATCGGAGCATTGATCGGGACCTGGTGGGCCGGGTGCGGGCGGTGCAGGAGGCCGAGAAGCCCCTGCCCGTAGACCCCCGCCTTCAGGAACTGCGCGACCAGGTCGAACTGGTAAGCAAGCCCACCCCCGAGGATGGCCGGCTCGTCCAGCTTCGGCGCGATGTCGAGGTAAGCACAAAACAGCTCCAGCAGGAACGGCTGACCGGCGCGCAGGATCTGGTCTGGGCGCTCATCAACAGCCCGTCATTCCTGTTCAACCACTAGCCTCTCGGGTCCGGCCGCAACCCGCGGCCGGACCCGAGAGGAATTTCGCCGCGCGGGCGGCAACTAATCTCTTGGAAGAGCGGCATCGTTCCGCAGAGGAGAAGTGCGATGATTATCATCCCCGGACAGGTCGGCAAGGACCTGTGCGACGAGACCCTCCAGCCCAGCCGGCGAGAGCTGCTGCGGGTGGGCGGCTCGGGGATCCTGGGACTGAGCCTGGGCTCCATGTTCCAGTTGCAAAACCGAGCTGAGGCGACCGGAGCCGGCGGCGGGCCGGGTTGGGGCAAGGCCAAGTCCATCATCATGGTGTACCTCCAGGGGGGACCGAGCCACCTGGACCTGTGGGACCCGAAGCCGGATAACCCGGACAACATCCGGAGCGTCTTCAACCCGATTCCCACCAAGCTCAGCGGCGTGCAGTTCGCGGAAATCCTCCCGAAGCTCGCGCAGGTGAACGACCGGTTCACCATGATCCGCTCGATGAGCTACACCCCGGTGGGGCTGTTCAATCACACGGCGGCCATCTACCAGTTGATGACCGGCTGGACCACCGACAAGGTGAGCCCGTCCGGCCAGCTTGAGCCGCCCAGCCCCAAGGACTTCCCGAACTTCGGCTCCCAGCTCGTGCGGCTCCGCCCGCCGACTGTCCCGATGCTCCCGTTTGTGATGCTGCCCCGCCCGCTCCAGGAGAGCAACGTGGTCGGCAAGGGCGGCACCGCGGGCTTCCTGGGGAAGGAATACGATCCGTACACCCTCTTCCCCGATGGCGACGACATGGACCTCGCGAAGATGAACCGGATCAAGGTGGATGACCTCCAGCTCCGGCCGGAAGTCTTTGCCACGCGTCTGGAGCGCCGCGCGAAACTGCGCCAGACGATCAACTCCGGCATGCCGATGATCGAGAAGGCCGTCCAGGAATACCGTCTCCCCGAGTACTACGACCGCGCTCTTAGCCTGGTGATTTCGGGCCGCGCTCGCGAAGCGTTCGACCTGGAGCGAGAATCGGCGAAGACCCGAGCGATGTACGGGCGCAACACCTTCGGGCAGAGTTGCCTCCTGGCGCGCCGCCTGATCGAAGCCGGCACGCGCGTTGTCGAGGTCATCTGGCCCAAGGTCGCCAACTCGGACAACCACTCCTGGGATGTGCATGTCGGTCTCACGGACCGCATGCGCAACCAGTCCGGCCCGATGCTGGACGCCGGCCTCTCGGGGCTCATCAGTGATCTGGACGAGCGCGGCATGCTGAAGGACACCCTGGTGGTGGCCCTCGGCGAGTTCGGACGCAGCCCGCAGAAGGGCGTGAGCACCTCCGGCAACGGCAACAGCGCCGACGGCCGCGACCACTGGCCGTATTGCTACACGGCAATCATGGCGGGCGCCGGAATCAAGCGCGGCTACGTCCACGGCGAGTCCGACAAAACCGGGTCCAGCCCGCGCCGTGACCCCGTGCATCCGGGCGAACTCCTCGCCTCGATCTACTACAGCTTCGGCATCGCCCCCGACACCATCGTCTACAACCACCTGAACCAGCCCCGCGAGCTGGTCCAGTCCAGCCCCGTGCCGGCGCTCTTCGGGTAAGAGCAGCCGGCCAGCGGATCCCTCGGAGGGGCGGCGCAGCCGCCCCTCTTTTTTGCATCCACCCGGCATAATCGTTCCAGCGCTCGGGCAGTTGGGCTGATACCCCAGTCGCCGGCGGGGAGCGCCCCTCACGTACTCCGTGCCGCAACATGTGTCGTCAATCCGGTGAAGTGGCATTACCGACGATTTTGACGGGCCACACGCACTCGGTGGGAGGGCTGGCTCCGGTCAGCGTGCCGGGTAAAGCCGGAAGGGACCACAGGTTATGGGGCTGAAGTTCGCAACGCCTCCGGCCGGCGGCATGGAAATCGTAGCGTCCGCGCTGGCCCAACTCGCGCGACTTCGCCCGGCGCCCGAAGTCGCTGCCGCGGGCGCCGGGTCTCCGCCGGAGCGCAGGCTGGTGTCTCCCCAGGAGGTCTACTTTCTTGGCCTGGATGCCCTCGCCGGCGCGAAGCCGCTTGCGGCCGCCACGCACGTCGGCTGGCGCTACCTGGTGGTCGAGGGCGACCGTGCGGTGGAGGCGGCGGAGAGCACCACAGGTGACGGCGGCCCCCTGCGATTTTCTTTGGTGAGCCGGGGTCCACAGGTTCAGGGCTTTGTGGACGCGATTCATGTAGCGGAGGCTCTGGCGGACGCCGAGCCGGGGCCTGAGTGGGTACTGCGTTGCCTCCGCATCCCGGCGCTATACGTAGATGCGGTGTGGCTAGCGGACCCACATGGGCGCCGCACCCAGGATCGCCTGATTCCCATCGCACCTGTCTTCCCGCCCCTGGTCGCGAATCATGTCTACACACCGGCTGAGTTCTTCCGGACGCTGCTCCCCAGCGCGAAAAAGCGCCTCGCGCACGCGGACCCGCTGACGAATTAGTGAGCGGCGCGGCAGCGGAAGAAGGGTGCAGTTGTTCGGGGAGGGCAGTTTTCCTACCCACCAATCCCGGTCACACCCTCGACTTTCAGCGCACCCGCGTCTCTGTCAACGGGGCGCTGACTCGGGCGCACACGGATCTGGAACCGGTCACCGAATATTTCCGCAACCAGAAAGACCATCACCGGGTGGGTTCGCTCCTGAAGTTCCTGGAACGGAGAGACGATGAGGACCCCCGATCTTGTAATAGGCCGCCCCGGGATGAATCGCCGCCCCGGGATGAGTCGCCGGGGCTATTGCCGCGAAACCGGTTGAAGACCGGTTGGGGACGGGCGGATGCTCATTCCGGTGCGGTTTCGAAGAATCCGTTCTTCGGATGGGAATACGGGCGGGACTCCGGGGCTCCAGCAAGGGAGAGACAAGGGCGGGATGCGCCGTTGTGGAAGGGAAGCACAGGATGAGCGCAGCGAATGGGAGCAGGTGGATCGGATGGCAGCAGCCGGGGTGGCGGTTGGGCCTGGGCGTGCTGATGGTGCTGGCGGGACTCTGGGTGGGAGCGCGGGTGCTGGCGCCGGCGGGGGCGGCCGTGGAGGCGGGGGAGCGGCAGGCAGCGACCCGGCGCGGCGGGCAGCCGGGAGGCGCCGCTCGGAAGGGTGGGCGCGTGCCGTCGGAAGCGGAAGCGGTGAGCGACCGCACGGCG
>SYMT01000675.1 GCA_005805375.1 Actinomycetota bacterium
ACAGCGATCACCAGCGGCGTTTCGCCGTGGCGGTTCCTCAAGTTGACTTCCAGACCAGCTTGCACCAGAAGGCGCAGTACCGCAATGCGGCCTCGCCTTGTCGCCACATCGGGAGCGCGGAGCCAGCTCTCTCGGTCGGTCGGGTCCGCCCCATGTGCCAACAACAAGGCTACAATCTCTCGATGGCCGCCAGATGCCGCGTGCTCCAACGCGCTCACATTGGCATGTCCCCTCGCGCGGGGGCTTGCGCCCGCGCGGAGCAACCGTGCCGCGCGCGCTGTGTCACCCCCCATCGCAGCACCCACAAGCTCCTGGTCCACGCACCACCGGTAGCCGCCAGCCACTGCGACCAGGACAAGCGTGAGTATCAGCAGGCGGCCGGTAGTCTTCATGATGTTCATCTTGGAGCTCTCGAGGGACACGAGAGTGGTCGCTGTGCGGGTGGCGCAGGGCTGCTGTCATCAGACACGATGCCGTGATTGCGCTCCACTGACACTGGTATGGGCTTTCTCCCCGATGGACAAGTGCATCCGCCTCCCGGCCCCTCTTTGTCGGGAGTCCCCACGAGCGAGTACGGTCGGCGGATCAATAGTAGGTGACATCACTGGGCATCACCCATAGTGCCGCTCCGGACCCGATTTCGGGATTACGTATCGAACCCCAGTCCCTTCCGTCGGCCTGGAAACGTGTGGCCACAGTGCATCAGCCGTCAATTGACAGGTCCTGGCACGGGCCCGATTGCCGTGCTCGGATGTCCGAACTGACAACCTATGGCCTGCGACGAATTCGGGGTTGAGCACTGCCCTCAGGTGGTCCCTCTCGGGCGCATCAATTGTATGGGAGCATCGGATCCGGATCAAACCTCGTGATGTGTCCGGTACGTGTTGCGACGGAATTCACACGTTCATAGTACGGCTTGCCGTACGTCTTTCGGAAGGCACAGTCCCACATGTCCTGAGTCCAGTTATTGCAAGTATGCACACCAAAAAAGTACGTCCCGTTCTTGCTCGCGGCGATGCACGCACACAGATTCTGTTCAAATCCTTTTCCGTCGTCTCTCCTGATGATCGAGCCTTACGGCAGGTCCCGCTTCGGATCGGAGTCTTCTCCAGTTGCGTCATCAGGAACCGTGACCTTTCCCGGCCCACCAAAGGGAAATCCATCAGGCCAATACCCTGCCGAGCGCCCGGTGCTCCCCCTTCGGGTGCACTTGGTACTGTTGAAGCGGATGTATTCATGATGCATGATCTTCTCTCCTTTCCCGGGCGGAACCCTCCGCATCTCGGCCAGGCCCGCGGGGTCAACGGCTGTCACGGGCGAATTGCCTACATACCCATACACGTTGACCCCACCCGCGTACCCAATCGGATCGCGGTTCGGGAACCGCCCCGTGCCCGGATCATAGTACCGGTGCGTGAGCAGGCAGAGCCCCGTCTCCCCATCCGTGTAGTAGCCCCACTGGCCGCCGTACCGATACGGGTCCGTCGTGCTCCCACTGGCGCTCTCGGCTCCGAACGCGTCGTACAGATGGCTGGTGAGCACCGCGCCCGCGCCGTCCAGGCGCTGCGCCAGGCTGCCCTTCGCGTCCCAGGTGTAGTGGACGCTGCTCCCGCCGCTACGGCGGGATACCAGGCCGTCGGCGCCCCACGTGTTCAGCGCCGTCACCGCGCCGGCGCTGTCGTACTCGCCCAGGAGCAGTTCGCCGTCGTAAAGGAAATACATGCGGGCGCCGCTCCCCTGTTTCCAGGCGCGGATGCCGTCCGCGGTGTAGCCCGCGGTGAGCGTGCTGCCGGCGGCAGTGAGGCAGTTGCGCACATCGTAGGTCATGGCCGTGCCCTGGTACGTGGTGGGGTTGCCGTTCCCGTCCCAGGTGAAGGCGGTGTCCTGATTGTTGCTGTTGAACGCGCGGCCCGCGCCCCGGAAGGTGGTGGGGTTGCCCGCCGCGTCGTAGGCGAAGTTCTGGGTGTAGCTGCTGCTCCGGGCGGATTGCTCCTGGGTGAGCTGGTCTTTGCTGTCGTAGGCGTAACTGGTCAGCCCGCCGGCGGGGTTCCACCCGGGCACGGTGGCCGTCACGGATGTGCGGTTCTGCACGCCGTCGTAGACCATCGAAGCGAAGTCGGGCAGCAGCGTGTTCGCTGCGTTGCGCGTTTCCAGGCGCAGCGGCGCGCCGCGCTGGGTGTAGGTGTACGCCGTGGTGACCCCGTTCGGGAGTGCCTGGGTCCAGAGCCAGTCGTTGTCCAGGTAGGTCCACGCGGACGTCTCGCTGCACGGGTTCGTGAGCAAGGTCAGGCGTCCCACCGCGTCGTACGCATAGCGGAGGTTGCCTGCCGGGCTGATCAGCGTCTGGCGACTGCCGCCGGCGTAGAACAAGCGCCCCACCGCGACGGCCCCGCGGGAGCCCCTCCGGCTCGAGCGCCCCACCTCGCGACACATGCCTGAAGGGACGTTCGCCGACAAGACCAACACATCTGTGGTAACGGCACGGATGGCTGCGCTCGCAACATCCGGTTTTCGGCCACCCCTGCCGGGATAGTTTGTTCTGTCGGGTTCCCTGAGTGCTGTCAAGCTCTGATCGTTGTCCCCTCCCCCGGGTGTCGCGGTGTTCCGTGGAAAACGCGTGCGGAGGTGCCTGCCGCTCACCCTCCACCTGTGGGGACACGGTGGGAGGAGCACACCCCTCCCACCGCGTGCAGGGCCGCGTCTACCTCCGGCTGCCGGAGAGGGCTACCGTGGTGGTGGCGCGCGCCGGATCCGTGCAGGTGATGGTCAACGTCCCGGCGTGCGTGCCGGCCGCGCCGGGGGCGTACTCCACCCGCACCGTCACACTGCCCCGCGGGGACAGGGTGAAC
>SYMT01000676.1 GCA_005805375.1 Actinomycetota bacterium
GCCCTGGGTATCCCGTTGGCCGCCGGGGCGCTCTACCCCTGGCTGGGAATTACGCTTTCTCCGATGTTCGCCAGCGTGGCGATGGCGCTTTCCAGCGTGTCGGTGGTGACCAACAGCCTGCGCCTGCGCCAGGTCGCTACCGCTGCAGTTGTCCGGCAGGCGGCATCTCGGTGACCACGATTTCCCACCGCTCCAGGCGCCCCGACCGTTGTCCTTCCAGCTTCAGGCGGTTGCCGGGGCGCAGGTTGCGGATGATGCGTCGCAGTTCCTCCACCTCGGCCACCTCGGCGCCGTTTGCTTTGAGCACAACGTCGCCGGCGCGGAGGCCTCCCTTCTCGGCCGGAAGGCCGCGCCGTACCCGCTGGATTTTCACTCCGCGCACCGGGGAGAGAGGATTGCTGGAATCCTCGTCGCGTGGAGTGAGCTCCACCCCGATGTAGGAGCGGATCACGCGCCCGGACTGGAGAAAATCGCGGATTGCCGACTGCACGCTGCTCGCCCCGACCGCAAATCCAATTCCTTCGGCGTCCGAGAAGATCGCGGTGTTCATGCCGATCACGTGGCCGTAAGCGTCTATCAGGGGGCCGCCGCTGTTGCCCGGATTGATCGCTGCGTCGGTCTGGATCAGATCTTCCAGGGGCATCCCGTCCACTCGACCATCCAGTTGTCGCCCTATCTGGCTGACCACGCCCTGGGTGACGGTGTTTTCCAGCCCCAGCGGATTTCCGATTGCGATCGTGAGTTGCCCGATCCGCAGGTGGTCGGAGTCCCCGAATGCAACCTCCGGCAGGTCGTGTGCATTTTGTAGTCGAATGAGGGCGATGTCACCGATGGCGTCCGTCCCGACTCGCTCGGCGTTGAACCGGCGCTTATCGGAGAGGGTGACGCGGATCCGCTGGGCCGACTCCACCACATGGTTGTTGGTCACCACGAGGCCCTGGCGGCCGTTGACGATGAAGCCGGTGCCCTGCCCCTCGCGGGCGTTCGGATCTGAGTCGGGAACCTCGCCGGGGCGGCGGGAACGCCGTAGTTCGGTCTCGATGTTCACGACCGCGGGGCCGACACGCTCCACCACCTGGACGACCTGCTCCCGGTCCGCCGGGGTCGCCCGTGGCTTCGGCCCCCCGGGAGAGAAGGTGGTGAACTGTGCTGTTGGGCCCGCCTGACCCGAGCGAGGGGACGCGGACATCTCGCTCAGAGGAGCGGTTGCAGTTTGGGGCGCGAGCCGGACGGCAAATCCGCCTGCCACCCCGCCGACCAGCGAGGCGATCAGAATGGTCACTATCTGACCCGGCCCTTTTCCCTGCTCACCTTGCATCAACCTGCTCCCTCTCCGCCGCGTTCGTCCGCGAGTCATGTTCGACAGCCCCGCCGAACATTCCCCCGGGAATCTACGGGGCGAAGGGGATGATGAGAGATTGAGCGCGTCTGGTCGTTGTGTCCCTCATTCCTGTCCTGCTTGGACGCAGGGGGTCGTGGTCCCGAGGGCGAATGTGCCGAAGGTACGCTTGTGCGAGGGCCGGCAGGATGCCGGCGTTCCCGGGTGAGGGTTGGGGGGCGTGCCGGCAGGATGCCGGCGTTCCCGGGTCGGGGTTGGGGGGTGCCGGCAGGATGCCGGCGTTCCCGGGGCAGGGACAAGGAGGTCGGGCGTGGACGCGAGACGCAAGGTGCTGATCACCGGAGCCGCCGGTCGGATCGGAACGGCATTCCGGGAGCGGTATGGCGACCGCTATGACTTGCGGTTGGTGGATCGGAACCGGGTGCCCGAGCCGGGCGAACACGAGCATTGTGTAGAGGACCTGGTGAGCCTCGACTCCGCGCTCCGCGTGTGTGAAGGGGTGGACACGGTGATCCACCTGGCCGCCGACCCAAGTCCGCGCGCAACGTTCTACGACACGCTGCTGCCTCTCAATGTGCAGATGACGTACAACATGTTTCACGCTGCGGTGGCGCAGAAGTGCCGGCGGCTCATTTTCGCGAGCAGCATCCATGCGGTGAATGCCTACCCGTTGGATTACCAGATCCACCCCGCTGATCCGGTCCTGCCGGGCGATCTGTACGGCGTGACCAAGTGCTGGGGAGAGGCGCTCTGCGCGTACTATGGGAGTCGCGAGGGGCTGAGCTGCATTGCAATCCGCATCGGTGCGTTCGGCACGCCCGAGCGACTGGCTGAGTGCAACGACTCGCGCCTGTTATCGCTCTGGGTGAGTCACGACGATCTTTCCCAACTGATCCACCGGTGCATCGAAGCGGCTGACGACGTCCGCTTCCTGATTGTGCAGGGCGTCTCGGACAACCAGCTCAAACGGATGGACATCTCGAACGCGCGCGAGTTGCGTGGGTACGCGCCGCAGGACAATGCCTTCGCTTACAGCAGTCACACGAGCCTGCTCCCGCGAAAGCCGAACGACTCGGACGTTTAGTCCGCGGGCAATTCGCCGGTGATGAGGCAAATCCCGTCGCCGGCGAAGACACGCGGCAGGCCGCGGAGCATCACGACGCGCCCGGCGCGGGAGGCGATGATTTCCTCGACCGTGTCCCCCCACGGATCCAGGATGCGCCCGAGTCGCTGGCCCACCTGCACCTGCGCCAGGAGATCCACGTCGGACACGAAGTAGCCCGACACTCCCGCCCGCGGCGTGCGGTCCAGATTGCCGCCCCCCAGCAGGTGGAGCGGTCCCGGTCCCGGCTCGGGGTCGCCGGGCAGCATCTCGAGGAAGTGCAGCAGGTTGCGGATCCCGCGGGTGAAGCAGGCCAGATCGGAGGGTTGCACGCGGCCGGCGCCGGGGGCTTCGGTGTAGAGCCAGGGGACGCCGAGAGCCTGCGCTGTGGAGACGGTGCGGCCCGTCGCGGTCGGATCGGGTGGGTGTCCCCAGACTACCGGCGCGCCGAACGCGAGTGCGGCCTCCCGTGCCGTCCAGCCCAACGCCGTCTCCTCGTGCGCGTACCCCACCAGGGTGGGCATGGAATAGGCGATGCCGGCGCTGTGCAGGTCGAGCAAGAAGTCGGCGCGTTTGATGACGTGCTCCGTCACGACATGCGCGATCCGCTCTGTCGCCGTGCCGTATGGGTCGCCCGGAAACACGCGGGCGAGGTTTGCCCCGTCCAGTGGGCTGCACCGCGTGGCGGCGAGATAAGCCGGCACGTTGCACACCGGCACCGCCAGGATCGTCCCGATCAGCCGGGCAGGATCGAGGGTCCGCATCACCTCATGGATGGCCTGCACCCCCTCGTACTCGTCGCCGTGGACCCCGGCCAGCAGTGCCAGCGTTGGACCGGGCTGCGCCCCTGCACGCTCCAGCAGGGGCAGGGCCAACTCGCTCCCGTCCGGAAGCGTCATCACTGGAAGTCGTTGTCTCATCGGTTCTGACATTCTGCGACCCTGGAGGGGGCAATGAAGAAGCTCGAAGGAGCCGGAGTCGCCGGCTCACGCTCTCCTCTTTCGTCTTCCTTCCGGATTCATCCTGTCAGTTCTCATTTCCAGCGTTCCGGGCTGATGCCGGGCGCCTCGGTGCGCATTCCAGCCGGCTTGTTGCCGGCGTTAAAGTCGGCGTGACGGGTGTTCGGGTCGGCGAAGAGGGGGCGGATGTGCTCCGGCAATCGCGCCACCTCCGCCGGATCCCAGGGCGCCACTTCCACGATGGGGCCGGCCCAGGCCGGGCGGTACGCGAGGGCGAGCATTTCCCGGGGACGGTCTCCGACATTCGGGTAGTTTCCGTGGAAGACGCGATGGTGAATGAGTACAGCCGAACCCGCGCGCACCGGCACCATCACCTCATCCGGGTGACGCTCATAGCGGAGGTACGGATTTCCGTCCGCGTGGAGTGAGAGGTGGGAGCAGGGCACCACGCGGAACGGCGATACCTCGCGGGTCAGGTCGTCCAGGTAATAGAGCACCCGCACCAGCACGGGCGCGCTCCCGCGGTAGCCAAAGATAGCGGAGCCGTAGGGCTGCCCGTCTGTGTGCAGACTGATGCCGGGGTGCCCCGGCTCGGAACGGGCGTAGGCGTAGCTGGTGACGAGGAGTTCTTCTCCCAGCAGGGCACGGAGGAAAGTGAGGGTGGGCGGATGCACGATCAACCCGGTGATGGCGCCGCCCATGAATTGGACCTCGGAGCGATAGCGCTGCCGTTCGCTGTAGTCCACCGCCTGCGTCTCGAAGCCCGCCGTTTGCCGCTTCAACGCGGCGACCTCAGCCGGTGTAAGCAGGTCGGGCAGTACCAAATAGCCTTCTACTTCGAGTTGCCGGATGCGGCCCCCAGTCGAGAGCGCACCCCAGTCCCGTGTGTCCACCCGTGGGTTCATTGTGTCTCCCCCAGCATACGGAGCCGCGTGAGTCGCGCCGGCTCGTTGGCCTGAAGCCACGCATCCTGAGATAGGAGCGTGTGGGCGCGTGCACACCACGGGCGGGCCTCTTCGTCCCGACCGAGCGCGAGGAGGCACTCGCCCAGTTCCTCGTAGACGTAGCCGTCCTGACCGCCACTCGCAGCCCACTCGGCCTCCAGAGCCTGCTGGCGGGAGAGTGCCGCCGCTGGATCCCCCTGAGCCCGCAGCACCCGGGCGATGCTCCACTGCGCAATGCGGGTTTCCCGCCCCCTCCCCGCTGCCTGGTGAAACGCCAGACACTGCTCAAACATCTCGAGCGCGGCTCCCAGTTCCCCGCGGTCGAAGTGGGTCCAACCGGTGTTGTTGTAGAGCGACCCGAGCCAGCGCCGGGCGCGGGGCGCCCCGGCCTGCTCGGCGTGTTGAATGGCGCGATGGTTCCACTCCAGCGCCACGTCCGGGGTCTCCACGATCCCGAGCATGTGCGCCGCATCCACCGCCAGGAACTCTTCGCCGGCCGCGAGTGCCTGGTTCCAGGCTTCCCGGAAGCACGGGATGGACGCGGTCTTGTCCCCCGAGGAGTTCAGGACCCGGCCACGTTCGAGCAGTAGCCGCACTCGGAAGGGGTGAACTGCGCACTCGCCCGCAGCGGGCGCAGGGACCGCACGGGCAGCCGCGGTCTCCGCATCGGCGAGCACCGCTTCCGCCTCGGTAAACCGCCGCTGCAACCCCAGGGCGCGGGCGAGTTGGGAGAGCACGCAGGCCAGGTAGGCGGGCTGCTCTCCGGTCCCGGGCTGCTGCGCCAGTTCCCGGAACCGGGTTTCGGAACCGGAGGGATCCTGAAAGTCCCAGAGAGAATCCATGTCCGGCAGGTTTTCGGGGGTCATGTCTGTGGCTTGTGGAGAGAGTGGGCGCGCGCGGCGCGGCGCCGGTGGAGCGCGCCGGCGAGAGTCACGATGCCGGGAACAACCAGAAATCCGGTGCACATCCCGAGATGACTGATCGGAAGGAGGAGGGGCAGTTGCAGCAGCCAGAACAGGCTGTCGCGAGCGGCCCAGGTCGTCACCCGGCCGGTGGTGAGGAAGGCGCCTGCCGCTGATCCAGTGAGGACGAGTGCCCACACCATTCGTTTCCGCCGCCAGTGTGTCCAGACTTCGCCCCGCGGCAACTGCGGGGGCAGGTAGCGCGACAGAACGTAGACCAGCAACACCGCCGCGGCGCCCCAGCCAAGCCCGGCGACGAAGACCATCCCGGCGACCCGGATCAGCACTTCGGACGAATTGTCCAGTATCCGTGTCATGCTCCTCCGGTCGTAGTTCCCTCCCACAAGGTGTGAGAACGACGCATCAGCCTACCTCGGTGGGGACCACTTGCTGCGCCGGGTGCCCTCTGGCCACGGCTTCCGGCGTAGAGCGAGTACGGCGTGCCGGGCACCCGGGGACCACCCGCTGACGCGCGCGCCCTGGGACCTGGATGCGATTCGCCGTTCGCCATCGAACGTAATTCGTCGTCGTTGCGGTAAATCTCCTCCGCTGGTGAGGCAGCTTCCTCGCAGTGAAGCGAAACGGAGCTTGGGGATGGCACAGTCCGATCGGTAGGTGACATCATTCGGAGAGAGATCTCGATCGAAGGAGATGGGGGCGGGACATGAGCGTACGCAAGCACGTCCGGGCCGCGTGGGGACTGCTCTGCGCCGGGTTGGTCCTGACCGTGGCAGCGGTGCGGGCCGGGGAGCGGGTCGGGGCGTCCGAGCGCCCGAATCTCCTCTGGATCAGCGTCGAAGACATGAGCCCTGATCTTGGCTGCTATGGGGCTCCCGGCGCCGTGACCCCTCACCTAGACCGCTTCGCTGCGCAGAGCATGCGCTTCACGCACGCATTTTCCAATTCACCGGTGTGTGCTCCTTCCCGTTCGACGCTGATCACCGGCCGGTACTGTACCAGCATCGGGACTCATCAGATGCGCTGCCAGGGTGCGCCCCCAGTGGGGGTGCGCTGTTTCCCGGAGTATCTCCGCGAAGCAGGGTACTACTGCACGAACAACGTGAAGACGGACTACCAGTTCCCGCCGCCGCGTGCCGCGTGGGATGAGAGCAGCAACCGGGCCCACTGGCGCAATCGGGCTCCCGGGCAGCCTTTCTTTGCCGTGTTCAACATCACCACCACGCACGAGAGCCAGGTGCGATCGAGTGCTCCCGAACTCCTCCGCCGCCTCGCGACGCTCGGACCGGGCGAACGTCACGACCCAACGCGGGCGGTGCTGCCCCCGTACTACCCGGATACGTCCGCCGTGCGCCGCGACTGGGCCCGCAATCAGGATCTGATCACGCTGATGGATCGCGAGGTGGGCGCACTTCTTGCGCAATTGGAGCACGATGGGCTGGCGGACAACACCATCGTCTGGTTCTGGTCGGACCACGGTCGCGGCCTGCCGCGGGCAAAGCGGTGGGTCTATGACTCCGGGACGCATGTTCCGCTGATCATTCGTGCGCCCGAGCGTCTCCGTTCCATTGCGAGCCCTGGTCGCCCGGAAGACTGGCATCCCGGCGGTACCCGCAACGAACTGATATCGTTTGTAGACTTCGCCCCCACAGTGCTCAGCCTGGCGGGGATCCGCGTGCCGCGCGCGATGCAGGGGCAGCCGTTTTTGGGAGTGCGCAGCCCGAAGGCGCGTCGCTACGTCTACGCCCACCGGGATCGAATGGACGAGGCGCCCGACCTGATCCGCAGCGTGCGCGATCACCGCTACCGCTACATCCGCAACTTCATGCCGCACATGCCGTACAGCCAGGACATCGCCTACATGAACGAGATGCCCACGATGAGGGAGTGGAGGCGCCTGGCGGCGGCGGGACAGCTCACCGGATCGGCGGCGCTGCACTTCCGGCCACGGAAGCCCGTGGAGGAGCTGTTCGACTGCCGGGCGGATCCGCATCAGGTGCGGGACCTGGCGCAGGATCCGGCACACCGTGTGGTGCTGCGGCGGATGCGGCGGGCGCTGGGAGACTGGATGGCCGAAACCCGCGATGTGGGGCTGATCCCGGAGCCGGAGTTCGACGCGCTGAAGCGGGAGGGTGACGAACCGGCGCAGGCGGCAACGCCCACTTTCGCCCTTCTCTCCACGAGCGAACATGGTGCGCGGGTCCGGGTGACCTCCGCCACCCCGGGGGCGTCGGTGCTCTGGACCCTGCATCCGGGAGCGGAGGCCCGTTGGCGGCTGCTTTCCGGCCCGATCCAGGTGGCCGCCGGCCTTCGGCTCCGGGCGCAGGCGAGTCGCACGGGGTTCCGGGATAGCCCGGAGGCCGGCTGGCAGGCAGGGGATGCCCCCGCCCCGCCGCGGTCGGCCGGTGTGGGCGAGACGGGTGGGCCGCTGCGCGAGGAATGGCCGGCGGCGCTGGCGCGGAGCGGCGTGCTGCGGCGACTGCGCGAGTTCCGGGATCTGGACGTCGAAGGGGCGAGTGCCCTCTCGCGCTGCTACTCCGCGCTGCGAGATCCGGAGGCGCCGGTGCGCTACTGGGCGGTCGTGCGCATCCATACGCTTGCCGAGGGGGATGACGCCAGGCAGCCAGCGCGAACGGCGCTTCGCCCTCTGCTCTCCGATGGCGCGGCGGTCGTGCGCATCGCGGCAGCCCGCGCGCTGTGTGACCTCGGCGAGGGGGCTGCGGCGGTACCGGTGCTTGTCAAGGAGATGCGGAACCCGTCGGACAGTGCCCGCCTGCACGCCGCGCTGGTACTCGGGGGCATTGGGGAGCAGGCTCGGCCGGCAATTTCCCAGTTTCGCGGCGGGCTCCGCGACCGTTCCGAGTACGTGAAGCGAGTGTGCGAGTCGGCCCTGCGGCGGCTCGGAGTGACCGGGGAGAATACCACGGGATGAAACCACGACTGGTCGTCTTGCTCGTGTTCCTGCTGTTCCTGGCGCTGGCGCGGCCCGGATATGCGGCCCGGTGTCTCCGCGGACCGTATCTGCAGAATGCCGTGTCCGGGCAGGTAGATCTCCGGTGGGAACTGGACCGGCTCGGCCCTTCGTCTGTGCAGTTCGCTGCGGACGGGGAGACCGCACGAAAGGTGGACTGCGAATTCCAGGGCCGCAAGCACCGCGCCCGTCTGACCGGGCTGCGTCCCGGGACTACCTATCGCTACTCGATCTGGTTCCGCGATGAGCGGGCTTCCAGTGACTATTCCTTCCGCGCCGTGGCCGGCCCGGAGCAGTCGTTCTCTTTCGCTGTGATGGGGGATTTCGGGCAGGGGACGGCCGGGCAGATGGGGGTGGCGAGACTCCTGGAACGGTCCGACACGGACTTCGTGCTGCTCGCGGGGGATATGATCTACGGGCGGGGCGAAGAAGAACACTACGATCTGCGCTTCTTCGAGCCGTATCGCCGCTCGCTGCGCAACAAGGTGTTCTGGCCTGCCCTCGGCAACCACGACGTCGGTGCGAAGGACGGGGCCGCGGCGCTGGCAGTGTTCGATGTGCCGCTGAACGGTCCCGCGGGCCTGCAGGGTGGCCGGAACTACAGCTTTGATTGGGGCAACGCCCATTTCGTGTCGCTGGACAGCAATGCGAGCCGCGCTACCTTGCAGCGAGTGATTGGACCCTGGCTGGAGCGCGATCTGGCCGCGTCACAGCAGGTATGGAAGTTCGTGTTTTTCCACCACCCGCCGTACAGCTCCGCGGCCCACGGCGAGGACCTCAAGATGAAGGAAGTGATGGTTCCGTTCTTCACCCGGGCGAAGGTGGACATCGTGTTTGCCGGCCACGACCACGCGTACGAGCGCACCCGCCCCCTGGACGGCGTCACCTATGTCGTCAGCGGAAACGGGGGCGCCGGACTTTACGCCCACCGGCACCCCCACGACTACAGCGCGGTGTTCTTCAACCAGAAGCACGGCCTGACGGAACTGCGGATCGAAGGCCGACATCTGGTGCTCCGCCATAAAGCCGTGGGCCGCGGCGAGGTAGATCGCTTCGAGCTCCGCAAGCCGTAGCCCCGCCGCCGGAGACTCAGAGCAATCTCCGCAGCTTCGCCTCGAGCGCGTCGGTGAGTGCCTCGAGACATCCGGGGGCCAGCGGCGAGGGCTCTTCCTGATAGAGACCCAGACCGTAGCGGTCTCGCGGCAGCAGATAGGCTACCTGGAGCGCCCCCGCGAGCGGGGACACGATCAGCGTGAGGTTCGGGAATCGTCGCCGCAGTGCGGTCTGCAGTTCGCTATAGGGTTCCCCGCCGCAGGTGACCCAGGCGGCATCCCCCAGGCGCAAACAGGAACCGGTCACCGGATAGAGGCCGTCGCGCGGGAGGTCGGCGATGCGACCGAGCCAGCGCCGTGCCCGTTCGGCCTGCGCGCCCGCATCGCGCGCAGCGGCTGTGTCACCGGCCGCGTCGCTGTCTCGTTGGCGCTGCTCCCAGTCGCGCCGCCGACTTTCCAGCTCCGCCGCAGTAGGAAGGCTCTTGAGCGGGAGATCCACAGTGAACTTTGCGGCGGCATATGCCTGGGTGGCTGCGACCCGCGGTGCCTCTTGCGGCGCGGGCCGCCAGTCCCCCAGCGTGGCGCCGGAGATGACCGGCCCACGGTACGCGAAGTCGGCGCCGGGCGGATCCAGGCTCTCCAGCACCTCGAGTGCCGCGTACCCGAGCTGGCGGCCGTTCTGATCCGCCACCCCCGGGTCGCCGACGAGTCCGTGGCGCGGCCCGAGATCTCCACAAGGACTGAGCGCGAACACACACGGAGCCCCGGTTGCTGCCTCCACCACCTCTCGGGTGGCGCCGGGATAGTCCGGGCTCAGCAGGGTGTTTTCCCAGGCCAGTGTGGTGGGGTGGCAGCCGTAATTCACCAGCGTGGCTCGCAGGACGCCGTCCGGACGGATGATGCGGGCGGCAACGACCGTCTGGTCCGGTGTCCCGGCCGGGTTGAAGCCGCAGGCATAGATCCCGCGTTCGACATCGCGGAAATCGCGGTTCGCCGCCATCGAACAGCGACCGGTCCCATACTGAATGACCGCGTCCTTCAGGTCGCTGACGGCCTGCCCGGCGGCTGCACGCAGGCGGGCGGAGAGTTCCGTCAGAAACGGTGCGATCAACTCGCCCCCGGGGAGTTCCGCCCGATCCGGCACATAGAAGCCTGCGGAGTGACTGTGTGAAAACGTGACCACCACCTGCTCCTCGCCGGTACCCGCCCCTGCGGCGAGAGTGGAGACCAGGGAGTCATACTGGGTGCGGGCCACGCCGACGCTGTCCAGGAGCGCGCGAATCGCCGGCGGCTCGGAGGCATCGAGCGGCTGGAAGGCCAGCACATCGGCGAAGAGCGGACGATGCACCCCCGTGGCGCGGTCATGGCGAGCGGCGCCCCACATGCGGTGGTAGATACCGACTGGAGGCGTAATCTCCACCCGGGAATGTCCGAAACGAACGCGAGACGTTGGATTGGCGATGGGGATCATGGGAAGAATTGGCGAACGGTGAGTGGTCCGCCCCGGTACCCGAGCCACGCGCGTAAGCAAGTGGTCCCAGCGGCGAACGGCGAACGGCGAGTGTTCCGCCCCCGTACCCGAGCCACGCGCGTAAGCAAGTGGTCCCAGCGGCGAACGGCGAGTGGTTGGTGATGGTACAGGTGTACCGCAAAGGACGCAGAGGCGCGCAGAGGACCGACGTGGCGACCGGCAAACGGCTCGCGATGTGCTTCTGCAACGCCTGTCCTCTGCGTCTCTCTGTGTTCTCTGCGGTGCAATTCCGGGCGAGCGGGGATGGGAATGAGCGGCGCCGCCGGTCACTCGGCGGCTCCTCTTTCCTAATATTCTCTCTTCCATTCACCACGTGCGTCACCCGGTTCCTGCCGGCGGGCGCCGCATAAGGAGGAATGGCGGACTGTGGGCAGCGAAAGGCGTACCGTGAGTGTCGTCCGGACGTCGCCATCGGTCACAACGCCGCGCTCACGCCGCGTGCCGGCAGTGGAAACGTGAGAGTCCCCGGGTGTACTCCTCTCTGGAACGACCACGCTCGCGCCACGCGCATTCTTCCGCGAAACGATGTCTCTTCGCATTCTGCTGTTCGGCCCGCTGGAACTCCGGCGAGACGGCGAAACGCTGCCTTCGCCGCGCACGGCGAAGGCGGGCTGGCTGCTGGCGCTGCTCATACTCCGCGGCGGGGCGGAGGTGTCTCGCCTCGGGCTCGCGGAGACGTTGTGGCCGGAGAGTCTTCAGGCCGAGGCGCTGACCAGTCTGCGCCAGCGGCTGGCGGATGTACGGCTGGCGCTCGGGCCGGATGCGTCCCGCCTGGTGGGTCGCGGCAACCGGTGGCTCGGCCTGGACCTGGACGGCCTGGAGTGTGACGTGCTGGAGTTTGACCGCGCAGTGCGCGAGGGTACACCGGCGCTGCTCGCGCGCGCCGTCGTGATGCATCGCGGACCGCTGTGTGAAGGCTGCCATGAACCCTGGGCGGTCGAGGCGCGCGAGGCGAGGCGCTCCGCGTGGCTGAACGCGCTGGACGCACTCGCCGCTCAGGCCGAGCAGGCCGGGGACCTGGATCTCGCCCTTACCCATCTGAGACGGGCCCTGGCGGCCGATCCCCAGCGCGAAATGACGGCCCGCCGCCTGATGCGGCTCCTCGGCCGGCGGGGTGAGGGGCAGGCGGCAGTCGAGGTCTACCAGGAATTGCGGCGGCGACTCAGAGAGGATGCCGGAGGCACGCCCCACCAGGAAACGACGGATCTCTTCCGGAGCCTGGCGGTTCCGAACCGGGGTCCGGGGGCGTTGTATCGGAGCTCGGAGCTTCCCCATCGGACTGCCGGGACTCCGCATCTTCCGGGAAGCGGGTTGGTAGGGCGAGAGGCGGACCTCGCGGAGTTGAGCCGGCTGGCTGCTGATGCGCGGCTCATCACGCTGGTGGGACCGGGCGGGGCGGGCAAGACGCGGCTGGCCCAGGAATTCAGCCGGCAGCAGGCATTTGCGTTTGCTGATGGGGTCGTGCTGGTCTCCCTGGCGGAGTGCGCCGAGCCGGTACTGCTCGGGCGGGCCATTGCCGTCGCCCTCCGGCTCCCCGAGCCGGAGCGGACGCGCAGCGCTGGCGTCGATCCGAACGGGGAACGAACCCGGCTTCTTGCCTATCTGGCCCGGCGGCAGCTCCTGTTGGTGCTGGACAACTGCGAGCATCTCTGCGCTGAATGTGCCTCTCTGTGTCGCGCCCTTCTGGCCGCGTGCCCCGACGTAAGGATCGTCGCCACCAGCAGGGAGCGCCTCGGAGTGCCCGAGGAGCAGGTGTACCGCGTGCTCCCGCTGCCTGAACCCCTGGCGGTGGAATTGCTCCGCGCCCGGGCCGGTGCGCTCGGGAACGCCCTCCCGGACGATGCGGCAACCCGGCAGGCGCTCGGCGAGATCAGCCGCCGGGTGGATGGGTTGCCGCTGGGATTGGAACTCGTCTCTGGCCTCCTGGAGTCGTTCTCCCCCGCAGAGATCGCGGCCCGCCTGGCGCAGGCGTCTCCGTCTGCCGTGCCTGCCGATCCGCGGCGGGAACTGCGCCACCGCTCCCTGGAGGCGGCGATCCGTTGGAGTTACGATCTGCTTTCGCCTCGCAATCAGTTTCTGTTTCGACGCCTTTCCGTCTTCGCCGATGGGTGGACCCTGGAGGCGGCGCGCGAACTCGCGGGGGAGGCGGCCGCAGACCTCCTCCTCGATCTGGTCCGGAAATCGCTGGTGGCGTCTCCGGCACGCACCGGCGAAACCCGGTTTCGGCTCCTGGAGACCCTGCGGGACTTTGGACGCGCCCGGCTGCGGGAGGCAGAGGAGGAGGAGAGCGCGGAGCAGGGCCGGCTGGAGTATCTGCGCCGTTGGGCAGAGCGCGTTGAGCCGGAACTCTCCACGAACAACCAGGCCGGCGCGCTGGCCGCCCTGGACCGTGAGTTGATGAACATCCGGGGAGCGCTGGCCTGGGCCTTGCGGGAGGCGGCATCGGTGAGCCCCACGGTGCGGCTGGAAGCGCTCCGTCTGGCGTGCGCGGTCGGCCTGTTCTGGCGGGTACGGGGTCATTTCACCGAGGGGCGTGAATGGCTCCGCCGGGCGCTGGCGGCTGCCGGCGCCGCCGGAGTGGTCGCACCCCTCCTGCGGGCCCGGGCTCTCGGCTGGCTCGGCTATCTGGCGCTGTATCAGGGCGACTATGCCGCGGCGGGCGCGGCCGGCGAGGAGGCCGTTTCCCTCTTCCGGGATCTGGGCGATCGAGCCGGGCTTGCGGACGCGCTCGGATGCCTGGCGGTGCGCGAGAAGGATCAGGGGCGGTCCGCGCGGGCGGAAGCGCTCTTCCGGGAGAGCCTGGAACACTGGCGCGCACTGCAGCATCCGGGAGGGATCGCGTCGGCGGAGGGCTACCTCGGCATCCTCGCGCAAGATCGGGGCGATTTCGCCACGGCACGCCGGTGCTTTGCCGAGAGCCTGCGTCTGCGGCGGGCGCGGGGGGATCGCTGGGGCATCGCCGCCGTGCTGAACAACCTTGGCCTTCTCGCCCTCGACCAGTCCGCGCACGCCGAGGCGGAAGCGCTCCTTGCCGAGAGCCTCGTCCTGCGCCGCGAACTCGGTGATCGCCGCGCCACTGCGATCACCCTGAACCTGCTCGCCCGGGCGGCGCTGCGTCGGGGTGACGCGGTCCGGGCTCGGAATCACGCGCGCGAGAGCCTGCGTCTCTCGTGGGAAGTCGGCGAGCTGCGAGGGGTTGCCTACGGGTTGGAGTCATTGGCGGAACTCGCCCGCGCGGACGGCGATCTCTCCCGCTGCGCGCGCCTCTGCGGCGCCGCCGAAGCGCTCCGCAAGGAACTCGCCTCACCCCTGCCGGATCGCGCCCTGGAGGAGTACCGGCGCCGGATCGCCCCTACCGCCGAGGAACTGCAGAACGGGAACCTCGCCGCCGCGTTTGCAGTGGGGGAAGCCGCGCTCCTGGAACACGTCGTCCGTGACGCCACCGGCGGAGGCACTGAGGAACGATAGCGGACGAGAAAGGTGGCGGCTAATCTACCCGGTACTCGTCCGGAGTGGCACCACGAGGATGCAGAGGACAGGGGCTGCTGAAGCACATCTACGCGATTCCCACTCGCCCGGAGGTGCACCGCAGAGGACAGGGGATGCAGCCGCGCGCCGCGAGTCATGTGCCGCTCGCCTTCCGGCCCTCTGCGCGCCTCTCAAGTAACTTGCCCAAGACTGTGGGAGACACAACAGTATACGGACAAGTTACTTCGTTGAAACTGGTCCGAGGTCTCCTCGGTCCCCGGCGCTCTGCGGTACAACTCTACCGCAGCCATGCGCTCGTCATTCTCCCATCTCGTGCAGCAGCCGTTCTACGACCCGCTTGCGGCTCTGAAACCCCGCGCGTTGCATGAGTTCGTAGAGTTCGTCCGGAAGCTCATTCCGGTATTCTTCGATCGGTCCGGCGCCGGGCGACCAGGAGGCGTAGGAAGTGGAGTAGCGCACGAACACCGTGTGGCGGGGCGTCTCCAGGGTCCACCGGCGGGCGCCGTGCCGGAGCAGTTCAGTGAAGAGGACGCAGTCTCCCGCCTCCACGTTGACGTTGACGACCGTAGGCGGGGGATCGTAGATGCCTACGTCGTTTGGGTAAGGAAAGTTGGACTTGTGGCTGCCGGGGACGCACACAAACCCGCCGGCGCCGGGCGGTACGTCAACGAGTGAGACGGCGGCGTTGAGAAACGTGGCGAGAATCTCCCCATTGGCGGCCTGATAGTCGTTGGCCGGGTTTCGCAGCCCGCCCACGGCGCCCTGGTGGAACAGGATGTCGTCGCTGTGGCAAAACGTTTTCGTCAGAGCGAGCTGCAGCAACTGAGGGGCGTTGCCGGTCAGCGCCAGAACCACGCGCATGATTTCCGGATTCAGGGCGAGGCGCTGAAAAACCGGATCGGCGTATTCCACGCGGACGATGGAGCGCGGCGTCGTCGGCCGGGTACCGCTGTCGCGATAGGAACTCAACGGAGTAGGCAGATCGGCGTCCTCCACCGCGTGCCAGGCCTCCGCGAGTGCCAGCATTCGCTGCACGTCTTCGCGGCTGACAACCTGCTTCAGCAGCAGGAATCCGTGCAGGTCAAAGAGCCATTTCTCTCGGTCGGTCAGCATGGGCATTCCTCGGCTCGGCTGGTTGAGCCACACTCAGGGAAAATCAATCCGTACTTCGTCGCGCTTCCGTGTCCCCCCGGATCATCGCGACCCCCTCCGTCACCTGGAGCCGGCGCCACCCGAGCTTCCGGTTGGCGCCATCGTCCCTGGGTCGCATCCCCACTACGGCCGAGACACGAGCGAAGTTGTACCCCAGGACTCTGATGAGCGTCCGGTCCCGCGGGCTGACGACGCGGCTCACTTCGATGCGGTTCCGCGTTCAGCGGCGCGGCGGGGCGCGCGGATATCCGGGCCACGGTAGCCCCTCATTTCTCCACGTCGCTGAGCTCCTGTTCCAACTCTTCAATCGTCGGCATGGCCGTGCGGATCTCGATGGGGTCTCGACCTCGGCGCGTGACAGAACCCGCTGCGGGGGATCCGTGAAAGCCCGCCCCGTCCAGGTGAAGGAAACCTGCCCAGAGTCTTCCGGACGCTCCCCGGGGCGGTCGCGCTGCGGAATGTGCTCGATCCACACCCAATGCTGGATGTGGCTTGCGAACATACCATGAAGTTATCATCCACTTTAGGGATTTCACCAACGTCAGTGGACTCGCGCACTTCGCCCGGGTCACGGATCGGCGCTTTGCGTACCCAAGTTCAGGGCTGCATACGCAGAACTCCGCTGGATCCGGGCGCGGGCGGAAGGCGGCGAACAAGACGCACAACCGGGTGGAACGGCACTTGCGGACGGCGGTTCAGCGGCGAAAAGGCAGCTCTGGGCACCGGGCGGCGCGGGGCCAGCACTATGCGGAACGGATGCTGACGGTGGGATGCGCTGCCCTCCAGCGGCGCTCGCTCTGGGACTACCTGGTGGAGACCTGTGAGGCGGCAGTCGCGGGCCGCCCTGCACCCAGCCTCCTCCCGGCGCCTGTCGGCGCTGGCCCTGACGCGCCACCGGTGATGCCGGCTCCGGCGCGCGCTCGTTCGCGCGCCTTGTCCTGGAGGAGCGTGGCTCACGCCGGAATTGGGCCTGCGGACGGGTCGCCGTCATCAAGGCGCTCGATGCCTGGGACCACGCGCACGGTTGGGCGTTGCTTCAGTGGGCGCGGGACTGTTGGCTGGGAACGCGGTAGGCCCGTGATCGTGCTCTGGGCGACATTTCTTATAACGTCGGCGATATACTAAAGACATGCCTCGAAAGGTAGTCTTCTACCGGAATGCCCGTGGGGAGAAGCCCGCCGGCGAGTTTCTCAAGAGTCTTTCGATGGAAGCGCGCCAGAAGTGTGTGGCGTACCTGCGCCGCCTGGCGGAAGAGGGTCCCAACTTGCCGGCGAATATCGCTGCCCGCGTCGTGGACGACCTGTGGGAACTGCGTCCGGAATGGGGCGGCACCGAGCACCGGTTCTTCTACTTCTTCCTCATCGAAGACACCATCTACGTGGTGCCTGCCGTCACCAAGAAACGCCACCGGACCAAAGATACGGATATCGAAGTTGCCCAGACACGGGTGGCGGAACTCCGCGCCTTGTACGCCGCCGGGAAGCTGTAACCGAAAGGAGCGCCCCATGGACGAATATACCCTGGATGATTTCGTTGCCGAGGAGATTGCGGCGGACCCCACCTTTGCCGAGGGGTTGGCGAAGGCGGAGGAAGAAGCCCGGTTCGCCATCGAGCTCGCCCGGCTGCGCGAGGCGCGTGGGCTGACGCAGGCCGAGTTGGCGGTTGCACTCGGGGTAAAGCAGCCGCAGGTGGCGCGAATCGAGCGCGGTCAGGTCCCCACGCTGGCCACGCTCACGCTGTTGGCGCGGATGCTGGGCGCAGAGTTCACGATCGGTCCGCAGGGCGGAGTCAGTGTGAAACGCTGTGAACCGTGGCTGCCGCCGGCCGGCATACCCGCTTCCCCCAATGGCCCCCGCCGCCGAGCACCGGCCAAGAAACCAGGGTGAAGGTCGAAGAGGCACTTCTCTCGGTCGGTCAGCCTGGGCATTTCTCGCCTCGCTTCGCCGGCGTGAACCACCCTCAGGGAAAATCAATCCGTACGTCGTCGAGCATCACGTAGCCTTCGGGCAGGCGGCTGCGCCATACCGGGTAGTCCCGTTCGGGACGCAGCAAGTCGGGGTCGCCGCTCAATGGTCCCATCGGCGCGATTTCGAGCGGGAACAGCACGAGCAGGATGTCGGCATTCACGTCGCGCAGCACCGTCCGCAGTGGTGTGCGGCCGTAGTAGTCGGTCCGATCATGACGGCTCCCAAGGCAGGTCCAGCGGGCCTCATCGTCGCAGAGGGTTACGGTCTGCTCGGACCAATCCGGCGTCACCGCCAGTGGCTGCCCGGTCAGGAGCCACCCGGTGCAGATCCCCTGATGGACTCCCTGGCACAGGAGCAGAAGCTGGGTGCCGCGATCGAGCAGTTCGCCCCGGAGGCGGACGGTCATCCGCGCGTTCGTGAAATCAGTGCCGAGGTCTCCGGCCACGAAGTGGTTTTCTCCGCTGACTTCCCGGTGGTGCTCGCCTGGCGAGCCGCTCGTGAAGAGCATGAAGAGCAGGTGCATGTAGCCGGCTCCGGGAGGCGCGTGGTTGTAGTCAATCCACCAGGGGCTGCGGGAGAGGACGCTGCTCTCCCCCACTTCCAGCGGCCGGGGGCCACGGGCGTTGTCCAGCCAGCCGAACCAGCCGCCCGGCCCGTGGTCAAACGTTTCGATGTAGCTGCGCATCGTTGCCTTTCATTCCTGATCGAGGGTCCGGCACGGGGAGAGGGGAAATAGGTCTGGGTGCGGGAGTTCTGTTTCGTCGGGGGTGGGACAGAGCGGTGGTGCTGCCGAACCGGGCCCCGCCATTTCGTCGCCGAGCGGGCTGCCGATCCCGCCTCACGGAAGGACGGTGGGGACGTCTGGTTCGCCGAAGCGGAATGAGAACAGGTCCGCGTCCCGCAGTTCGACTCGGAGCCGGACCTCCTTGCCCGCGAACCTGCCCACGTCACGCTTGCCCTTCCAGGATACCACTCGCTCCAGCGAGTCCCCGTAGAACACATCGCAGTCACCGAGAGCACATCCTTCTACCGGCTGTCCGTTTGTTTCCTGAACCTCGACCCGGATGCCGCCGGCGGCGGAAGTGGATCCGTTGAGGATCAGGTGCCTGCCGGTGAAGACAAGCGGCTTCGTGACCAGTTCACCCCCGCCCAGAGGAGCCCAGGCGGAAACGAAACCGTCTATCCGGAGCGTGTGGCGCCGGAGCACTCCAGCCCGGTCCTGCATCGTGCGTTCGGTCACGTAGATGGAGATGTCATCGGGGGCGTCTTCGATCGAGGACCGGGTTTCGACCAGGCCCCAGTTCTGGTAATTGTCCCCATAGTACCAATTGTCCGCTCCCCGCAGCCCGGGACGCAGAAAGGACTCCGGCCAGACATCGAACTGCGACCCATCGCGGCTGCTCATCAACATCCCGTCGGTCAGGGCCGTTCCCTCGCGAGGAGACTTGCTGCCGCGCAGCCGGCGGTAGGCGGGGCGAGGAAGCACCTTCGCCGACTCAGTCCAGCCCCGGTCGAGGTAACGGGTGGGGAACCCGAGGAACAGGTGCGGCGCCCGGTAGTAGGGGATCACCTGATTGGTGTACAACTCGCTCATCCGGTTGGGGCGGTAGGCGAGGAATGCGGGCTCCTTCCAGTGAAGGAAGTCCGGCGACGTACCCGTACGAATATCGCGGCCGTCGCGGAAGTCGCGGTGATATTCC
>SYMT01000677.1 GCA_005805375.1 Actinomycetota bacterium
CTCAGAGTCCGCGGTGGGGTGTCCCCTTCCGGAGCGACGGGCAGGACGCTGAGCAGGCGGGCAAGCAGCAATGACAGCGGGACGGTCACGGCGAGGAGCGGCCAGGCGAACCGGACCGCGCCGGCGGCGCCGCGGTCTATCTGAAAACGGTTGACGATCTCGACCGGGTAGGTAGGGAGCCCCAGAGCGTTGGGGGCGCCGAATTCGGCCAGGGCGATGAGAAAGACGAGGAGTGCCGCGACCGCCAGAGTGCGGGTCAGCGCAGGCAGGGCCGCCCAGAGCGCCGCGTGCCCTTCCGGCAGTTCCAGGCGCGCGGCGTCTTCGAGTTCCGCGGTCACGCTGCGGGCGGCCAGCGTGGCGAACCACGCGCAGAGGGCAGCACCGGGCGCAGCCAGGGTCCAGAGCACCACACCCGGGTTGCGGAACGCTTCCCAGGGCAGCGGCGACGCTCCCACTGCGCGGAGCCCGGACTGGATCGGCCCGTCGCGCGCCAGAAGCAAATTCCAGGCGAGAGCGAGAACGTAAGGAGGCAGCAGCAGCGGCCAGAACCGTGTCCGGCCCAGCAGCCCCCCGATCGGCAGCCGGCGTCTTGCGGCCCACCAGCCCCAGGGCGCTCCCACTAAGAGGGCGACTCCGGTGGCACCTCCTGCAAGCCCCACGCTGCGCTGTAGTAACAGCGCCGACGTGGAGTCCCAGGAAAGTACTGGGCCCGGTCCAAGCAGCGTGCCTGCCAGCCACACCACAGGGGCCAGGACCACTACCGCCGCCGGGAGTGCGCCCAACCATTTTCGCACCCATTTCGGGCTTTGCAAAGTAATTACCGAAGGAAGAGTTCGCGGAGCAGGGCATCCATTTCCCAGTGCTGTTCCGCCAGCCGCGAGTAGTCCACATCCATCACCCGGACGCGGGCGAGGGGACGGACGGTCGCTGGGAGACGATCTTCCAGACCCGGATGGAGCGGGAGTTGGCGAGAAGGGAGGGCAGCCAGCATCAGTTCGGTTTCCGGGCGCAGCAGGTAATCGAGAAACTGGCGTGCCAGTTGGGGCGAGGGTCCGTCGCGAATTGCGGCGGCGGTATTCGGGATCAGGAGCGCACCCAGCGTGTCCTGATCGGGAAAGACTACCTCAAGCGCGGCTCCGCCCGCCTGGCGGACGTAGGCGTCATCCGTGTCCGTCTGGGCGACCGGCACATCGCCGCGTGCGGCCGCCTCCGCGGCCGGGCTGTTGCCGTCCACGACGCGGGGATCGTTCGCCGCGCGGGCGCGGAAGTACTCCTCCGCTCGGCGCCGGCCCAGCACCTGGAACAGGGCTGCCGCCTCTGTGGTGGTCGTCCCAAACAATGGGTTCGCGAGCGCAGTTTTCCCCTTCCATCGAGGGTGGGTCAACTCCAGCAGCGACTTTGGGAGCGGCAGCCCCTCGTCCCGCAGCCGCTGTGGATTGCACGCCAGGACCCGAAAGCGTCCGGCGAAGCCGACCCACCGATCCTGCGGGTCGCGGTAGCGCGCCGGAATCCCCTCCGCGGTGGGGCAGCGGTACGGGTCCAGCACACCTTCCGCGGCCAGGCGGACCATCTGGAGGACCTCTGAACTCCAGAACACATCGGCTCGAGGTCGGTTGCGCTCTGAGAGAAGGCGCTGCGCCAGCCCGCGCGACTTGTGCGCCTCGGAATCGAACACCGGGCGCACCGGGATACCGAGATCGCGGGTGAACGCCTCGAACACCGGGCTCGCATACGGCTCATCCAGGGATACATAGACCACGACCGCCTGCGCGCGCCGCGCCCCGGGGCCGGTGCGATCCCGGCCCTCACCCGCGGGGCCTCGCGCCCAGCATCCGCCGAGCCAGAGCAGGCCGACCAGCGCCGGCCAGGCGTGGGACCGTCGCACGAGGCACATGCTACACTCCGATGGAAGATGGAAGTCAGAGCGGAATCGCTTCCCCATTCATCTATCACCCATCGCCGTTCGTCCTCCATCACATCCGGGCCGCCGGGACGGAGGCGCTCTTCGAAAGAACGCAGGAGTCCAAACATGCGGTTCGCCTGTTCGACAGCCAGTTTCCCTGCCGATGCGTGGGTGCGGGCCTGCCAGAAAGCAGCCTGGGCAGAGTTTGGGTGTGTGGAACTGGCGGTCGGGTCGGATCCTCTCCCGGAAGAGGACGCCCTGCGGGCCCGGCTGCGCGCGGAGAATCTGGAACTTGCGTGCCTCGATGCAGGGGAGTTTCCCGGCGATGGGGAAGAAGAAGCCCTGGCAGGGCTGGCTCATATCGGTCGCGTGGCAACGCTGGGCCGGGCGCTGGATTGTGATGTCGTGGTGGTCACCGCGCCGGCCGGCGGTTCCCTCGATGCGTTTGGCGGACGCCTCCGCCTTCTGGATCGAGCGCTCGGCGGACTGAGGGCGGAGATCTGCCTGCGCCACCGGCGGGAGACGCTGCTGGCCACGCCGGCCGACTTCCGCACCCTCTGGGAAGCAGGCCTACCCGACCGCTTCCGACCGGCACTGGATCCGGCGGCAGCCCACGCAGCCGGGTGGGGGGCGGCGGAACTGCGCGAGCTACCCGTGACCCCGAAAGTAGTATACCTGAGCGACTCCCGCTCCGGTCGTGCGGCGCCGCCGGGGGATGGCGAAGTCGGTCTGCCGCGCGTGCTCGGGGAACTGCGGGACCAGGCGTTCGCGGGGACCTTCGTGCTTGCCCTCCAGGGGGCGGACCCCTGGGAAGTAGAGCCCCGGGTGCGTGAAGCTCGGGAGTGGTTTTACTACTGGTGGGGCAGCTAGCGGCCGCAGCCTGCGTACGGAAGGGAGCCACGTTCGATGGCATCGGGAACGACCTCCGGTCCGGTGCGTCCGCCGGGAAGCTACCTGGAGCGTCGCCTGCCCTCCCTGGCGGGCCGTCTCGGGTTCGCGTTCGCTGTGCTCCTGACCGTTCTCGTAGCCGCCCGTGTGGTGGATCAACTCGAGCGACAGGTCACCCGGCAGCGTCTTGCGGACCGGATCTGCGAGCACAGTGCGCGCGATGCGGCCCAGGCATTCCTCACCAGTTTGGGTGAACTGGCCCGGACATTTCGCACTCTGGGCCTCCGGGTGGTGGCAGGGCACCTGACGCCGCCGCAGGCGAGTGCGCTGCTGGAGGAGATTCGCCTCGCGCGCAGCGATCTCGGCTCGATCCAGGTCTTCGACCCCACCCGCGGCCTGCTGGCGCAGGCCTCCCCGCGAGAAGGTTCCGACCTGACGCGGGCCCCGGCCCTCCCCCGGCTCTCGGCAGAGGAGCCGTTCGCCCTCTCGCGCCTCTTCCAGGCCGGGAGTCCTGCGCGTGAGCGGACCCGCCTCTCGGTGCTTCTTCTGGACGAAAGCAACGGCTCGGGGTCGGGCGTGCGCGGCCTGGTCTCTGTTTCGGTGCTCGCCGCCGGACTGTCGGAGTTCCTTCCGTCCCGGGAGAGTCAGGCCGCCGGGGTGAATCTCGTGGTGGACGGGGCGGGGCGGTTAGGCGGCAGCACCGTGCCGGGTGACGCCGCCGCCGTACTCCGGGATTCCGGGGCGCGTGAGGCGTTGGCCCGCGGCGACGGACCATTTCGCGGCGGGGGTTGGGTGGGGTGGGCGTTGCCCGTCGGCTCGACGGAATGGAAGCTGGTCCACGCGCGCCGGGAGGACGAGACTCTCGGGTTCGGACTACTCGACGCGCGGGTAGACATCCCGGTGCTGATCCTGGTGGTGCCGATTCTGGCGGCACTGGTGATTCTACCACTGCGGCTGGGAGCCCAACCGCTCGCACGTCTTTCCGCAGGAGCCCGGCGGCTCGGCAGTGGCGATCTCTCCTTTCGCCTGCCGGCGGCCGAAGTGCGTGAGTTTTCGGTCATCACCGAGGCGTTCAACGGGATGGCCGGCCGGCTCGAGGCGGCGCAGCAGGAACTGATCGCCGCCAACACCCGGCTGGAGGTGGCCAATGCCACCCTGGAACAACGCGTAGTGGAGCGCACACAGGCCCTGGAAATTGAACAGAGACGGGCACTCGAATTGGAACGCCGCAGCGCCGAAGAACGCGCCCAACGCGCGCTGCTCCAGCAGGAGTTGACGATTGGCCGTTCGATTCAGTCCAGTCTGCTGTCTCCGCAGCGGGTCCGCCACGGGTGCTTCGAGATCCTCTCCCGGTGCGTGCCCTCCCGCGAGGTGGGAGGCGACATGTACAACGTATTCGAGATCGCCCACCCCTCCCGGACGGGTGCCGGGGAACTGGGCATACTGGTGGGGGATGTAGCGGGGAAGGGAGTGCCCGCGGCGCTCTACATGGCGGTGACCACCACGCTGGTCGAGGGACAGGCCCAACTGCTCGATTCGCCGGTGGAAACGTTGTCGGCCGCGAATTCGGAACTGTATCGCCGTCTCCGGAAACCCGGGGCGCGACAGACCCTGTTCGTGACGGCTCTCTACGGCATTCTGGACGGCGGCTCGCGGGAGATTCGGCTCACCAATGCCGGCCAGTCTCCCCCGATCTACTGGCCGGCGGGAGGGGCGCCGTTCTTCCTGCAAATGAAGGGGATGCCGCTGGGAGCCTTCCGCAAACCGATCTATCAGGAAGTCCGCCTGAAGCTCGGGAAGGGAGATCGGCTCCTGTTCTACTCGGACGGGTTTATAGAAGTGCCCGGACCCACCGGTGAGTGGGTCGGGTACGACGGTCTGCTGCAGCGGGTCGCGGCGCTGGCAGCAGAGGGCGGAGAGGGATTGGTGGAGGGGCTCTTCGGGCCGGAGGAGTCAGCCGCCGATTTCTTCGACTACGACGATCGCACGCTGGTGCTGATCACCTGCGTGGAGTGATCCGGGTGGGGGGCCGCGCGCCCGGCCCGGACGAGGGCAGCGAATGCAGAATGTGCCGTTTCCCGATCGCGTGGCGGCCGGCCGGGCGCTGGCGCGCGAGTTGGAACACTTTCAAGGGCCTGATACCATCGTGCTCGGAGTGCCACGCGGCGGTGTCGTGGTTGCCGCAGAAGTGGCCCGCGCGCTCGGCTCCCCGCTCGACGTGATTGTCGCCCGAAAACTGGGCCTTCCGGGCCAGCCGGAATGTGCGATCGGCGCCGTCGCCGGAGATGCGCCGCCCCAACTGGATGAGGAAGGCCTGCGTCTGCTGGGTATCCCGCCGGAGTACGTGGAAGCCGAGACCGAGCGCCAGCGTGTCGAATTGCGCCGCCGGGAGGCACTCTACCGGGGAGATACCCCTCCGCTGCCGGTGGCGGGGAAAACCGTGCTGGTGGTGGATGACGGTCTGGCGACCGGATTCACCGTGGCGGCGGCACTGCACGCGCTCCGGGCGGCGGGAGTGGCCCGGCTGATCGCCGCGGCTCCGGTGGCTGCACCCCACGCAGTGCGATTCCTGTCTCGCCTGGCAGATGAAGTGATCGCAGTCACTGTCCCCCTGACGTTTAGCGCCGTCGGGCACTGGTACGTCAACTTCGACGCGACGTCGGACGCAGAGGTGATCGAAACACTGCGCAGGATGAAGGAGGACCTCCCAGTCCGTTCCCGTGAGGCCGGATTTGACGCAGGCACACACAAAGTGCGACACTATCAAGACACCTGAGTGCGGCTGCACCGCCGCCGTTTCCCGATCAGGAGAGGAACCGGCATCTCCACGTCATCCCACGTGTCCGCCCTCACGCGGCGGCGCCTTTGTCCGACATTTCTCACATTCTCGGAATGACGTCCTGCGCAGAGACCTGTCAGGGAGATCTCCTCCCCGCACCCGGCATCGCCCCCGCGGCGGATCCGGAACGTAGTCGCCGGTACGGGCGGGCGCGGTTCCTGCTCTGCCTGACGGAGTTCGGCGTGCTGGTGGGGGTACTGGCACTGCTCACGTTGACCGGGGCCGCGCGCGCGCTCCTCGGATTCTGTGCCACACCCGGTGAGCCGCTCTGGCTGCAACATCTCGCCTATCTGGTGATGATCGGCGTCCTGACGCGGGCCGCCCTGTTTCCCGTCCAATTGCTCAACGAGTTCTGGCTGGAGCACCGTTTCGGCCTGAGTTTCGAGACGTTTCCGGCGTGGTTCTGGCAATGGCTCTGTCGTTCCGCCCTGTTCGGGGTGGTGGTGGCCGCGCTCCTGCTGCCGGTGGCGGATACCCTGCGCTGGTGGCCCTATCTTTTCCCGGCCTGGTGCGTGGTCTTTCTGCTCGTGCGCCCCTTCCTGCTGCACACGCTCGAACAGCGCCTGCTCAACTGCTTCTATCCGGTGCGTTTTCTCCGGAACGAGACGTTCACCGTGCCCGGTCTCGGCAAGACCACGCTCCCGGTTTACGAAGTGCAGGTGAGCCACCGGACCCGGCGGGCGGAAGCCAGGATTCAACTCCGGGGCAAACGATCGGCCATTTACGTCACCGACACGCTGATCGAGGCTTTTTCCGACGGCGAAGAGCGGATCGTCATCGCACACGAGTTCGGACACCTCTACGATCGGGAACACCTCGAATCGCGGACGGCAGCCGGGGTGGCGCAGGCACAGCGCAAGCTGATGCTGGGCTCGGTGCAGGTGCTGGCCGGAGCCCTCGCTTTGCTCTCGATGCAGTTTCTGGCTCCGCGTGTGGGGCTGGCGGAGATACACGATCTGGCCGGGTTCCCCCTGCTGGCGGGCCTTACCCTGGCCCTGGCAACGGCGATCTCCCCACTGCTGTATGCAGAAGCGCGGCAGGACGAGCGGGACGCGGATTGCTACGCGCTGGCCGTCACCGGAGACGTGGAGAACTACGTCTCGGTGATGCACAAACTCCGCCAGATGAACCTGGAGGACACGGACTCCAGTGCCTGGAGCCGCCTCTTTTTCGACACACACCCGAGCTATGCGGAGCGGATCCGCCTGGCACTGGAGTATCGCCGCCGCATGAAGCCGAAGACGAAGCCCCCGGCATTTCGCGGCTGGCGGCATGTCCAGCGCCACGGGCGGCGTTGATCCGAAACTCACACCGAATAGGTGCTCCAGTCCCCCCGGCAGGGGTTGCCGCGCGACACGTGGAGGCGGCCGGCGTCCGGCTCTGCAATCAAACCGCCGACGGTGACCATCCGGCCCTCGCCGTCCCCTTCGTGCCGGCAGATGCTGCAGGGGTGGTTGGCGTGGTCGGCCAGAAATGTGCGCATCCTGTCCACGCCGATCTTCCCGCGTGCTTCCTGCAGCAGGGAGGTCATGCGGTCGAGCCGTGGAAAGGAATCAGGGAGCGCCGCTCGGTCCGTTTCCGCCGTGCGAAAGCAGGGGGAGAGGAAATGGTTCGTGTGGACGAGGAAGCCCTCCCCGGCTGAGTCTTCCAACAGCGCGGGGCCGGCGGGCGTGGCTTCCACATCGAAGATCGCCGGGACGGACGCCGCGTCACCGGTGCAGCCCCCTCCGGCCGAAAGCATGTAATTGCCGCTGGAGCAGACCGGGATCTGGTGGAACAGCGCGAGGACGTCTGCCTGCGTCCGACATTCGTAGAGGCGGCGCTTCAGCGGATAGTGCGGCACCCCGCCCGGGATCCCGCGAGGGGACGCGGGCCCACCGGAGACCGAGTTCGCGAAGTGCGCCACCCCCCACTCGCTCACCCCGTGGTAGCCGAGTTGGCCGGCAAAGGTCCACATCAGCAGGCGCGGCCCCTGACTCGGGAGCACATGCAAGACCAGGAAGTAGTCTTCCATCGCGCGTTCCATGTCGGAGGTCTGCCCGATGAGGCGGCCGCCGGTCGTTGTCTGCTCGGCGGCGACGGCGAAGGTAGTGCAGCCTTCATTGCGGACCAGCGGGGCAATTTCCCCCCGGATCTGCGGCAGGAGGGCTTCGGCAAAGGAAAGCCCTGCTCCCTCGGCGAGCCCGCGGACTTCATCCAGCAAGACCGGTGCGTGCGCCTCGAACCACGGGAGAAACTGCGCCGCGCCCCCCAGGACGCGCTCACGATGCGTGTCGGCGGGGCACTCCACCGAAGGTCGCGCGGCGCGGATCACGTGCTCGACGAACGCGCGCACCTGCTCTCGCGCCTGGCGGCCATGCTGCAGGCCCATTTCGTAGGGCGTCCCGCCGACCTGGACCACGGGAAACGGCATCCTGTCTCTCCTCTGCGGGCGCCGGTGTGGGATCGCCCGTTGCTCCTCTCGTTCCCGGCGGGGCGAGCGAACTCCTGCGGAAATTCTTCGCACCGAAACGTCCAACGGTCGTCGGGGTCTCATGCACGAAACAAATGTCGCCAAGGAAACCGCACCCGCATGTTCGTTCGCAGCCCGTTCTGGTCCGTCACCCCGCCCCCGGATTGTGCTTCCCCTCCGCTCTCCCCACTCGACTCTCCCCATCTTCCTGCGGCCGCCGTGCCGCTCATTGCTCGCGCTACCTTGTTCGGCAATCCCGACCGGGCGCTGCCCAAGATCAGCCCGGATGGGGTCTGGATTGCCTATCTGGCGCCGGTTGGCGGTGTAATGAACCTGTGGGTCGCGCCTGCGGATGCCCTGTCCGAGGCACGGCCGTTGACCCACGACCGGGGGCGCGGCATCCAGTCCTATCACTGGGCGCTGGACAGTCGGAGCCTCCTCTATGTGCAGGACAGGAATGGGGACGAGAACTTTCACCTGTACCGGGCCGGTATTCCGGACGGGGAAGCAGCGGATCTGACGCCATTGCCCCGGGTGCGCGCGCTCATTCACGCCGTCAGCCCGCGCAGGCCGGGAGAGGTGTTGATCGGTCTGAACGACCGTAATCCACGGCTGTACGATTACTACCGGCTCAATCTGGAAACCGGGCACCGCGAGCTCATGTTTGAGAACCACGGCTATGCTGCGGTGACGGCAGACCATTCTCTGCGCGTGTGTCTGGCTTCCCGATTCGGCCCCGACCATGCATTCCACATCGAGCGAGTGCGGGCCGATGGGGGAGTGGAGCCGTTCCTGGTGGTTTCGCCCGAGGATGTCCTCACCACGCACGTGCTTGGATTTGACGACAGTGAGGAATGGGTGTACCTGCTGGACAGCCGCGGGCGCGACCGGGCCGTACTCAAGCGGATCCATCTGGAAACGGGCGCCGACGAGTTTCTTGCCGATGACCCCCGGGCGGATCTGGACCAGATCATGATCCACCCGACCCGGCATCACATCCAGGCTGTGTCCGCCAACTACACCCGGCGTGAGTGGCACGCGCTGGATCCGGAAGTGGCGTCCGCTCTCTCCGCGGTGCGGGAGGCGGCGCGTGGGGATTTCACAATCCATGCCCGGACCCTGGATGACCGAACCTGGATCATCACCGATAATCAGCCGGACGGTCCCGTGGCCTACCTCCGGCACGATCGCAATACCGGAGCGACCACTCCGCTTTTTACCAGCCGTGAAGCGCTGCTGCGCGTGCCGTTGGCGCCCATGCACCCGGTGGTGCTGCGGGCTCGGGACGGCCTCTCATTGGTGAATTACCTGACTCTTCCTCCGCTGCACACCGAGCCGGGGCGGGACCGGCCACGGCAACCCGTGCCGCTCGTCCTGTGGGTGCATGGAGGCCCCTGGTCCCGGGACACCTGGCAATACAATCCCATCCACCAATGGCTGGCCAATCGGGGCTATGCCGTGCTCTCCGTGAACTACCGGGGTTCGACGGGGTTTGGGAAGGGCTTTCTCAATGCGGCCAACCGGGAGTGGGGGGCCGGCATGCAGGACGATCTGTTGGACGTAGTGGATTGGGCCGTGGCGTCCGGGATTGCGGACCCGGAAAAGGTGGCCATTGCCGGGGGCAGCTATGGCGGCTACGCAGCCCTGACCGGTCTGACCCGCACACCCGATCGCTTCGCCTGCGGAGTCAGTCTCGTGGGGCCCTCCAATCTCCTCACGCTGCTGCGCAACGCCCCGCCCTACTGGGCAGCCATCATGCCGCTGCTGACGGATCGGATCGGCGACGCGGATACCGAGGAAGGGCGAGCGTTTCTCGCCTCTCGTTCGCCGCTCACCTACGTAGACCGGATCTGCCGTCCACTCCTGATCGGGCAGGGCGCCAACGATCCCCGGGTCACCCGAGCCGAGTCGGATCAGATCGTGGAAGCCATGCGTGAGCGGGGGATCCCTGTGACCTACGTTGTCTATCCCGATGAGGGCCACGGCTTCGTGCGCCCGCCGAACCGTCTGTCGTTCAACGCAGTCATGGAAGAGTTCCTCGCCCGCCACCTGGGCGGTTGCTCCGAACCAATGGGCGCAGACCGCGAAGGATCGAGCATGGAAATCCACGAATACTAGAAGTGAGGTGAGAGAAATGAGAAACGAGTAGTTCCTGCACTCTCTCCTCACGACTCTTTCCTCTGCTCCCGGTACGCGAATGCTGTCTCAGAGCCAGATCGAAATTTACCAGCAAAACGGCTTCCTTTCGGTGGAGGGAGTCTTCTCTCCGCAACAGATCGCCGCAGTGGGCGCGGTGGTCGAGGAGTTCGTGGAGCGTTCCCGCGAGATCACCGACCACAACGACATCTATGACCTGGAGCCCGGGCACACGGCGGAGCAGCCCCGCGTCCGGCGTCTGAAAAACACGATCGCCCTGCATCCGGTGTTTGAGGAAATGGCGCGGTCGGACCGGCTGTTGGATACGGTCGCCTGTCTCCTTGGGCCGGAGATTCGGCTCCACGGTTCGAAGCTGAACATGAAGGCGGCCGAGTACGGCAGCCCGGTGCAGTGGCATCAGGACTTTGCCTTCTATCCCCACACCAACGATGATTTGCTCGCCGTTGGGATCGCGCTGGACGATTGCCTGGAGGAAAACGGCTGCATGCTGATGCTTCCGGGTTCGCATTTGGGGCCGATCATGGACCATCACCAGGACGGAGTCTTCGTCGGGGCGATTGATCCCCGCCACGAGGGGGTGGATCTCTCGCACGCCGTCCCGGTGCCGGTGCATGCGGGAGGCATCACCATCCATCACTGCCGCACTCTGCACGGCTCGGCACAGAACGTGTCTACCCGGCCTCGGCGGCTGTTCCTTCTGGAACTGGCGGCAGTGGATGCATTTCCCGTGCTGGGAAGTTCCGACCTCGACGCGTTCAATGCGAAAATCTGGCGCGGCGGGCCCACCACCACCTATCGCGTGAAGCAGATGGACATCCGGCTCCCGCTGCCCAAGCACGCGAGGGCAGGCTCGATCTACGAGATCCAGACACCGCTTCGCGCGAAGGTGTTCGCCCAGGCATGATCCTCCAGCGACCCTTCCTCCTGCCGGAGACGCTCCACCTTTCGGAAGAGGAGCGCCGGCGCCTGGAAGCAGACTACGAGGCGTGCTGCGAGCAGTTGCCCCCGGACCTCCGGGCCCATTGTCTCGACAATTACGGGGTGGATCTGGCCGGCGAGTACGCGGGACAGCCGATCGCCAACCCCTTCGGGAAGGCGTCCGGGCAACTTGCGCTCAACGTGCGCCAGGTGCAGCAGGACGTGGAGGCCGGGCTCGGGTTTGTCGTGCTGAAGACAGTCATTGCGGTGGACGCGGCGGGTGGGCAGAGCATGGCCGAGTGGGCGATTCCCGAGACCCTCATGCGGGTGGAGCCGATCGCGGGCAGTGACGGCACGCCCGGCTGGACCGTCACCTGGAAGGGCCGGGGCTGGCACGAATCGTTTGAGAGCTATTGCGACTTTCTCGGCGCCTCACTGGACGCGGCTGGGACCACTGCCCCCCAGGGCAGCTTCCCGACAGTGATTGCCGCCTCGGTGAAATATCACCTGCCGGCTCCCGGAGAAACGGAGTTCCGCCGCGGGGAATATGAGCACACCACCCGCGCGCTGCAGGCCGTCTGGAACGCGCGCCGGTCCGGGCCGCTCCCACTCGAAAAGGATTTCAGCCCCACCCTGGCCGGGGACGACCGGAGCCGCGAGCAGGAACAGATTCTCCTCTGGCTGCGGCGCGTGCCCGGACTCGTAGCGGCAGCCGCGCTGCCGCTGCCGGACGGGACAACCCCCGGAGTCGCGTTGGGAATGAAGCTGATGAACACGCGGTTTGATCTGGATTTCCAGGTAGAGATGCTGCGTGTCCTGGCGGACGAGGCGGAGGGGCCGGTAGCGTTTGTGGTGTATGCCAACCGCCTGTTCGACCCGGAGCGAGAGTTCGAGGGAAAACGGGGAGTAGCCTATGGGGGGCCGGATCTGAGCCGGCGCAATCTGGAGGGCCTCGCGGCCCTGTGGGCGGCCGTAGACCGCGGTGCGCTGCAGCGCGCCGTACCCCCCATCTCTGCGACGGGGGACGTGCTGGCCGGCAGAATGGCAGTAGAGTACGGCCTGCTGGGCGCCTCCAGTTGTCAGATGCACACCCTCTTCCAGTTGCGCCACACTGAATTCGGCGGTCGCATGCGCAATCTCACCGCCCGGGTGCTGCACCACCTGATCTTTGACCCGGGTACCGGGCTCCTGGCCGCCCTGCTGCATCTGGGACACGAGCGCGGCGCTCCCGTCCACTGGCGCGACCTGCCGGCGGTGGGATCCGCATGGCGGAGGGCGACCGGTGGGGAATGAACGGCGGAACGGTCTGGATCTGGCCCGCCTGCACTCCACTCGCTGGGGCGAACGGGGCCCGCGGGTCCTGCTGCTGCACGCCATCGGCCTGAGCCACCAGAGCTGGGAAGGCATAGCGCCTCAGTTGGGACAGAACGCCCAGGTCGTGGCGGTTGATCTGCCGGGACACGGGGAAAGCGATAAGCCGGCCGGCGCGGACTATGGGCTGCGTTCGCTCGGACGGCGGGTCATCCAGTTTCTGGACGAACTGGGGTGGGACGACTGCATCCTCGTCGGGAATAGCCTGGGAGGGGGCACCTCGCTGTCGGTGGCGTTGCAGGCGCCGGAGCGGGTCCGTGGTCTGGCGCTGTTCTCCTCGGTCGGCTTCCGCTGGGGGCTCCCGCTGGTTGGACGGCTCGCGTTTCTGCCTGTTGCTCCCGCCATTTGCCGGCTCGCACCCCCGCCGCTCACGCAGTTGGGTCTCAGTGTGGCCCGCCGACCCGTGACGTTCGCCTCGCGGGATCAATCGTCGCGCGTGGTGAACTACATGCGGGACCACCGGGGCAGTCGTGCGTTTTTCGCCACCCTCCAGCAACTCTACCAGGGAGATCTGGAGGAGATGTCCGAGCAGTACGGACGGCTTCCGCAGCGGGTAATGGTCGCTCATGGCCGGCAGGACCTGCTGCTCCCCTACCGGCACTCGGAGGCGCTCGCGCGAGCGCTTCCGGTCGCGCAACTGGTGCCCATTGATCGGTGCGGACACTTTCCCCAGGAGGAGCGGCCCGCCGAGGTGTTGAAACTGCTTCGCCAATTCGTCTCGGAGATCGCTGCATGACGTTCGACGTGTTCACCCTGGGTGAATCGATGGTCCGCTTCACGCCCCCCGGCTACACCCGGCTCGAGGAGGCAGCGCAACTCGAAATGCGGATCGGCGGGACCGAATCGAACGTGGCCATCGCCCTCTGCCGTCTTGGACTCCGGGTCGCCTGGGCGAGCCGCATGCCCCGGAACCCGCTGGGTGAGTTTGTGGTGCGCCGCATCCGGAGCTTCGGGGTGGATGTCTCGCAGGTGTGTTGGGCCGAAGGCGAGCGGATGGGGCTCTACTTCATCGAGCCGGGCGCGCCTCCGCGTTCCTCGCTGGTACTCTACGATCGGGCAAATTCCGCTGCGAGCCGCATGCGTCCGGAAGATTTTGACTGGAGCATCCTCGACGAGGCGCAACACCTGCATCTGACGGGAATCACTCCTGCGGTGGGCGATGCAGCACGCGCCACGGTGGCGCATGCCATCCGGGAAGCGAAGGCCAGGGGGCGCACCGTCTCCTTCGACGTGAACTATCGCGCGCGCCTCTGGTCGCCGGAAGCGGCTGCCGAGACGCTGACCCCCTTGCTCGCCGACCTGGACCTGCTGGTCTGCACGCGCGAAGATGCCTCCAACGTCTTCGGGGTGGACGGTGAGCCCGAGGCGGTGGCCCGCGGGCTGGGCGAGCGCACCGCCGCGCCTTGGATTGCCGTGACGCTCGGAGGTGAGGGAGCGTTTCTGTGGAATCGCGCGCCCGGAGCCGCAGCCGAATTCTCCCGCGCTGAGGCGTTGCCCCTGCATGCTGTGGACCGGGTAGGCGCCGGCGATGCCTTCGACGCAGGCCTGCTGTGGGGGTGGCTGCGCGGGGAACCGGAACGTGGCCTTCAGTACGGCATGGTGATGGCAGCCCTGAAGCACACCATCCCCGGAGACGAATTCGTGTCGAGCCTTGCAGAAGTCGAGGCGGTCATCCGGAGCGGGCACCGGGACATTCAGCGGTAGCCGCCGGCAGGGCGGATGCACGCAGCACGACATGCTCCCCGGGCCAGGGGGTTCGAAACGGCTGCCGCACCTCCACCGTGAAGTGTTGTTCCAGGAACAACGCCAGGATGTCCTGCACGGAGTCCCAACGGGTCGCCTCGTAGAAACCGGCGGACCGGCCGTCCGCTTCGCCGGCAGCGATTTCCAGCACGAGGAGGCCGCCGGGCTTCAATACGCGCTGTATCTCCAGCAACAGGCGGGGGAGATCCAGGGCACGATCCAGCGAATTCGTAAAGACCACATCCACACAGTGGTTCGGGTATTGCAGCCCGTGAAAGTCTCCGGTCACGACGTAGCGGTTTTCGGCGCCGGGGTTCAGATCAATCCCGACCGCGAAGCAGCCTGTATCCAGAAAGGCCCGCACTTCGGTTCCGATTCGGGCCGCCAGGCAAAGCACGCTGGCTCCGGGCGCAACCAGTTGATGGCCGCAAAGCCGCTCTTGCAGGGCTGCATGGTACCGTTGGTCATAGTTCTTCAGCCAGGCGGGACGGAGCATGTTGAGCTTGGCGCGCTGCAGCGCCACGTACTCGGCGTACGATTGGTAGCGCCGTTGTTCGATTCCTGCCGAGGGTGAGGCATCCCAATCGCCCGCGCCAAGCTTGAGCCGGCGCCTGAGGCCAGCCACAGAGCACCGTGCGCGCTCCCGCAGGCGCAGCCAGAGCGACTGCCGTAACGTGCGATCCATTCCGTGTTGCCCTGAACCAGAAGCGAGGCGCCCAAACGGGTGTTTTTGAGTGCGAAGCATGCCCTCTCATTTACCCCCGGCTCCTCATATGGATTATCGGCTATGCCGGCGAGAGTTGCCACTGCGGCGCCCGGGGCTGGATTGGGTTGTCCTTGCAGGACGTGCGGGGTTCGTGTGGCGTCCGGATGGGATGACCGGGGCGGCGCCGGGAGGTGGTTCAGGTTGCCCTTGCAGAGCGCGGGTGGTGATAGCGGGATCCTGAGCTCCCCGGGTTTCCCGAGCGTCGCCCGTGGGTCCCGAGGCTGGTTGTTGGATTGCCGGAACGTTATCCGCGGGCGCCGGGGGTTCCGCAGTTCCCTGGACGGCGCCCGGGACCGGATCGGGCTGCGATCGCAGCGGGTGAGGGGTTCGTGTCGCGTCCACGGGTGGGGTTGCGGAGGAGGCTGGGTCGGACGAGGGGACGCAAGGGGTGACCGTGGTGGTCGCGCAGTCCATGAGGGGCGCAGTTTCGCCTGCATCCAGGCCGGCACGGTAGCGGGAAACACGCTCGGCGAGGCTGAGGGTATCCTGCCGTACCGGGAAGTGATCGTCTTCGATCCGGGACAGTTCCGGCTGTGGAGCGTGGCCCGCGGAACGACGCAGTCCCACAGTCCCATGCAGCAATCCCAGGAGTAACGCGATGGAGCCGGCGAGCAGGAACGGCCGCCGGTACGGGTGTTCCTCGGGCACCCGAGGGGGGACGGCATGCTCGACAATACGTATCGTCCAGGGCGGATTAGCCAGCGATGCCAGCAGTTCCTCGTGTTGCTTACGCAGTGAGGCGGCCCGGCGCCGCAGTGTGTCGCGGCGAGTGGTCAGCGGAGCCAGTTGTTCCGGATTGACTGGGAGAGGGGCCTCCACCGCGTCTTCGATCAGGCGGGGCGCGGGGGCGGCGGCGGGGCGTTTCCCCCTCAGTGCCGCCACTTCTGCGCGCAGCGCCCTACGGGTAGGATTGGGCTCGCGGGTGAACGTGAAGAGGGTCGTAGGTATTTTCGTGAGCCGCTCCTCGGCCTCGCGGACGCGGCCCTCCACCTCGCGCACTTCCGGACTGGTTTCCCGGTAGTCTTCCAGCAGGGCGGCGCGCTGTTGGCGCAACTCCTCGACCTTCGCCTCTGCGCGGGCGAAGGCCGGATTGGGCGCCATGTGGGACTGCTCGATCCACTGCGGCTCGGCGGCGAGTTTCTGCTGCAGTGCGGCAATCCGGCGGGCGAGGGTGACCGGGACGACAGCAGTCTGCGGAGTCGTGGGGGCTGCGGATGGGTCACTGTACTTCCGACGAACGGCCAGCACCACCTCGGCATCCACAACCCGCGACCCCAGGGACCGCTGGCGGACCACCAGAGCCGCCAGCGCCTTGCGCAGTTCGGCTTCTTTCACCCGCGCCCGCTGCTCGCAGTACACCTGACCGAGCTGATTGGTCAGCTCAGCACAATCGTCCGGAGCGGGTCCGGAGGTCGTGATCGTGATGCTTCTGGGGCCGGGGCCGCCGGCAACTTCGATGCGGTAGAGATCGCGCCGGGAGCCCACCCGCCGGTACGCTTCCTCCTGGAGCAGAGGCTCCCGGAGCCGCCGTACGTGCGCATCCAGTGCACGAGCGGGGGTCTCCGGGAGCCGCTCGGCTGCTTTCCCTGCGCGGTCCAGCACCGCCACCTCCAGGCGTCCCGTGACCAGGTACGGCCCGTGTTGACTCAGTCCACCGAGAAGCAGGCCGGCTCCGATCAGCACCAGCAGCAGCGCCGACCAGCGGGCCCGGTCCGTTCCCCTGGCCATCGCGTGAAGCATGGGTTGGCGGCCCCCTACCGCCGCATGAACCGGGACCTGCCCTGCCCGGTGCCGTCCAGAGCGAGGCGTTCGGCCTGGCGCGGGCCGTAGTACTCTGCATATGCCAGCTCGCTGCGGGACTCGGACCGGACTCGATTCAGGGCAACGCCGATGACGCGCCCCCGCGCGCGCTGGAATTGCTGCAGCACGTGCCGCAATGCGCCCTTGCGTGTCTTGCCTGCGGAAACGACCAGCAGCACGCCGTCCGCTCGCGACGAGGCGATGATCGGATCGGTGACCGGCAGGCAGGGAGGGCTGTCAATGATCACTAGATCGGACTGGTCCTCCAGTTCCGCCAGTACGTCCTCGAAGGCGGTTGAGCCGAGTAGCTCCGCCGGGTTGGGGGGAATGACTCCCGCCGTCACCACGCGCAGCGTCGGGATAGACGTGGAGAGCAGCGCGGCGTCCAGGGAAGTTTGGCCCGCCAGGAGCTGCGACAGGCCCGGCTCCTGGGGGAGACCGAGCACTACATGCAGGCCGGGGCGGCGGAGATCTGCATCCACCAGGATCACGCGCTTGCCGTCGAGGGCGACGGCAGCGGCCAGATTGGTGGCCGTGAGTGTCTTGCCTTCCCCCTGGTGCGCGCTGGTGATGAGGAGCCGGCGAATGGGATGGTCGAGGGCAGCGAAGCCCACCCCGGCGCGCAGAGCCCGATAGGCCTCCCCTGCCCGGGGGTTTTCGGTCAGCACGGAGAGCATCGGCCCGGAGCCCAGATCAAGCACGGGGATCTGTCCCAGACTGGGAAGGTGGGCGACGCGTTCCAGTTGCGCCGGACTCTGCACCCGATCATCCATGTACTCGAGCAGACCCGCGAGCCCGAGCCCCAACATCAAGCCCACCATCGCACACAGGACAATGCGGCCCCGGTTCTGGTTACTGAGGGGGGTGCGCGGGATCGGCGCCTCTTCGAGGATCTGTGCTTCGAGCGGCGGGATCTGCGCGCGGAGCTGGAGGTCGTGCAGACGCGACGAGAGGGTCTTCCACTCCCCCTGCACCGAGTCGCGTTCGAGACTCAGGCGCATCCAGGCCAATTCCACAGCGCCATCCGAACGCGCCACCCGCGATTCCTCCAGGATGCGCGCCATGACGATGCGGTATTCCTTTTCCTGGCCGGCGATGGAAGTGCGCAGTTCGGCCGCACGTGCTTCCAGGGGCGGCCGCTTGGGATTGGGGACCAGCCGCGCCTGCTCGATCCGCACCGCCGTCTGGTTCAGTTCCGCCTCCGCCTGCCCGAGCTGGTCGTTGATCCGCGCTACCTCGGGGCTGGCCTCCCGATAGTCGGTAAGCACATCCACTTTTTGCTTGCGGAGCTCGATGATCTGGGAACGGAGCGCAATCGCCTGGGGATTCTCCACCTGGAGCATCTGCTCGATTTCGCGGGGCTCCTTTTCCAGGGTTTGCGTGAGGCCGTCTCGTTCCGCGGTCAATGCGCTCAGAGTGCTTTCCAGCTCCCGGGCGCGCGAGCGCATGGTGAGGACCTCGCGCGCCTGTGCCTGGCGTTCGGAAATCGCGTCATCCAGCCGCTGGACTTTGCGGAACTCCAGCATCCGTTGATCGGCGTTCTTGAGCCGCCGTTCCGTGGTGGCGATCTGCCGGTGCAAAAACCGCATGGTGCGCAGCAGGGCGTTGGTCTGCTGGTTGCGGGTGCGCTCCTGGTGGATCTGCATCATCGTGTTGGCGATGCGGGCGCAGTCCCGCGGATTCCCCCCCTGCGCCGTCACCCGAATGGTGTGTGTCTCTTCGGCGCCTTCGATTTCGATTGCGGGGGGTTGCTCCAAAATGCCGGCGCGTTTCAGGGAGTCCTTTTGAAACGGACCACTGCGCAGCAGTTCTACCTGGGAATTGAACGACTCCGGCTGGCCGCTGGCCAGCACCGCGCCGAGCGGATTGCCGGCATCCAGTATATTCAGGTTGGCCGCATTGCCGACGGGCGCCATCACACTACCCGACGTGCGATAGACCGGCTTGCTCATGAGACCCAACGCTGCTCCGACCCCGGCAGCCAGCACCACCATCGTCAGGATCATCCACTTGCGGCGCTTGAGGACCTCAAGGTGCTCGTGGATGTTGAATTCGAAGGCCGGTTCTTCGATGTCCGCGCCGTGCATCAGGCACTCCCCGACTTCGCGGTGGGCCCGCTGCGGGCGGCGAAGCGATTCGCCGCGCGACGCAGAGTGTCTGCTGCCTGAAACGGGAGGCGAGGCAGATCATTGAAGGGAACACCCAGAGCCACACTCGCCTGGATGGGATTGCTCCACCGGTCTCGGAGCTCCGCCGCCAGCGCCCTCGGAGTTCGCCGCAGAGAGAACGAATCACGTTCCAGAGGGCCGAGCGCGCTCTGGCCGGTGCCGGACCCCCATTGTCGGTAGAGCGCGGGGATGAGCCAGGAGGGCAGCGTCACCAGTCTTGCTCTCTCCGGCACGACTGCTTCCGGCGCGCCCAACACTTCGCAGGCCAGCCGCAGGGTGGCCCGGATCCATCCCAGATGCAGGGGATTGCCGCACAAGAAATTGTCCCAGTCAAACGAATCCGGCAGGCGTGCCAAAAACAGAGCGATATCACACAACCAGAGTGGACGCCAGCCGCCATGACACACGAAGTGCAGGCAGAGGAGACGGAGATGGTCCTCCGGCGTCGGTACGAGTACCGGCAGGCCGCTGATGGTCTCGCACCGTGCCCGTTGGATCATCTCGGCCGCAGGTTGATCCGACGGAAAGCTGTGTGCAGTCTTGATCTCCACCCCCAGGCGCCGATCCGGCAACTCCGCCAGGGCATCCCACGCCCGAGGCGCGCAGGCGGCCGGCACGTAGAAATCCAGGTCTCCGTAGGGGCGCAAACCGATCTCCGGATAGAGCGCCGCAACCACCGGGCCCTTGACCAGGACCGCAGGCACAGCGTGACGTTCGAACGCCCCCAGAATTGCAGCCAGTTGCTGCTGATTGAAGGCCGCTCGCAGCGCCTGCAGGCGATAGGTCTGACGCAGGGGTTGTGCCGTCTCCAGGCCGGCAAGCTCAGTCTTGCGAATGCGCCACCAGGCGACGGCTGCGGCCGCACTCGCAGCGAGTGCAGCGAGAGTGTTCTCTACCTCGGTGGTGGAGAGTACGGGCGCAGGGGTGCGCTCGTCCCAGAAGCCTGCCAGCAGCGCCGCCTGGCGGTAACCCACTTCGTAGTGTCGAGTAGTAACTTCGGCCGCCCCTGGATCCGTTTCCCCGCCGGCGCGAGGCCATTGCCGGCTCGGGTACTGCCCGCCCCGCATGTTATACGCACCCCGATCCGTTGCACGAAAAAGTACTGCTGATCCCCTCCCGCTGGCAGCGCCGGATCTTGACGGTGCCGCCTGTATTTACTTGCTTGCAGCAGAGTCCCGCGGTGGACGCATTGCAGGCGCCGAACGAGATGTACGAGGCGGCAGCCACGGGCAGCGGCGATACTGCGGTGACGATCACAGGCAACACCACTCCCACACGCCGGATCCAGGTGCGTCGGGACATCCGGTTCTGTTCCGGCGGAGAGTACCCGGAAATGAGTCCGGCCTGGGCCAGCCGCTGCAGCCCCAGCCGCACCACGTCCGGCTCCACCTTCAGTGCTGGTTCCTGTGGTAGTCGCGCCACCAGGTCCGCCACGGCTGTGCGCCCGTCACACGCTTCCCAGATTGCCGTGGCAAGCGGATTCAGGCAGTGCATCCGTTGTCGGCGTCCGTCATACACCAGTTTTTCGCCGGCGACATCCTGAACGAGGAGGGATTCGCGACGTGCCTTGGGATACATTCTATCACTTCCTCCTGTGGTCACCCGGCGGGTCCGGTGTCAAAGTTGGACCAGTTCACTCCCAAGTGTTGCGTGCCGGCTCCGGTGTCTGGGAGAGCCGCCGTCCCGGCGGCCGGCCGAGCAACCCCGCCCGCGAACGGACCCGTCCGACGGGCCGATGTCAGCCGGCCGATGGACTGAACCCAGTCGCGCCTCCGTCGGAGGGTGGAGCGCCGCCGTCCCGGCGGCCCGCCGGGGAGCCGTCTAGTCATTATGGCGAGGGGTCCGGGCCGCTGGAGGGGCGTACGCATCCAAGAGTCTCCGCACGTCCCGGGCCTACTTAGAGTCATAAGTGGTTCAGAATTACGCCCAGCACTCCGGCGCGGGCCCGCTGCAGCACCAGGTGCGCCTGCCGGACGGCGGAACGTCAGGTATGTCCGGCGCGGCGCTGGTGCTCCACGCGGAACACATGTGACACAATCGGCAGCAGATCGGTGACGGGCAGGCACGGAAGTAAGAATGCAGATTTTGGGATGCCCCGGAGCTACGTACAGACACAAGCGGCTCCGTTACACTGGAAGTTGATGCCGTTCGGGGTACAGGTCTTCTTGTTCTGACAACACTGGCCGACCGTGACTATGTTGCAAGCGGCCGCGTTGTTGCCGAGGCACGTGCCCGCCTGCGCCGGCAGGGGCGCCACAATCGAAGCCACAGCCGTGGTGGCGAGTGCGGCGATCCCCGCGCGGCGGAGCAGGTCCCGCCGCGCGGGGCATTCCGGCTCCACCCCGCTCGCGGTGATCAGTCGCGCCTTTTTCAGCCGCGCGAGCAGTTCTTCTACCAGAGCCGCTGCGGCGCCGGAAGAACCGGCAGGGGGGTCCAGGAATGCAGTCAGGTCCGCCGCAGCACGGGTGCCGTCGCAGGCTCGCCAGATACGGGCTGCCGCCGGACTCAAGCAGTGCACCCGGTTGCGCCGGGTATCGTACACGAGAGTTTCCCCGTCCACTCGCTGAACAAGCAAATTCCTCGTCTCTGCCAGAGGGGTGTTCATCCGGATGTCCTTGTCATATGCGTGGTTGCGAGAGCAAGAGAGAAGCCCGACCGGTTGACCTAGATGTGTTCCTGCGGGTGGCCCGCCGAGTTGGGTTGCCGCGCGGGGCGGCTGCGGCGGCCGCGGGGACGCTGCGACCCCGGCCCGAGTTCCGCGTAGCCGTATCCGTATCCGTAATAGGACCGGCTGTAGTAGTAGTCCCCGGACTGGCTGCGCTCGACACGATTCAGGATTACGCCCAGCACTCTTGCACGGGCCCGCTGCAGCAACAAGTGCACCTGACGAACGGCGGAACGTCGCGTCTGCCCGGCGTGCAGCACCAGGACCACGCCGTCCGCCCGCGATGCAATCAGCAGCGGATCGGTGACGGGCAGGCAGGGCGGGCTGTCCAGGATGACGATGTCCGCAATCTCTTCCAGTTGCATCAGCACGTGGTCGAAACGGTTCGACCCGAGCAACTCGGCCGGGTTGTGCGGGATAGGCCCCGAGCAAATGACCTGCAGATTCTCGGTGCCGGTGGGTTGAAGCACGTCGCCGAGGGAGAGCTGCCCGGTGAGGACCTGGGAAAGCCCGTGCTCCTGCGAGAGCTGGAGAATACGATGGATGCTGGGCCGCCGCAGGTCCGCATCAATCAGCACGACGCGGCGGCCGTTCATGGCCATCGCCAGCGCCAGATTGACGGAGGTGACAGACTTCCCTTCTCCTTTCGTGGCACTTGTGACGAGAAGCCGCCGGAGTGGGCCGTCCACGCCGGCGAAGTCAATCGAAGCGCGCAGCACCCGGTAGGATTCGGCTACGGGGGAGTTCGCGGGGAAGTCTACGAAAAGCGGGCTGGCGCCCGGATCCAGCAGCGGCACGTGCCCCAGGCTCGGCAGCCGGGCAATGCGCTCCACATCGTCGGGCGAGTTCACGCGATCGTCCATGTGTTCCTGCAGCAGAACCAGGCCGCAGCCGAATAGGACCGCCAGGACGGCGAACATGAAAATGGACTGTACCTGCCCGCGATTGAGAGCCCCCGTGGGCACCGTGGCACGCTCCAGAACCTGCGTCATCATGGGCGGGATCTGCGCGCGGATCTGGAGGTCACGAAAGTGCTTGCGCAACTGCCGGAAGTTGTCCAGGGCCGTATCCCGTTCCATCATCAGCCGGGAGAGCTGCGATTCAAGAGTGCTGTTCCGTGCCGGCCCGGCTACCCCGGCGACGAGCCGCGACTCTGCGGTTCGCAGCGCCGACTCGTAGCCTTCCAGATCGGTTTCCAGACTCGTAAGGCGGCTTTCCAGCGTGCTGCGCTCGGGATTGGGAACCTGGCGTGACGCCTTCCGGACGGACGGGATCGCTTTCCACTTCTGTTCCGCCTCCGACACGGCGGCCGCGGCGGCAATACACTCGGGACTGTCCTCCTGAAATTCCTTGCGGACCTCCTCGAATTTCTGCCGCGCGGCGTCGAGTTGGCGCCTTGCCTCGCTGCGGTCCGGGTCCGGCACTTCTTCGGTCTGGGTGAGCCACCGGGGAATCTTGGGGATCCGGACGCGGAGACTGTTGACCCGGGCGGCGGTCGCGGTCACAGTGCGCCGCAGTTCCTCAATCCCGGCGTGCGCTTCGCGGGCTTCCTGGGACTGCAGTTCCTGCTTCCGCGTGCGATCCTCCACCTGGTTCACGGCGCGGAACGTCTGCAGCCGGCTTTCGGCCGCGCGCAGTTCCTGTTCTGCGGTGGTCACCTGCTTTCGGAGGAATGTCAGGGTGGTCTGCAGGCCGCCTGTTTGCCGCTCCCGCGCTCGATCCTGGTGCAGGTCGAGCAACGCATTCACGGCGGTGGCGCATCCAGCCGGATGCTCCCCCTCGGCGGAGAGCACCATCGTGTTGCTGCCCATTTCGGATTCGATCCGAAAGGCCACCCCGGCCGAACGGGATCCGGCTCGCTTGAGGGCCTGCTCTTGAAACGGCCGGCTCCGGAGCACCTGCACCTGAGCATCCACATCTTCCGGCGACACCGAGCCCAACAGCGGCCCCACCGGATTGCTCCCATCGTTGATGTCAATCCGCGCGCCCAGATAGTTCGCCGGAACCATTAGACGCGCGGCGGCGCGGTAGACGGGTCGGCGCATCAGGGTGCTGACGATCCCCACACCCAGGACCAGGACGAACATCTGTACGAAAATCCGGCGCCGGCGCCAGAGAATCTGGAGGTAGTCCTGAAGATGAAAATCGGGCCCCGCACTCGTGTTGAAGAGCGCCGCATTCGGGACACCGGGAGGTCCCAGGGCGGGCGTGGGCGCAAGGGGGTCAGGCATGTGCGGCATGAGTATCCAGTGCGATCACCAGCGGGTCTCCGGAAGAGCATCGGGCAAGCGACCACCGCTGCGGACCGATCCTCCTTCGTGGATGCAGCGTGAGACTCTGCGACCCTAAAAGCAAGATTTCGTTGTTCGTGAGTTCCGCGGGTGACCCGCGGGGAACCTTGCGGGTGCGTCTGTTCCACCGTGACAGCCGCGCTCCGATCGGATGCAATTCAGAACGGTCTCCGGTCGGTGTTTGCTCCGGGAGTGCATAGCTGCGCGCCGGGGGGCGCGTGTCGTTTGACCTGCTGCAGCAAGACATCGTCCGTACGGGCAATGGACCTGAACTTTTCGGTGGCTTCAGTCTTCGGCTGTAGACACACTATTGGCAGATCCGGACCCGACAACAGGGCGAGTGTTGTGAGTTCAATAACACACTTGGTCCTCACCCATCCGGGCGGAGGGGCTGCAGCCCAGACCCCTGCCGGTCGCGTCCGTTCGAGGCGAGAAGGAACCGCGGCGGTCCGCGCCGAATCACCGTACTACCCCTCCCGACGGAAACAAACTGCAATGCGTGCCATCCTGCCATCGCTCGTTCCCCTCGCTCTGCTCGTCGCTGCATTGTCGCTCCTCGCAGCCCGCCCGGCTCAGGCCGATCTCGATGCGTTTCTCAAGAAGCCGGAGTCGGTCTACAAGTGGGAGAAACGCGGTGAGGAGGTCGTGGACGGCTGCACCGTGTACGATCTGCACATGGTGTCACAAACCTGGCAGGACATCGTGTGGGAGCACCGGGTGCAGATTTTTAAGCCGGAGAAGCTGGAGCATCCGAACTTCTGCTGCGTGTACAACACCGGCGGGAACGGCAGCCCCACGAACACGGCGATGGGAGTGCGCATGGCCAACGAGTCAGGTGCGCTCTTCGCGATCGTCTTCGGCATCCCGAAGCAGCCGCTCTACAATGGGCTGACCGAGGATGCCCTGGTGGTGCATACCTGGCTGAAGTTTCTGGAGACCGGCGACGAATCGTGGCCCCTACACTTCCCGATGGCGAAGGCGGTACTGAAATCCCTGGATGCGATTCAGGCGTTCGCGAAACAAGCGGGGTTGGCGCCGGTGCGGGAGTTTGCGGTAGCCGGCGCGTCCAAGCGGGGGTGGACCACGTGGCTCTGCGGAGCCAGCAAGGACAAGCGCATCAAGGCGATCATTCCGATGGTCATTGACGTGCTGAACGTGCGGAAACAGGGGGTGCACCAGAAGGCGTCGTACGGGGCATTCAGCGACCAGATCAGCGACTATACGCGCGTCAACATGATGGACCGGCTGGAAACCCCCCAGGGTCGCCGCCTGATGGAACTCGAAGATCCATACAGCTATCGGGACCGGCTCACGCTGCCGAAGCTCCTCATTCTCGGCACCAACGACCCCTACTGGTCCCAGGACTCCCTCAACCTGTACTGGGATGAACTGAGGGGTCCGAAATGGGTGCTCTACGCTCCGAACAGTGGTCACGGCCTGGATGATCGGGAGCGCGTCTTTGCCACCTGGGCCGCCTTTGTGCGGATGATCGCGGGGAAGGGAAGCTGGCCGCGAATGCGCTGGGGTTATGCGGACAAGCCGAATGGAACTCAGCTCCAGTTGTCCAGCGACACGGCGCCACTCGAAGCCCGGTTCTTTCACGTCGCTGCCCCGAACCGGGACTTTCGGAAGTCACGGTGGACATTCGAGCCGATGCATCAGTTCGGCTCTCAGTTCCAGCAAGACTGGATGCGGCCGGCCGAGGGCTTCAACGCGATCTTCGGGGAAGCCGTGTATCAGGTAGGCGGCCGGGTGTTCACGCTGTCCACGCAGATCCGCATTCTGGGTCCGGCGCGGGCGCCGAAACAGGCCGGGGCGGGAAAACCGGAGCGAAAGCGGGAGAGAAATCGGAAGCGGTCTGCGGCGCCTGCCGCTGCTTCGGGGGCGCAAGCGCCTCCCTCACGCTGACTGGAGCGCCTACCGATGCGTGTGTGGCCCTTTGTCCTGTGCCTCGCCGCCGGCCTGGCGCCGGCAGCGATGTGTGCGGGCGCCCCGCTCGAAACCGGCGAACGGGACGCCACGCTGGCCTATGCGGGCCGCCTGCGCAACCCGGATGGCGGGTACCGCTCCGCAGCGGCGCCGGGTGCATCTTCGCTGGGCGCCACCGTCAGCGGGCTCCGCGCTATGCGGTATCTTGCCGCCGCTGCTCCGGGAACAGACGAGACACGGCGCTTCGTGGTGGGATGCTATCGGGAGAACGGCTCGTTTGCCGACGCGCCCGATCCGGCGAACGTCCCTGACATCCGTTCGACCGCAATGGGGCTGATGGCGCTGGTCGAACTCAAGGCGGACCTGTCCCCGTACGCAACAGCGGTCCCCCGCTGGCTGCGTGCCAATGCCCGCTCCCTGGCGGATATGTACATCGCCGCCGCGGCCCTGGATGCAGCACACATCAAACCGGCGGACTCCGAGCCCTGGGAACACGCCTTTCGGGAGACTCAGCGTCCGGACGGCTCATTCGGAAGTTCCGCGATGGAGTCTGCCCGGGGGGCCATCACCCTGCTCCGTCTCGGCCGCAAGGTGCCTCGTGCTGCGGGGCTCCTGGAAAGCCTGCGCCGCGCGCAGGAGGGGGACGGGGGTTTTGGCGCTGCGACGGATGCTTCTGATCTGCCGACCACCTATCCCGTGCTGCGGGCCTTTTCCATGCTGCGGAGCAAACCGGACACCGCCGCAGTGCGACGCTTTGTGCGCGCCTGCCGGAACCCGGACGGAGGCTATGGGCCCCGTCCCTCCCAGCCTTCCACCCTTGCGACGACCTACTTCGCCGCCATCGTTTTCCACTGGTTGGAAGAGATGGAGAAGGCAAAGTAGTTCCCGTTCCGGAATTGCGCTCAGAGGGGATCGAATTTCGGCGGCATCGAGCCCCGAACTCAAGCTCCGCAGCCCGGCACTCTCCAGTCAACGAGCGCAATTCCGGCACCCTCAGCTTGAAACCTCCACCCGACGATGTCTCTCCTCAATCAACTGATCCAGGTTCTGCGCCGGAGCCGCGAACTCAACACCAACCCTCCGGATGAATGGACCCGGGCGTTGTTGGACCGGGGTGGGCACGCGGCGAGCGGACGTGATCGCCGGAGGGCCCGGCGAAACCTGGAGGGCGCCGGGACGGCATCCGCTCCCGAGTGCCGTCGCCTGCTGGAAAGCGAGGAGATGCGCGACGCAGCGGAACGGCTGCTGGCCCGGCTTGGCCCCGGCGCTTCCACGGTCGTGAGCGACGCCCTCCCCACCCGCACTCCGGCAGGACGCGTGCGCGCCATTCGCTGCCTGGGCGTGCTGGGGAACCCGGATGTGGCGCCGCGACTGCTCCCCTACCTGAACGATGCCGATCCGATCGTGCGAGCACACACCGCCGTCGCGTTAGCACAACTGCGTGAACGGCGCGCCGTCACGTTTCTTCTCCGGGAATTGGAGTGCGCGGATGATCCAAAGCTCTTCCTCCGCCTGATGCTTTCCTTCCGGCTGCTGGACGATCCGTCTTCCGTCTGGCCCCTGCTCCCGGTGCTGCAGCGGTGGCTCCGCTGCAGCACTGCGTGCGCCGCAACACAAGATCTGGCACTGGCGTTGATGTGGCACTGGATCACGGAAACGCTGGAAAAATCGCATGATCCCCGGGCCATCCCGGCCCTGGTGGAGTTGCTGCACTCCCCCTCGGCCGCCGCGCGCCGCTTGAGCGCGCGGGCACTGGGCCGCCGGGCACTGCGTGGGGCGGACCCGGAGCTGCGGGCAGCGCTGGCCCGGCTGCACCGCCTGGTGCAGCACCCCGGCCCGGACGATCGGCCGGCCCGGCCCGTCTACCGGGAGGCGCACCGGTGTATCCTCAGGGCAACTGTGCGACTAAATACCTTTCCATTGCCTGCCCGCAGTGCAACACCGGACTGTCGCACGCTTCCGCTGCCGGCTTTTCAGGGAGCCGGGCCGTCGGTGCTCCCACACCCGGCAGGGCTGCGGGACCGTCATCGCAAAGTGCGCCGCCTTCTCGGACTGGACTGTGATTCGTTTCAATAGGGGCGCACCCTCCGGCGCCGGGCGTCGTTCAATTTCTCAGCATGTGGTATTACGCCCCTGACCCGGTGGTACTCGGTGACGAGACCGGATTTGCCGCCCCACGCACCTGCGAAGAGTGTCTCGACCGCTTCCTGTACGGTTTGTGGTGGGAGAGCACCGGGGCGGTAGAAACGCTCCTGGGGTATGGCGCCGCCGCACTCCCCGCCCTCTGCCGGGGGCTCGTGTCGCCGTCTGCGGAGGTCCGATGGAGGGCGGCGCTGGCGCTCGGCCGGTTGGGGGATCCGCGTCCCACTCCGGGGCTTTGTCGCACCCTGCGCGATCCGGAGCCCGCGGTCCGCGCGGGTGCGGCGGAGGCGCTGGGCATGCTCGCGGACCCGAGAGGGCTGGCGCCGCTGGTTGCGGCGGCGGACGACAGCGGGGGCGTAGTCCGAGCGGCGGTGACGCAGGCACTGGGGCGCTATGACCGGGAGACGGTGCTGCCGCTGGTACTGCGACTGCTCTGGGATCCGGAGCCGGAGGTGCAGGCGAGAGCAGCCGCGGCGCTGGCACATCTGGAAGAGGTATCCGCGATCCCGGCGCTGTGCGAACTGCTGTCGTCGGCTTCGGTGGTGGCGGCGGTGGCGGCCGCGCGGGCGCTGGGCTGTCTGAAGGGTGGGCACGCTGTTGGCGAGCAGGGGCTCCGGGCGCTGATGGTGGCACTGCGGGCCGGACCGGAGTACCTGAGTTGTGCAGCAGCCGATGCCCTGGTAGCGATTGGAGGCCCGGCGGTGCCCGGACTCTGCCGCGTGCTCGACCACGTGGATGGCACGAGTCGCATCCGGGTGGCACAGGTACTGCAAGAGATGGCGATCCGGAATCCGGCGATCGCCCTGCGGGCCGCACTCCCGGTGTTGGCACGGCGCTCTCGGCGGTGGCTCGGAGAGAGCGCTGCGGGTCGCATCCTGTATCGTGACACAATACACTGGATTGAGGTGGCGACAGCGTCACGCGCCGATCTCCCGCTTCCCACTCGCCCGCCCGACATCGAACGCACTCAGTTACCCGTCGTGGAAAGAGCATGAACCAGGTCGAGGTCCCATTTGGGGAATTAGGGAATGTGGAGTACTTTCGACGCCGGGCAGCGGTGGAACGCCTGGTGGAGCAAGGTCCGGCGGTGGTGGCGGCGCTGTGTGAAGCGCTCCCGGCAGCAATCGGCCCGGCCCGCGCCTCGCTCGCTGAGGCGTTGGGGCGCATCGGGGATGTGCGGGCTCTCGATGTACTGTCACAGCTCACACAGGACCGCGATTCATTCGCGGCGCAACGCGCCTGTGAGGCGCTGGGGCACCTGTGTGATGCGGGGGCAGTGCCGGCGTTGGGCGAGGCACTGCGGCACCCGTGTACGCTGGTGCGGTGGCAGGCGGTAGTCTCTCTGGGGCAGATCGCAGCCCAGCGCCGAAAGGTGGGCTCACCGGTTGCCGCCGCGCCGGAACGTGCTCCGGAGAATCCCGACTTGCAGAGATGGTACCGTACCGGCGAAGCTCCCGCCCCGGCCGCCGCTCGGGCGATTGCTGCATTGGCGCGCGCTCTGGATGATGAGGACCCCCACGTGCGTCGGCGTGCCGTCGAAGCACTGGCCCCGGTCGCCGCGCAGGCGGGCGCCGTACTCCAGGAAGCAGCGACGGATCGGGATGACCAGGTGCGGCGCAATGTGATGCAGGCGCTGGGGCAACCCGGGAACCGGGGGGGGCTGGATGTCCTCACCGGCGGCCTGGTCGATCGGGATGTAGGGGTGCGCCGGGCCGCGGCGACCGGGCTGGGTCGGGTCGGGGATTCACGGGCGGTAGAGCCGCTGCTGGCTGCGTTGGAGGATAGCAGCGAAGCAGTCCGCGTGGAAGCGGTGGAGGCGCTCGGACGGATTCCTTCGACACGGGGCGCAGAGGCTCTCTGCCGGTTGATCACCTCGACGGATTCAGCGGCGCGCTTCCACGCTCTGCGCCTCCATGCGGAAGAGAGCCTGGTACGCAATAGAGCCGCCGCGCTCCCAAGCCTGATCCAGTGGCTGGCAGATGCCCGCGGGCACAACGGCGATGTTTTCGTGACGCTCCTGTCCCGGATTGGTCCGCCGGCGGTGGCGCCCCTTTGCGAAGCGCTGCAGGACCGCCGCCCGCTGTCTCGCCTGCGCGCGGCCCGAGCCCTCGGCGGAATTGCAGAGCGGTACCCGACCCCCATCTTGCGTGCTGCTCTGCCCCGACTCCGACAGTTGGCGCAGCAATGGGGCGCGGAGGACGATCGGCGCATCTATCGGGCCGCAATAGAACAGATTGAAACAGCCACCGAGGCGATCCATGACCTCCCCAGGCCGGGACGGGCGCCCGAACCGGTCCGGGACGCCCTCCCGCTCGCGGGCGCCGCCCCCTCCGGCGCTGCCGAGCCCGATGCCGAACCCGCAGCCCCGAGTAGCGTTCGGGCCTGGTGGCCCTGGAACCGGCGGGAAGCATCCCGGAGCACGCGTTAGGAAAGCACCGTGATCGCGGCCCGGCAGTCCGGAGACATGGGGTGAACGGCGGCAGGTCTGAAGAACTCGAAGCAATTCTGGGCCGGTTGGAGGCGGGCCATCTCTCCCGGGAAGCCGGTGTGGATCAGATCCACCTCCTGGGAGGGGAGGTGGTGCCGGCGGCGTGTGCTGCCCTGACCCGGATGCGCGGTCGAGCCCGGACCTCGCTCGTCGAAGCTCTGGGCCGGATTGGAGACCGGCGGGCGGTGGACGCTCTTGCCGGCCTTCTCCCTGCCGGCAATCGGAGTCTCTCCGGACGAATCTACACGGCCCTGGCGCAGATCGGCGGCGACTCTGCCCTCACGCCGGTGCTGCGGGCCCTGGAGGGGGACGCGCCCCACGCCCGCCGGCAGGCACTGGCCTACCTCATCGGGGTGGACACCGGCATCGCCGCCCGCGCTCTGGAGAGTCTCCTTGGCCACTCGGAGCGCAAAGTCCGTGCCGATACGCTCGACCTCCTGGCGCAGGTCGGGGACGAAGCCATTCCGGCCCTCTGCCGCGCCTCCCACGACCCAAACGCGGCGATCCGGCGCCGCGCAGTTGAGTTGCTGCAGCAGTTCGCCGACGCCGGCCGGCTGGCCGAAGTGCTGGATCACCCGCTCGTGGCGGCTCGCAGTGGGGCGATTGCGGCGCTCGAAGCATTGGGACCGGCAGCCGGCCCCATCTTGCGACGCGGACTGATGGATGCAGAACCATCCATCCGAGCCCGTACGGTCTCTGCACTCGGAAAACTGAGAGATCAGGAGGCAGGTCCGCAACTGCGGGAACTGGTGCGCGATGCGGACCCTCGAGTGGCGTCGGCGGCATGTCGTGCTCTTGGCCGTCTGGCAGACCCGGAGGCGCCGGAGATCCTGCAGTGGGCGCTGGACAGCACGCAGCCCCGTGTCCGCCGGGCCGCGATCAGCAGCTTGAGCGAACTTGTGGCGCAGATGCCTCCAGCAGGGGCCGGCCAGGAAGACGTCTTGCCCCTCCGCGCACGTGCGGTGATGGCTCTGGCGGGCGGCGGAACGCACGGGCAGTTGGCCCTCCGGACGCTGCGAGACCCGGATCCCGCCGCACGACGCAGCGCCGCGCGGGTGCTGACAGGTCCAGCCCTGGTAAACCTGCTGCTGCAGGGGGCCCGACACGAGGCCCCCGGTCGGCGGATTCAGGCGGCGCAGAGCCTCGCGGACCTGGCGGCGGGCATCATCCCAGTACTGTGTGAGGCACTGGGAACCGGCGGGCCCTCCAGCCGGCGAACTTCCGCTGCAGCATTGGGGCAGTTTGCTGCACTGGGCGCGCCGGACGCCCTTTTCGCCCTGGCCGAGGATGCGGATCCAACCGTTCGCGAGGCAGCCGCGGCCGGATTGGAGAAGGTGCGGGCCACTGCGGTCGGAGCGCTCATGGCAAGGCTGGAACTCGATGGAGTGGAGAACCGTGCCGTGTTGGAGCCGCTGGGCGCTTTCGGCGCACTGGCATGTGGGGCTCTCACAGCACGCCTGAAACGAGGGCCCGGGACGGGGCGGGTGCGGGCCGCCGAAGCGCTGACCCTCGTGGCGCGGCGCCGGCCCTGTGCAGCACTCCGCGGGGCTCTTCCGGAGTTGCGCAGCCGCATGGCACCGTGGGCCTTCGAGAACCTCGCCAGCCGGGGGGCCTACCGCCAGGCGATTCAGACGATTGAAGCCGCCACCGCCGGTCTAAAGACCCTTCCCCTCCCCTCGGCAGCGGTTCCACCACCTCCGGACACACTGCCGCTCCCCGGCAGTGCCCCCACTGAATCCTGGGTGCAGGCGGATCTGGACGGCAAACCCGGGTGGTTGGCGCGAGTGCGCGCGTGGCTTCGGTCCGGCAGCAACGCGGAGTAGGCACGCAGCGTTTGCGGCGCCAGCTCAGCGGTAGAGAGAGCGCCGTCTTGCTACGCTGCGTTCACGTTGCGCAGCGCCCGGAGCCGGGTGACGAGGGCGCGTTCGTCGTGCTCCTGGAGGGCGGCGTCAAATGCTGCAACCAGATGCTCCTGGTCCGACAAGCCGCGAATCAGCGTATCCACTTCCGCCACCACCGGTCCGAAGCGCACTCCGATGGCGCGCAGCACCATCTCCTGAACCCGAGACTGCCACGCCCTGTCGCGCTCCACCTGGCCTTCCATCCGGCCTTCCATTCGGCCTTCCGCCTTCCCTTCTTCTTTCCAGACGTCCAGCATTGTTTGTCGCATGTCTGTCACCTCCGCTCTGCGCCGTGCGATCGGGGAGTGCGAGATCGCCTCCCGCAGGATCGCATCCAATCTACCATATTCCGCTGACGGCCGTCGTGCCGCCATCACCAACACCGACCAGAGCACGCAGCGGCACGCTGCCGACTGCCGCGCCGGCAGGGATGCCAATCCCTCGGCTACCTCCTGGTATTGTGCCGCAAA
>SYMT01000678.1 GCA_005805375.1 Actinomycetota bacterium
GCAAGTCCACGCTGATGCACGTGCTCTCGGGTCTGTACGCACCGGATGCCGGGACCATCGAAGTTCGGGGGCGCGCGCACCGGTTTCGTTCTGCCCGCGACGCCGCGCGGGCAGGCATCGGAATGGTCCACCAGCACTTTACGCTGGTGGAGAACTTCACCGTGGCGGAAAACCTGGCTCTGGCTCTCCCGCACCAGACTCCCGTCGTGCTGCCTCGGCGCGATCTGGCACGCGCCGCTCTCGATCTGGCTGCCCGGCTGGGCTGGCGCATGGAGCCCAACGTGCCCGTCTGGCAACTCCCGGTGGGCATGCAACAACGTCTGGAGATCGTCAAGGTCCTGGCCCAGGATCCGGCCATTCTCGTCCTGGATGAGCCCACAGCGGTGCTGGCTCCGGTAGAGCTGGACGAACTCTTCACCGTGTTGCGCCGGCTCCGCGAAGAGGGCCGCTCGCTGGTCTTCATCAGCCACAAGCTGAACGAAGTGCTCTCCCTCTGCGACCGGATCACCGTCTTGCGCCGCGGCACGAAGGCCGGGACTGTACCCGTGTGCGAAACAGACGCGCATCACCTCGCCCGCTGGATGATGGGCGCAGGCGCCGAAGAGCAGGGAGCAACCGCGGAGACACAAAACGCAGCACGCGACCGGGCAGTCCCCCCAAACCCGAGCCGCGCGCGTGAGCAAGTGGTCCCCTCCACTTCTCAACCCGCAGCCGACGAGGCGTCGGAAAACCCCCTTCCGAGCGCTGTTTCGGCGACGATTCTTCGCCTGGAAGACATCCGGGTGCGGGACCAGCGCGGGTTGGAAGCGGTCTGCGGGCTGTCGCTGGACGTGTCGGCGGGCGAGATTCTGGGCATTGCCGGAGTGGACGGCAATGGACAGGCCGAACTGGCGGAGGCGATCCTCGGACTGCGCCGTTTGTCACGCGGCTCACTACAGTTTGCGGCGGCGGGCGAAGACTTCCAGCCGCGAGTGGTGCGGGAGCGCGTGGGCTACATTCCCCAGGATCGGCGCAGGGACGGCCTGGTGCTCGGCATGTCGGTGCGAGACAACCTCATCCTTGAGCTGCATCAAGAGGCGCGAGCGTCTCGTGGGCCCTGGCTGCGCTGGGGCTTCCTCAACTCCGAGGCAGCGGTGATGCGAGAGCGCTACGACGTGCGCAGCAGTTCTCTGCTCCAGACTGCCGGCACCCTTTCCGGCGGGAACCAGCAAAAGATTGTGATCGCGCGGGCATTGCACAAGCAGCCCAGCCTGCTGGTGGCCGTCAACCCGACTCGCGGCCTGGATGTCAACGCCACGGCGTACGTGCATGAGCGCCTCCGGGAGCAGCGGGAACGGGGCGCGGCAGTGCTGCTCATCAGCACCGAATTGGAAGAAGTGATCGCGCTGTCCGATCGGGTGGGAGTCCTGTACGAAGGGCGACTGATGGCGATCGTAGCCCCAACCACGCCCCGCGAGCAGTTGGGTCTGCTGATGGGCGGGAAGCAGCCCGGGGTGGCCGCAGCTTAATGAGCACTATCCGTCGTGTAGTGACCGGCTTCGGCGCGGTGAGTGGGGTCGTGCTGCTGGCGTCCGGGCTCATGGCTCTCGTCGTGCTGCTGTTGGGCGGCGATCCGGGTCGGGCTCTGGCGGCGATCCATACCGGATCTCTGGCGTCCCCGGGCAGTCTGGCCGAAACGCTGCTGAAGGCCACTCCCCTGATGTTCACGGGGCTGAGTGTGGCGGTTGCGTTTCGCGCGGGAATCTGGAACATTGGGGCTGAGGGGCAATTCTTGATGGGCATGCTGGGCGCCACGCTGGCGGCGCTCCTGCTCCCCCCGCTGCCGGTGATCGTGGGGGCGCCGCTCTGCCTGCTCGCAGGGCTGCTGGCGGGCCTGATCTGGGCCGCCGGCCCGGCGTTGCTGAAGGCGCGGCGCCAGGTGCCGGAAGTCATCAGCACGATCATGTTGAATTTCCTCGCGGTGCACCTCATTGAGTACCTGGTACGCGGTCCTCTCAAGGACCCCCGGAGCGCCAGTGACTGGAGCCCGATGCTCCCGGAAGCCACCTACCTGCCTTATCTCGGATCCCTGCTCGGCGTGCGGCTGCTGGGCGGCGGCGCCATCGCGTGGCCCGGCGGCCCGCCGGTGCTCGCGACCGGGATTGAGACGCACCGTCTCCATATCGGGGTGATTCTCGCCGTTGCGGTGCTCGGGGGCGTCTGGCTCTGGATGGACCGGACCGGTGCAGGATTTCGCCTGCGTGCGCTCGGTTTCAATCCCGCCGCGGCTCGGTCGGCCGGCGTGGCGACGGAACGCGCGGCGGCCACGGCATTTCTGATCAGCGGCGCGTTGGCGGGTCTCGGCGGCGCGGTAGAGATCCTCGGTCTCATCCAACGCCTCTATCGCTATGCGCCGGGTTCACCCGGCTACGGTTTTTCGGGGATCGCGGTGGCCCTCCTCGGAGGGCTTGAGCCGCTCGGCGTACTGGGCGCGGCGCTCTTTTTTGGGGCGCTCTCGGCAGGGTGCAGCCAGATGCAGCGCAGTGCAGGAGTCTCCGCACAGGTAGCGCTCGTGGTGCAATCGTGCCTTGTATTCTTGCTGCTGCTCCTGCGGGACCGGTTGGGTATACTTTTACGAGGGCGCGCCAGCGCCTCCAGCACAGATTCTCTGTAATTCCGGGTGAGTCCTGGACCGTCCCGGAAGTGTCCAAACCTCCAGAAAGGAGAACCCAAGCGTGATTTCACGATCCTCACGCGCGCTGGTCGGCCTCGTCCTCTCGGGGCTGCTGGCACTGCCGCTTGTCGTCGCTGCGGCACCGAAGAAGAAGCCGGGCAAGCCGGCGGCGCCCGCCAAAGCGGCAGGCAATGCCAAGAAGGGCGCCGTCGCTTTCAAGACGGAAGGCTGCTCCGGCTGCCACAAGACCAAGGATATACCGGACGGGGGCCCGATGAAGGACCTCAGCAAGGCGGGGGCAGAGAAGAATGCAGCACAACTTGCGGCATTCATCAAGAACCCGGTGGGCGCCAGCGCCATGCCGGCGTTCAAAGGCTCCGCCGCCACCCTGGCAGACATCGTGGCGTACCTGCTGACTCAGAAGTAGGCGCCTGCGATCCGTATTCGAGAACCGGTGTACCATCGGTTCTCGAATACTTGTCGGGAAGCGGGATTCAGAAATCCGGTCTTGCGCAGACACAGGTCCCGGCCGGGGGCTGGCGTTCCCGGTTTCCACTTGGCCGGCACAGCACGGCCCCGGCAGTGGACCCCCTACTTCCGCAAGAACGTGCCGTCGTCCCGAACCTGCCAGGCTCCGGAGACATGCAAGCAGGCGGCGGCAAATTCCGGAGTGATCGTGTGACGGTGGGTGGAGAACAATGTGGACAGGTCGGCGATGGGCACCGATGTGCCACTTGCTCCCCCCTGCGCATCCCAGAGCGTCTCGGCCTCGGCCAGCACTTCCGGATACCAATGGTGCGGGGCTGTGTTCAAAGCATAGATCGAATCGCGCCCCAGGCGCACAAAGCGGTCGGAGTACTCCAGCACCAGTACCGCGAGGCCGAGGGCAGACGTCTGTCCAGGAGCGATCCACTTCAGCAATCCTGCTGCCGATTCTTCGGCTCGCTGAATACCGCCCGCGTTCTGCAGTAGCCATTGGAGTGTCCGTTCGATGGCGCCCAGCGCCCCGAGGAGCCCGCCGGTCTGCCGCCAGATGAGCTTGCGTTGGATGTCCAGTTCTACACGCGGCAGGGGGCGATGCGGACGATCCGGAATCGCCGCCGCCACCTCTCTCACACGCGCGAGAAGTGGGTAGCGTCGGCTCAGGAACACCCAGTCTTCCAGACGACAATAGTTCTGCAGGCTCTGGCAAACAGTGTCGAGAGTGGGGACGGTCTGTCCCGTCCAGCGATTCTGGGCGGGCTCATTCAGGCCCAGTTCTGTGAGCCGCGCCTCCAGATTTTTGCGCAGCGGCACGTCCAGCCAGATGAGCGGATCGCGGCGCTCGTACGCGGCAAGCAGCGGCCCGAACCGCGTGAGGCGCTGCAGATGCAGTTCGCCCGTGATTTCGGGACTGAGTTCCAGTTCTTCCACCGGCGCAGCCGCCCATCGTTGGCGCAGCAGGCGAGGGATGTCCGCAGCGGAGTAGGAGCGCGACCCCACGCGAGCGCAGTGAGCCCGTCCGTAACCGGCGGCCACCGGGGGAAGGGCATCAATGATCTCCTCGACGGCATCCGCGCCGAGCAGTTGCTCCAGTGCCCGAATCGGCTGTACCAGCAGGTCACCCAACTGGTAGAAGCTGTGAGCCTTCAGCGTGCTCTGGACCGCGTTGGAAAGCGGGAGCGACGCCAGTGGGAGCCGGGGTGGTGTGCCTCCCACGCCCGAAAAAGTCTCCCATTCGTACCGGAGTGTAAGGCTGGGTCGGGGGAAGCCGGGGCTCGGAGGCGCGCTGGTCCGACCGCGCGCCGGCCCCTCGTCGGCGAGGTGTTGCACCGCGGCGGCGAGTTCCCGGGCCACGGCCGGCCCGAACAGGCGAATGCCCCGTACGTCCGCCACCGGCATCGTCAGCAATTCACCGATGGTTCCGAACCTGCCCCGCCGAAGGCAGTTCTCTGCTCGCTGAGAGAGCGAAAGTGCCGATACCGGCACTCCTGCAAGGCGTTGCAATGCCGGCTCCGGCTCGCGCAGTAGAGCGGAGAACGGGGACTGGCCCGCGTTCCGCCAGAGCGTCAGAAAATTGGGCGCCAAGTCACCGCTGCTGCCGGTGGGCGTCTGGGCGCGAGGCGCCGCTGTGGAGGAGCTTGAATCGTCGATGGTCGTGCGTTCCGGTCGAGTGCGAGTTACCCACTGGAAGTGGCGTCACGAAGGATTTGGGAGCAAGACACTTCCACCTGTCGGGTGACGAGCGCGGTACGAAAGCGATACGGTGGATGGACTGGCCGGGCCATTCTCTGAGTCTCTGTGCTGCGGCGCGTCTTACTCGCGGCAGTTCCCGCCTACCCATCCCATTCGCCTGCTCATGTCCTCGCTATCCGCCGCTGATCTCGACGCCCTCGAACGAGACCTGGTGGGGCAGGTAGAAGGAGAGGTCCGCATGGACCGGACCTCGTGCCTGCTCTATTCCACGGACGCCAGTCTGTACCAGATTGTTCCGATTGGTGTAGTGATTCCCCTCCATGAAGAAGATGTTCAGCGTGTCATTCGCATTGCTGCTGCGCGAAGTGTCCCGGTGCTGCCCCGGGGGAGCGGAACCAGTCTGGCGGGGCAGACTGTCGGCGCAGCGGTGGTCCTGGACTTTACCCGGTACATGAACCGGATCGAAGAAGTCCATGTTGGGCAGCGCTGGGCGAGGGTACAGCCGGGGGTCATCCTGGATCAACTCAATGCCCATCTGCGTCCTCACGGGCTGATGTTCGGACCCGATGTTGCGACCAGCAACCGGGCGAGCATCGGCGGCATGATGGGCAACAACTCCTGTGGGTCCCACTCAATTCGCTACGGCCGCACGGTAGACCATGTGCTTGCGCAGCGAGCGGTGCTTTCCGACGGCAGTCTCGCCTGGTTCTATGAGCTCTCACCGGAGCAGTGGGAAGAACGCCAGCAGTCCGATACCCTGGAGGGGAGAATCTACCGCGAGGTACGTCGCATCTGCGGGGAGCACGCCCTGGAGATTCACCGGCGCTTTCCGCGGATCATGCGGCGCTCCGGCGGTTACAACCTGGATGAAATCGTCCGCCACCAGCGGTTGAATCTGGCGCGCATCCTGGTCGGGTCGGAAGGCACCCTGGCAACCGTTACCGAAGCCACGCTCAATCTGGTGCCTCGGCCCCCTCACAGCGCGCTCATCGTCAGCCACTTCACAGACCTGATTGAGGCCCTGGAGGCGGCGCCGCTCATCCTGGAGCACGAACCGGCGGCGGTAGAACTTGTTGATCGGATGATTCTGGAACTGACCCGGGACAATCGGGAACTGGCCCGGGCCAGGTCCTTCCTTCGGGGCAATCCGGAAGCGATTCTCGTCACGGAGTTGACCGGCGAGACCCCGCTAGAACTCGCTGGGCGGGTGCGTGCGTTAACCGCCCGGCTGGAACGGGTGGGCTATGGCAACGTGGTGCTCGACCAGGCCGCCGAACAGCAGCACGTCTGGAAAGTGCGCAACGCAGGGTTGGGCCTGCTCCAGGGAAAGAAAGGGGACACCAAGCCTGTCGGGTTCGTCGAGGACACCGCTGTGGCTCCGCAGCACCTGGCGGACTACATCCGGGAGTTCCGGTCGCTCCTGTCGGAGTATGAGCTGGACGCCTGCTACTATGCCCACGCCAGCGTCGGCTGCCTGCACGTGCGACCGCTCCTGAACCTGAAGCTCCCGGCTGATGTGCGACGCATGCGCGAGATCACCGGCCGGGTGGCGGAACTGGTGTTGAAGTATGGGGGCGCCCTGAGTGCCGAGCATGGGGATGGCCTGGTGCGCTCCGAGTGGATGAAGACAATGTTTGGCCCGGAGGTCTACCAGGCGTTTCGGGACGTGAAGCGCGCCTGGGATCCACACGGCATCATGAATCCGGGCAAGATCGTCGAAGCGCCGAAGATGACGGAGAATCTGCGCTTCGCCGATGGTTATCAGACGTTTCCGGTGGAAACGCACTTTGACTTCAGTACGGACGGCGGGTTTGCCCGGCACGTAGAGCTGTGTACCGGCGTGGGGGCGTGCCGCAAGCGGGCCGACGGCGCGATGTGTCCGTCCTTCCGGGCGACGCAGGATGAGGAACACAGCACGCGGGGCCGCGCCAACATGCTCCGCGCCGTCCTGTCCGGCCAGGCAGGTCACGGGACGCTGGGTGATCCGGATCTCTTCCGCGTCCTTGAACTCTGCCTCGAGTGTAAGTCCTGCAAGAGCGAGTGCCCGTCCAACGTGGACATGGCAAAGCTGAAGTACGAGTTCCTGGCGCACTACCACGATGAACATGGCGCACCTCTGCAGGCGCACCTGTTCGCGAATGCGGCGCTGCTGGGGCGTCTGAGCACTCCCGCAGCGCCGCTGGTGAACGCGCTGCTGCGGAGTTCTCTGGGGCGCGCCGCCACCGCCCGCGTGCTCGGCATTGACCCCCGGCGCCCGCTCCCGCCGTTCGCCCACCAGACATTCACCCGCTGGTTCCGGCGGCATCGCCCCGCCCGCACCGCCGGCCGCAACGGCACCGTGGCGCTCCTCGCCGACACGTTTACTAATTACCACGAACCCGAAATTGGGAAGGCCGCAGTCCGGGTGCTGGAGGCCTTCGGATATGCAGTGATGGTGCCCGAATGGCGCTGCTGCGGGCGTCCCCTGATCTCAAAGGGGTTTCTGCGAGAGGCAAAGGCGCTGGCGATTGAGAACGTACCGCAGTTAGTGCGACTCGTGGACTCCGGCATCCCCTGTCTGGGCCTTGAACCGAGTTGTCTGGTGACTCTGAAAGATGAATATCGGGAGTTCCGGCTCGGGCCGGAGGCGGACCGCCTGGCACGTGGTTCGTGGCTGGTCGAGGAATTTCTGGCGGAACGGCACGCCAAGGATTCGGATCTGCCGTTCCGCACGACGACCAAACGGGCCAGGTTTCATCCGCACTGTCATCATCGCGCGGTGCTTGGCACCCGGCGGACTCTCGATGCACTGCGGCTGGTGCCGGGCCTGGTGGTGGAGGAACTGCCCGCCGGCTGCTGCGGGATGGCCGGCTCTTTCGGATTTGAGCACTACGACCTCTCGATGGAGATCGGCGAGCTGGGCTTGCTCCCCGCCGTGCGCAAGGTCGGAAGCGACGACTGGATTGTCGCGAACGGCACAAGCTGCCGGCAGCAATTGCTGGATGGCGCCCGGCGTTCCGCGTTGCACCCGATCCAGGTGCTGGCCGAGTCGCTCCTCACCACGAATGGGATCTCGCGCGCTCCGTAACCCGGGCACCTTCGTCTGGTCGGTGACGCGGGTGAAGCTGTTTCAGGAATGCCGGCGGAAGTACTACTACCGATATTTTCTGGCCCCCCGGGCGCGCCGTCCCGACCCACCACTCGCCGCGAAGCACGCGGACCGGCTGAAAGACCTGGTAAGCCTGGAAATGTGGACCGGGCAACTCGTCCACACACAACTGGAGCGCCTGCTGCAAGATTGGAAGCGAGGTCGTTTTCCGGCGGAAGCTGTGGTGCTCGACCGGGCGCGCGAGGCGATGCGCGAGCAGTTTCGGGACTCACAGCAGTTCTGGCGTGGCTGGCAGGGACCCTATCGCCCGGCGCTGTTGGATCGGCACTACTATGGGCACGACCCACTTCCTCGGGAGAGGGCCGAACGGCTGCGGCAGCGGGTTGTGACATCGCTCCAGGAGTTCCTGGATTCGCAGATTGCCGCGCGCATTCGGCGGACCGACCCGCGCGACTGGCTGCCGGTTGACCGCCACGCGTCCGTGCGCCTGGACGAGGGCACCACCGTCGCGGTCCGGCCGGATTTTGCCTTTGTAGAGGTGGGCGACGCCGGCCGTCGCCTGCAAATAGTGGATTGGAAAACCGGGCGAGGAGATCCCGAGTGGGATCCGGTCCAGGTCCACTGCTACGTCATGTATGCGGAACAGAAGTGGGGCTTTCCCGCCGGCAAGATAGACCCCTGGGTCATCTATCTCTATCCACAATGTCACGAGGAGGCGCTGCGCTGCGACGCGGCATCGGTCGCGGCCACGCGGGCGGAAATTGCCCGGACGCGCGCCCTGCTGGATGTGGAGGCAGATCGTGATGACCCGCTGACACTGCCGCCTGAGGAATGGTTTCCCCTGGCCGCAGACCGTGGTCGCTGCCGGTGGTGTGCGTTCCGCGAAATGTGCGAAGGCGCCCCCCAGTCTCAATCGGCTGCCGCTGTTGGAGCATCACCTGGAAGCGGCAGTTGCGCCGGATCCAGTTCCGGAGGGCCGGACGGAATGGGAAGCTGATCCTCGCTCAGAGAGGGGGTGCCCTTGATCTGGTGCAGGGCGATGCGGATGGCGCGCACCACCTCCGGGTCTCGCTCTCGATCGTGATTGAGCGGATGGAGCCGTCGCCGCAGAGATGCTGCCGCCCGCCGGCTACCGATGCGCCCGAGGGCTCGGGCCGCCGCCAATCGCACCCACCGCCCCGAATCCGCGAGCGCCTCGCCCAGCACCGCCACCGCATTCGAATCGCCGATGCGCCCGAGCGAGTACGCAGCCGCCCCGCGCACCAGCCGATTCGAATCGGCAAGGGCGCCGATCAGAACCGGTACGGCCACGGCGCCAAAGGTCACCAGTGCGTCGGCCGCTGCCTGACGGGTGCGGTGATCCACCTGGGCAAGTACGTGCACCAGCGCAGGAAGCGCCGCCGGGTATGCAATCTGCGCCAGCGATGCTGCGACTGCGATCCGGACTTCCGGTGCCCGATCCCCCAGGCCGGCGCACAAAGCGGGGACTGCCTGCTGATCCCGCAGCCGGCCCAGCACGGTAGCGGCCCCTTCGCGGATTTTGTGCTGTGGTGCGTCAAGTGCTGCGCAGAGGACCGCGGTAGCCGCCTCGCCGATGCCCAGCAGCGCGATCATCGCTCCCTCGCACGCAGGCGTTTCGGCATCCTGAAACACATCGCAGAGCGGCCACGCGGAGACGAGTCCGGCGCGCACCAACCCCTCGATCGCGGCGGTGCGTACGCGCTCATCCTGATCGTGAAGTGCCTGACAGAGCACCGGCACAGCGCGCACGTCGCCAGCCCGTCCCAGCGTGACGGCGGCTGCGCGGCGTTCGTAGGGCAGGCCGTGACGCAACGATGCCACCCAGGCGGTAAACGGATCGGGTGTGCCCTCTGAAGATACCGTCATCAGCAGTTCCTGGAGAACGATGTGTGCACCGGATGCAGGTCCGCGGGGAGAGACCGGACGAATGCGACTCGAGTCAATCCTTCTGCTGCCTTCTGTGGCTCTTCCTCCTTCAGTGTGGGCCGGGAGAGGATCACGGTTCTCTGTGTAGCAGGCGCCGGCGCGTGAAGTGGTCCCGCGGGCCGGAGAGGGTGCGCGGGACCGGTGAGCTTGCTGCCGGAAGCGATGGGAATTGCGCGTGCCGGTCGGGAGTCTCAGCCTGCCTGATCCGACCCGAATCGCGGTGAGCCTATCCCGCATCGGATTCGTCGCGCCCGGAACTCTGCTGCCGGGCGCGGATCCAGGCGCATTTCGGAAGGTCGCGCCGGCCTATGGCGGCGAAACCAGGTGGGGCGCGGTTCGTCAATCGGGTTGGACTCGGGGGATATAAGACGGAGCGTTCAGGCGATGTTACGGATCAGGGCGCCGCTGGAGGTCCCCCGCCGACGTTCGCCAAACCATACGTTGCAGGTGACCTGATTCGTGCGTGCCGACCCACGGGCCGCACAACTCATCCCGGTCAACGGAAGCTGATCGGCGCCGGAAGGAAGGTGAATCTTGCCACGCGCGCTCGTACAGGGGATCGAACTCTACTACTTGTTGGAGGGCCCGGCGGAGGCAGAGGCGGTCGTGCTCATCCCGGGGTTCAGTGCTCCGCTGGAGATGTGGGCGCCCACGGCGCCGGCGCTGGCGCCGGACTACCGTGTCGTGCTCTACGATCTTCGCGGGCATGGACGTTCGGATCTGCCGCTCGGCGGCTACGACCTCGCCACGCAGGCAGGAGATCTGCTGGGATTGCTGGACCACTGCGGCATTGCGCGCGCTCATCTGGTGGGGGATGCTGCCGGCGGGGGCATCGCTGTGGAGATTGCACTGAACGCGCCGGATCGAGTGCGCTCATTGACATTGGTCGGGACGCGCATCCAGGGCTGGAAGGAACCGGATGGCTCCGTGCCCCCTCCCACCCCCGAAGAGGAAGCCTACAATCAGGAGTTTCAGCGGCGCTTCCGGGAAGAGGGTCTGCCCGAGATCCTGGAACAGTGGTGGCTGGGGGACTGGGCGAAGCCGATGCGCGAGGATCCCGTGCGTCGCCGGGCAGCCCGATTTCGTGATCTGATCCTGGCGTATCCCGGCGGCGCGTGGCAGGCGACGCTCCCGTCCCGCGCTGTGCCGCCGCACTACCCCCGGCTGGGCGAAATCCGCGCTCCGGCACTGGTAATCGTGGGAGGCGCCGATATGCCGATCATTCACGTGAATGGCCGGGAGTGGGTCCGCGCGATCCCGGGGGCACAAATGGTTGAGATACCCGAAGCGGGACACGCGCCGAACTGGGAGTTTCCGGATCGCTTCAACCCGGTGCTGCTCGACTTCGTGCGCAGCGTGCAGGGGGTGTGACGCATGGCAACGGCAGTCCGCATCGGTATCCTTGGAGGCGGCAACTGGACTCGTACGGTTCATCTGCCCAATCTGGCGCGCATTCCCACGGCGGAGGTGGTTGCCGTCAGCACGTCGGATCCTGAACGCCGGGAGCGGTTGCGGGCTGCATGGGCGCAGCCGGTTGCCGTGTGTGAGACACCGGACGAGGTGCTGGTCCGTGACGATCTGGATGCGGTCATCGTCTGTACGCCGAATGACACGCACGAGACGCTCTCGCTCGCCGCCCTCCGATCCGGTCGGCATGTGCTCTGTGAAAAGCCGGCCTCGTTGACGACAGCGGGTGTGGACCGTATCGCGCGGGCAGTGGCCGAGACCGGCCGGGTGTTCCAGGTGGATCTGGAACTGGGATACAGCGACGTCGTGACGGCGATGCGCCGGGAGATCGCCGCCGGTCACATCGGGGAACCGCGGCTCCTGTCCTGCCTGCTGCTGCGGGACTGGGGCGCGTTCCGGGGCTGGCGCGGCGATCCGGCGCGGTCCGGCGGGATGTTTCTGGAACTGGGAATTCACTACCTCGACCTGTTCAATCTGTTAGCCGGCGGGCATCCCGTGCTGGTCACGGCGGCCGGTGGGCACGCGAGTGGAGCGAACCTGCCCGACTACCTGAGCGCCACCGTGACGTACGACAACGGGGCAGTGGGCCAGCTCGGCCTCACGGTGCTGGCGGCGGCACGGAACGAAATCCGGCTCCAGGTGATCGGCACAGAAGCGCGACTCGACGGTGAGATCATCAGCGGACGCCTGGAGTTGTGGCGCCGCCGCACGTCCACGCCGGAAAATCTCTCCCCGCCTCGCGCCTCGGACTACCGGTTCGACGGCTTTCCCGGGTCGCAAGAGGCGCTGGCCGGGTGGGTGGATTGCATTGTGCAGGGCGGTTCGCCGCTGGCGGGACTGGCGGCGGCGCGGGCGGCCACCGCGGTCAGCGCCGCCGCCGAAGCAGCGCTGCGGCACGGGGGAGCGGCACGAGTGGATTCAGTATGAATACTCCTCCTGAAACAGTGCCGGCGATCGTGCTGGCGGGAGGCCGCACATCGCCGGAGTTCGCCCTTGCGGCGGGGGTCCCGGCCGAGCCAGGGGCACGGGCACTCGCCGTGGTGGCCGGGGCGCCGATGGTGGTGCACGTGCTCCGCGCGCTTCAGCAGGCAGACCGGATCGGGCGCATCATTCTGGTCGCACCGGCCGGTTTTCCAGCGCAGGCGGAAGCCGACGCGCAGGTTGCGTCGAACGGGCTGATCACAGAGAACATCCACGCCGGGATGGCCTGCTGTCCACAGGACGAGTTGGCGCTCTGCGTCACGGCGGACATCCCATTTCTCACCCCGGTGGCGGTGGATGACTATGTGGAGCGGGCGCTGGCAGAGGGCCACGATACCGCGTACTCCGTGGTGTCGCGAACTGCTTGCGACGCAGAGTTTCCGGGAATGCCGCGCACCTACCTGCGGACTCCGCGCGGGGACTTCACGGGGGGCAATCTGGTGCTCCAGCGGATCTCCGTGTTCGGCGCCCTGGACAGCTTTCTGGCGGAAGCCCACGCCCGGCGCAAGAACCCGTTCTATCTGGCGCGCCTGATCGGATTCGGCAATGTGGTCCGGCTTCTGACGGGCCGGCTCACTCTAGAGCGTATCGGCGATGCAGTGACACGGATCGTCGGCATCCGTTGTGGGCTGGTAGAGTCCCCGTATGCTGTGGTGGGCACCGATGTGGATCGGCCCGAGGACCTCAAGCGGGCCGAGGTGCGGTGGCGTACTAAGGGCGCCGATCCGGGCCCAGGCGCCGGCGCTGCCCGCGACGTCGACAGCGAACCCCGGTGACCGTGCTCCGATAGCCGGCGGTGCAGCCGCGTGTTCCCTGGTAGCCGCGGTACCGGTTCGGGGCTCGCGGACGGGACGGATCGCGCTCTCCGGGGCCCGCTGCGCAGACGTCTCCAGATTGGTCTGCCTCAACTTCCATGAGTGCCGCTGCGCCGAACTGACGTGGCTGCCGTCCGGCGCCCGGGTAGGCTCCAGTTGTTCACGTTGCGGTGCGGCTGCCGCCCGAAGCGCCCGCCCATGGCTTCACCGGCAAGCCAGAACTCCTCTGCGTACACCGCCCCTCCATCATCGGGACGCCGTTGGCGGGACCGGTCCACCGGACTCGGGTTTCGGCATCCCCGCGCACTCCACCTCCGTTGCGGCACGGCCCTCCGCCACCCGTACTGGTGGCGCTCTCCATGTGCAGTGGGTGGAAGACCCGCGAACCTCGCCGCGAGCAGGTTCCTTTGCCGGACGGGACGCCGCCGCGTGTCCCGCGTGCGCTCGGCTCATCGGGCATCGTTTCTTGTTGAGCTCCTGCATCCTCGTTCGGACGGTTGCCGCTCGTGTTGGCCACTGCCCCTCGTCGGGACGGCTGCCTGCGCGAGGCGATCCCCTCCGATGGGCTCAAGAGGAATCTGCGTGTCCTTTCGGAAAACCACTTTACATCAAGACACTTAAGAATTAAGATGCTTATGTCAGTAGGCCAGGGCCTCGGAAGGGTACTCTGGCTGGCGAGATCAGTCAACAAGGAGAGAGAAAGGCATGTCGCTCACGCTGTATGATCCGTTCGCGGACCTGACCCAGATTCGCCGGCACTTCAACCGCCTGTTGGAGGACTCGGCGCCGGCGCCGCAGACCGACGCGCACAATCGGATCTGGGCCCCGCCCGTGGACCTTTTCGAGAATGAGGACGGAGTCACCCTCAAGCTGGATCTCCCGGGTGTGGATCGCGCGACTCTGGAAGTGAATCTGAACCAGGATGAACTGCGCATCTCCGGCACCCGTCCCTGGCAGGCTCCGGAGACGGGCAAGTGCCTGCATGCGGAACGGCTGCACGGGCAGTTTCACCGGTCCTTCCGGATCGGCATCCCGGTGCAGGCGGATCGGGTCGAGGCCGCCTATCAGGACGGGGTACTCACGGTGACCGTTCCCAAGGCGGAGGCGGCCCGGCCGCGGAAGGTCGAAGTGCGGGTGGCCTGACGCCGGCACCGCATCCCACGAGGACAGCGATGCTGCCGGTGGGTCTGTGACGGTCTCGGCCCGCCGGCTCTGCGCGACGAACGCGGTGCTGGAAACACCGCGTTCGTCGTGCGAAACGGGAACAATGACGCGGCGCTACCTGGTAGGCCGAAAATCAAACAAACCTGGTAATCAGGAGGGACAAGCGATGCGAATGGATCGGCTGACGGTAAAGGCACAGGAGGCGCTCCAGGAGGCGCAGACGCTGGCGTCCGGCCTCGGACACCAGGAGATCCAGTCCGAGCATGTGCTGCTCGCCCTCCTGGCGCAGCCTGAGGGGATTGTGTCCCCCCTGCTGCAGAAATTGGGTGCGGACCCGGGCCGGGTCCGCGCCGATCTTCAGCGAGAGATCGAGCGCTTCCCCAGAGTGGGTGGGGTAGCAGGCGGTGAATCCCTCAGCCAGCGCCTGCGCAAGTCCCTGGAGCGCGGCTGGGACGAGGCGCAGAAGCTGAAGGACGAGTATCTCAGCACCGAACACCTGCTCCTGGCGGTCACCGAAGAGAAAGACAGCGCAGCAGGCCGCGTGCTCAAGACGCACGGAATCACGCGGGATCGTGTGCACCAGGCGCTCGTGGACGTGCGGGGCAGCGCCAGGGTGACCGACCAGAACCCGGAAGATAAGTTTCGCGCCCTGGAGAAGTACGGCC
>SYMT01000679.1 GCA_005805375.1 Actinomycetota bacterium
GACAAGGATGGGCGCCTCGACCTCGCCATCTCTTGCCACAGCAAAGATGGCGACCACCGCACCGACTCCCGCGTCGTCTACGGTGATGGCCGGCGCTTCGCCAACCCCCGGGTGGTGCTGCTCCCCACACACGGCACGCACTGGATGTGGGACCAGGACATGGGTCACGCTTACGACCGGAAGTGGCGCCAGACTTACACCTCGTCGGTGATGCAGTTGAACGGCGCCGCCACGGCAGGCACCCTCCGCTCCGTCGCCGACCTCCCGACCGGTACCCGGCTCACCTTCCAGGTGCGTTCCGGCCCCACCGATCTGGCCCTCGGGCGTACCGCCTGGCGCCCCCTTCGGAACGGCGAGTTCACCCTGAATCCGAGCGACCGCCGCCTCCAGTACCGCGCCGAATTTGCGTCCGACAACGGCGATCGGTATCCGGTGCTGGACCGGGTAGAAGTGGTGGTGCGCTGACGCGAAGCGCGAAAGACGAAGGGAACGACGAAACCCGCCGCCTGCGTCGTCCGCTTTCCCCGGTCGTCCTGCGCTTCGGGTGCGCCGGCCGGGTGCGGGTGCTCCTGCCATCAGGGGGAAGTTCGTGGATCACTTCCACCACTGCCCGGCGCGAACGAAGTAGAACACGTGCCATACCTGGTCCCAGGACGCGGAATCCACACCGCCGGTGACGCCCGCCCGGGCCAGAAGGCCACCCACATCGGCGGCACCAGCCACCCGATACGCACCAAGCTGGGCCGCGAGGTGGTCGCGGACGAGGCTGCGCGCCGTGCCGGCGTGCAGTGCGTCCGGTGCCGTGAGGCTCCTCAACCAATCGAGCCACCATCCGATGGTTCCGGTTCTTGCCAGCGCCAGTTGTAACACCTGGTCCAGTGCCGTGTCCGTGGACATCGCCGTCCTCTTTCTGTGCCCATTGAGGGTGGTACGATCCAGCCCGCAGACACGGATCGTCTCAAACCCGTACGCACTGCCGCTGCGGGGGTGGATCAGGCCATCCTGGTCGAAGCGGAGATGCAGCTCCGGATCCGGCCCGCAGAATGGGTTGAGCACCAGCGGCCGCGCCGCGCCTCCCGGACTGGGAGCAGCCGGCGGCGAGGTCGGGAACAGCGTCTTCTTCCAGCGGGTGCTGCAATTGAAGCAGGCCGCGAGGTAGTTCGTCCACACGTACGCGAGGTACCAATAGCCCACAGGGTGCTGCCCCCGGAGGTGTCTTCCATGCACGGCTCCGGTCGCCGTCTCGCTGCCGGCGGACACGAGTTCATCTACCCGCGACTTCGGGGCGAAGTGGTCGAGCGGCCACGCATGGGTGTCCACGCGGCACTCGCAGAACGCGCACTTCGCGTGCTGCGCCGTCAGGATTATCTGTCTCCAGGATTCGTCCTGCCAGAGTTCCCGGACCGGCTCGCCCGCGAGATCCCCGGACCTGGGAGCGCGAGAACCGGACCAGCGGGGCACGCGCCCGTGTCGGCTGACGAACGCCTGTACCGCCGCCGCCTCGTCTCCAACACGTGTCGAAAATTCAGGCGGCATTGGGGGCCCGAGAGAGCGAATCACGGGTCCGGAAGTCTGGGGAGAGGTCTTCCGGCCACGACCTGCATGAGGTTCTTGCGTTCGTCTGGGGTCAGAGACACTGGAGACGGGGCCCGGTCCAACAGGTCTCTGATGGCCGGGTTCGGAGGCAGGGAGAGAAACGCGACTTCGATCCGGTGGCGCAGTTCCCGGGTCGCTTCGCTGTCCGGGTCTCTCTCTACCGACAGGCGAAACTCGTCCAGGAGCTGCCACATGACAGGATCCAACGTGCTTGCCAGCTCAAACCACGCGCCCGTCAGGATGTCGTCCACGGCGGCGCCGGGCGGGATGTCGCGCTGGAGAAGTTCGATCTCCCCTGCCTCGGTGCGCCGGAGGATGTTCACTTCGCCGGGGCGCGCGGACTGGAGGGTGAGCGGGTTGTGCGTGGTCACCACGAAGGTCATGCGCGGGAACACCCGGCGGAGGGCGGGGACGATTTCCTGCTGCCAGCGGGGGTGCAGGTGCAGGTCCAGTTCGTCTATCAGAGCGATCCCGGTCATCTGGGACGGGAAGTTGTCGGAGACCTCCAGGTTCCAGGAGCCGGCGTAGCGCAGCCACCGGGCCATCATGTCCACCACCCAGCCGGTCGTGGTGACATAGGCGTCGCTCAATGCTCCCAGCGGCACATCGCCTACCAGTTCTCCCCGGAACCATACTCCGCCGGACCCCACGGTAATCGCCGATACACCGGGGAGGAGTCGGTTCAGTGCGTCCAATAGCCTGTCGAGCCGGATCGCGGCCCCTGCGTGCTCTGTGGCTTCCAACTTCCGCTCTTTCAGCCACGTCTCCGCGTGAATGAGGGCGGCCCCCTCGTCGAAGAGTGTCTCCACGGCCCGCACCGCGGTCACCAGATCTACCTCTCGTGCTGCCCCACCCAATGCGGACCCACGGCGGGCGCCATAGGCGATCAGGAACGGAGCGAACCACTCAGAACGCTCGTCGCAGAGTTCGTTGTCGTTATCGTTGGCGAGTTGGATCGTGAGCGGCGGCGGATTCCACGCGCCCCGTGTCGTCACCTTGGCGTCCGGGGCTCTTGGACGCACACTCGCCCCGTCCGGGGGTTCCAGACGCACATTCGGCGCGCGCGCGCCGGTTTCCGCCACCAGCGCGGACGCCACCCCGGGCGGGGCCAGTGCCAGGCAGAGGCCGCGCAGCACGCTGGACTTGCCTGAGCCGTTGTCCCCGATGAGGAAAGCCCACTGCCCTTCTGCCTCGGCGGCGCCCGCTCTGTGCGGCAGCGCTGCGGGCAGATTCCACTCGAAGTCTTCGAAGACCCGGTAGTTGCGGAGCGCCAGCGAGTGCAGGCGAAACGGTGCTGCTGCCAGCCGTCGCTCGGCCGCGTCGCGTTCGTCGGGTGCGAGAGCCGGCAGCAATGCGTAGAGGAAGCCCGTCCAGAGGGGGTCTCCGGCCCGCTCGCCGTGGTCCGCCCGCCACTGCAGCAGCCCGGTGCGGAGTGCCTTCCGTTCGTTCCCTGTCAGCGATCCGATGAGGTTGTCTACGGCAGGGAAGAACCGCGCCAGGGCCTGAGATGTGTCCGTGTCGCCCTCCGGACCGTCGGGCGAAGCGCCGGGAGCTGGGTGCGCGTCGCTGCCGGGAACCGGCCAGCCGATGTGAGTGAGCAGCACCTCCGGCGCCCGCTTCCCGATGACCAGCAGCGCGGCCGCAAGCTCGGTCCACGCAGCGGTATCTCCCGGGGGCAGAGTGTCAACCAGCAGAAAAAGACGATCGGCAGTGGTCTCTGCGTCCGGCGTTTCGGGAGCGACCTCCAGTAACCGCAGGACGTGATCCAGGTCTGCCGGAGCCAGGTCCGGAGCCAGCTCATCGGTGAGTTTCTTGACGGCGTCTCTATCCAATCTGGGCTCCGCTCGAATCCCTCGGAATACGGGAAAAGTTCGTGTGCCGTACCCGGACGTCCTGCCGCCCGGCAGGCATTCCCATGTGTGTGCCGAACATGAAAGAGTCATGCCTCTTTCCGGTCTGTTTTTCCGGCGCCTCGAAGTGGCGCTCTGTAGCGCCTTTCCCACCCGCGCTGCGTTCCAACGCCTGCTCCGGTTCCGCATGGACCTGCGCGCGGCGGAAATCTCCGACGCGAACAACCTGCGGGAGATCGTCTTCGATGTCCTGGAGTGGGTGGAGGCGCAGGGGCGGCTCGCGGAACTCGTTGACCAGGCGATGCAGGAAGTGCCCGGGAATGCCGCGCTGCGAGACGCGGGCACGGAGTACCTGGAGAGCCTGAAGGGGGGCGGGCCGGCGCCGATGCGCGGGGAGATCGTGCTGCCCGGAGACGTGGCGCCGGCGGGCCGGATGGAGCGGGGCGATCCGTTCTTCGAGCAGGTCGGGGAGATTTGCCGGCTGCGCGAGGGACCGGGGGTGGTGCTGTCCCGCACGGGGGCTCCGGCGCCGCTGGGTGTGGTCTGGCAGGTGCGCACGGCTGTGTTCGGAGTGCCCCGCGGCTATGCGCTCGCAGCGGTCGAGCGCGGGCTCTCTGCGGAGCACTCGGAGGCATTTCTCCAACTACACGCCGAGGTGCGGCAGCAATTCGCCGGCGCGATTTCCGTGCTGGTCAGCCGGGAGGCACCGCCGCCGGAACTCGTGGCGCAGACGCAGGCGGAGGGCGCCGCGCTGGTTTCCTACCGGCAGTACCTGGACCTGATTGACTTCACGGAGTACCTGCACCGCCAGACTGAGTGGTTGAGCCGCAACCCGGATTACCAGCCCCGGTTCTATGTGCCGCAGCGGTTGCGGATTCGGCGCGGCGAGGGGTGGGTGGACGGCGCGGAGCGGGCCCTGGATCAATTGGTTGCGTGGATGACGGCGCCGGAGGGGCGGTTCGTGCTGGTGCTGGGGGAGTTCGGGCACGGGAAGACGTTCCTGCTCCGGGAACTGGCCCGACGGCTGACTGCCGGCGTCACCCCCGAGGCGCCGGTCCCCGTCTTCCTGGAGCTCCGGCGCCTGGAGAAGACGCTTGATCTGGACGCACTGATCGGAGCACACCTCGGCCGGAACGGGATGGGGAGCACCACGATCACTGCGTTCCGCTACATGCTGGAGGCAGGCCGCATCGCACTCCTCTGCGACGGCTTCGATGAGCTCGCCATGCAGACGACCTATGAGCGCGCCGCCGACCACTTCGCCACCCTGACCCAGGCGGCGCGCGGGCACGCCCGGGTGGTGGCGAGCAGCCGCACCGCGCACTTTCTGAACGAGCGCCAGGCACTCACGGCGCTGGGCCGCGCCGCCGCCCAGACGGCGCACAGCGAGCTGCTCGAACTCACGGGCTTCGACCGGGTGGAGGCCCGCGCATTCCTGGTCAACTACCTCGGCAGCGAGGCGGCGGCGCACGAGCGGCAGGCGCTGATGGACGCCATCCGCGACCTCCCGGAGCTCTCCGAAAACCCGCGCATGCTCTCCTTCATCGCCGGCCTGCCGGCGGAGCGGCTGCAAGAGGCGGCCCGGCGTGAGGGCATCCTGACGGCGGCGGATGTGTACGAGCAGTTGGTGGACGCCTGGTTCGCCTACGAAGACCGGCGGGCTCGGGAAGGGAGCGCCCCGCGGGTGATCGAGGCGCCTCTCCGCTGGCAGATGGTCACGGAACTGGCGCTCCACCTCTGGCGGCAGGACCTCAAGCGGGTGTCGCTCCAGGGGCTGAAGGCAGAGGTCCGCCGGGTGCTGGCGCGGATGGAGGCCGCCGACCTGGACGCGGACGTCGCCGTCCACCACGGCGGCTCGGCCACCCTCCTCGCCCGCAGCGCCGCCGGGGAGTTCGGGTTCCGCCACCAGAGCGTGCAGGACTACCTGGTCGGCCGGCACCTGGCCCACGTGTTCCAGGAGGGGGACCGATCGCTCCTGGCCGGTCGGCAGCTCACGCCGCTGGTGGCCGAGTTCTTTTGGGGTACCGCGGGCCGGGAGCCGGTGGTACGCTGGGCGCGTGGCGTCCTCCACGACCCCGCCGCAGGTGCGATCGTGAAGCAGAATGCCCAACTGGTCCTGCGCCGCATGGAAGTGTCCGAAACCGCGGGCGCGCAGCTCGCGGGCCGCGACCTGCGGGGCAGCGACTTCAGCGGGCAGGATCTGACCGGCGCGGACCTCCGCGGCGCCGACCTCCGCGGCGTGAACCTGGCCGGTGCGGTGCTCCGCGGTGCGGATCTCACCGATGCGCGGGTTGCCGATGCCGATCTCCGTGGCGCGGATCTCACCGGGGCCGATCTCACGCGGGCCGACCTCACTCGCACCACCCTGATCGCCGCGTGCCTGCACCGGGCCGTCCTGAAGGATACTGCGCTTTGGCGCGCCCGCACCTTCGCCGTGAAAGACTTACCTGCGGCGGCGGGGGGCGTCGCCCCAGTGCTGGAGGCACAGGCTCCCGGCCCCGGAGGCGCCCCGGTGAAGTGTGTCGCCGTACACCCACGAGGGGACCTGCTGGCGGCCGGGTACAACGACGGCAGCCTGGTGCTCTGGGATCTGGAGACCGGACAGCCGGTGCGCCGCCTGACCGGCCACGGCTCGCGTGTGGATCGGTGCAGTTCAGGGAACGAGGGCGTACACTCCGTGGCGTGGGGGGGGGATGGGGCGCGGCTGGCGAGCGGGGGGGACGATGGGACGGTGCGGGTGTGGGACAGTGCCACCGGTCGCGAACTCCACCGTCTGGAGGGCCACCGGCTCGGGGTCTGGAGCGTGGCGTGGGCGGGGGACGGGGAGCGGCTGGCGAGCGGTGAGTCTGACAGGACGGTGCGGGTGTGGGATGCCGCCACGGGCCGGGAACTCCACTGTCTGGAGGGCCA
>SYMT01000680.1 GCA_005805375.1 Actinomycetota bacterium
ATCCCGAACACTCCCGCCGCCACACCGGAGTTGCGCTACAACCGCAAGTGGACTCCGTTCTTCGGCGTGGGAGACGATCGGCGACAGTTGCTCTACCGCAACCCGCCGGACGACACCGTGATCACCTGGTGTCTCTATCACTCCGGGATGAACTCGACCGGGCAGGTGCCCGGCAACGGGATCGCCATCGTCGGGTTTCTCAGTGGTCGGGTGCAAACCATTCCGTTCAGTCAGTTGCCGCCGTGGTCCGCCCGTACCGGCCCGTGGCAGGTAACCCCGAAGCCCTGATGTGGTGCGGTCGGGCGCTCTACACGGCGCACTCGGCCCCCGATGTTTGACCCACAAGAGCACTGGACGGCCGCCTGATGCGCCGAGGAAGTTGTGAGATGACACCGAGGACAAAACTCTTCCCGCCGGGCGGGACTGTGCCCCACCGGTTGCCGACCTACGGCGCCCGGCGAGGTACCACGCTGGTGGAGATCCTGGTCGTGCTGGTCATCCTGGTGATCGGCCTGTTCGCCATCGCACAACTCTTTCCGGGCGGGTTCTTCAGCATCGGGCACACCGGCAACGTGACGCAAGCAGGCGCCCTGGCGCAGCGTAACGAAGACTACCTGCTCAACAACCGGGAGCACATTCCGGACGCGATCGTCGCAGTCAACCCGGATCCGACCGTGGCGACGGGGTTGTTCTTGAGCGAGGTGACGCCGGACGATCTGCACGCCGAGCGGCCGTATCGGGACAATGCTATCAACGGCTTCACGGGGCCGCCCCCGGCGGATCCCCGGTTCTCCGGGCCGAATCAGGTACGCCGGGTGCTGGGCGAACATCTCAAGGTCCCGCCGCCCGTGACCGGGTTTGGGCCGCTGGGTGAGACGGTGGCGCTCTACCGGTGCTTGTTCAGTCCTATCTACTCCGCACAGCCGGTGATTGGAACTTCGCTGGGAGTGTCGGCGTCCGGAGCGACACCGCTGCAGCGCGTCATATGCACCACCCCTCCGTCGCCCGAGAACATTGAAGAACTGTTTCAGTTGGGGCAGTTCGGCTACGGAGTGGACTACAGCACCCAGAACCTCTACCTGATCTCCACCGACCAGGACCGGCTCTTCCGTTTCGACGGGCGATTCCGCCAGGTGGGAGGGGGAGCAGGCCAGGCATTCGTGGACAACTGCCTGTTCGCGTCGGCAGGACCGCCGACGCAACGGGACTCGCAGGGAAACGTAACGACGGTGTTCGTCGCGACCTTGCCATTGATGGACGGAAAGACCCGATCGTTCTCCCAATATGATGCGGCAAGCCGTCAGGTCGTCGGCACCAGCAGCGTCAACCCGACGCCGCCGCCCGATTGCGTGTGGATCGCCCCGACCGGAAACGTTGATCCGGGAAGCGACCTCATTCATCGCCGGTTCCGGATGATTCCTCTCATCCAGGCGTTCTCAGCCGATCCGTTCGAGTTCAAGGTCTATGATCCGGTGCTGGGGCTAATCGGGTTCCACCCTGCCGCCGCCACCGTTCCCTTACCGCGCCAGGAGGGCCGGGGTCTCACCGCCCGGCTCGACTACGATGTGGACGACTGGTTCATTCTGCATCAGGATGAGGTGGTACCGACCGAGTATGCGGACCCGGCCGCGATGGCCGCCCACCGCGTCCACGCCATCCGACTTTCGACCGGGCCGATCAAGAGAATCGGTGAAGTCGAGGACACGATCAACTTCCCTGCCACCCTGGGGGGAGCGGGGCCGGTTGACACCACGTTTGAGTATCAGGGGCTGGTGCGGTACTACCCAGCGTCCGCACAGGCGCCCTACCGCCTCGGCACTCCCGGGCTCGATGTCATCGTAGTGGACTTGCAGACCGGGTTGGTGCTGGACAACATGACGTTGACCAAGCCCGCGGAAGCCGACCTGCTCGGCGGTACCAACACAAATGGTGAGATTGACTACGAGCGTGGAATCATTCACCTCCGGGAACTCGTGACGTTCCAAACGCCGCAGTTCGTCCCGGGCCAGGTGGCACAGCCGGTGCTGCCCGCGGTTCCTGTCGCGGGGCGGCACCTGCGGATCTACTACCGGTCCGCGAATGACTTTGCGGTCGCCACATTCAAACCTTCCGCGAGCTACTACGCACAGTCGCTTCCGGCACGCCTGCAGACGCGGGAGTTCTACCCAGGATATGGGTTCGGTTTCGCGCTGTTCAACGCTACTGACGCGAACAAGGTCGTATCGGTAGACTATTCGTGGCTCGATCGCAATACCGGCCAACTCCACGTTGAGACGGGCGAGTTGCAGCGCATCCAGCCGCCGCAGCCCGAGTCGCCTTTCGGTCCCACACCCGGTTTTGGGGGAGTGGGAGGGGTGGACCCAGGTGCGCGGTGGTGGATCCGTGTGGGGCACGCTGACCCGGATTCGTCCAAGGCGCCGGCTGACGCCGGCGCGGATCCGGATGTCCTGCCGCAGAGCGTGCAAATCCAGTCCATTCGCGGGGTGTCATTCCACAACCGTGTCGTGTGGCGCGAAGCCAACAGGTGGAAGAGCCGGGAGCGGGCGACGATGTTGAGCCGGGAATTCTCCCGGTAGTACGGCGGACGGCGGATGAGAGAGCGGAGAGCAGGGGAGTATACGATGGTCTACCGAGGCGACATGCCCCGTCAAGGACGGCGAGGTTTCAGCCTGACTGAGCTGCTGGTGGTCATCGGGATCACAACGGTGCTCCTGTTCCTGCTGTTCATCCCGCTGTCGCGCGCGCTCGATCTTGCGGCGCGGGCCGAGGGACGAGTGAGTGCCCAGGACACGGTCCGGGGAGCAGTGCGGCGTATCACGCGGGACCTGCAAAACGCGATGGTGGTCTATCCGCCCCGGGAGCTTCAGGTCTGGGGTTTCGACCAGTGGGTCAACCCGAAGAATCGCCCGGTGCCCGCCCCGGGGGCGGTGCCCGAGCCTTACCTGGTGCGCAATGGGCTCATCGCGTTTCGCCTGCCGAAGTACCGGTATTTCTGCCAGGCATCCGAAATGAACCCCGCGCTTCAGGATCACTACATCAACCCGGATGAGTTGGGCCTCGTGATGCCCGGCCAGGTGGTGGATCAGGAAGACGATGTGTCCGTGGATACCTGCCCGAGACCCACACATCAGGGCGCCCCGGTGGAATTCCAGCCCAAGCAACCGCTGGAGCCGAGCGATCTGATCACGGTCTATTTCGTGGGCCTCAAGGACCCAGACGTGCGCACGCCCGCTAATGCACCGTTGTATCAAAACGCGCTGCTGTTCCGAACCACGTCGACCAGGTTTCTCAACACCTACATCCTGTGGCGAGTGGAGTTTGATCCGCGGAACCCCATCTACAGCAACTTCGCCAATCCGGATTTCTTCTATGACCGGCGCACGGTCACGGATCCGGTTTCCGGCCTCACCCGCTCCTACTCGCAGTGGTGGCGTCTGGCCGCAACCCGGGTGATCACCGGCGACACAGTGGACCTGGTGCGGTGGGTGGAGACGGCCAGCACCACCAAGTACATCCCGCACACGATGGTGAGTTTCAACCCCACGCCGTTTGAAGACGACGTGGCACAACCGAACCGAGCGGCAGGACAATTCAGTCTGTTCGGTAGTAGTCTCCCGTCGGATCTGCCGCCGGATGAGTACGAAACGCAGTACGGCAACTGGTTGATGGGGGTGCCCCTGCCGATGGGCTTCACTGCGAACGGCCGCGCGCCCATCCCGGACGCGATTCGCATGTCCAACAACGTTCAAGCGGGCACGGTTCTGGGCCCTCGCATTCAGGTGTTCGGATACTCGGTGCCTAAGGTCGCCACCCAACCGTCCACTCTGGGCGTAGTGTTCGATTCGGCGGCCGCCATGCCGCGCACCCGCCTGGTCGCCTTCGATCCCGTCACCGGACACGTTTCGCTGGGGATTCCGCGCGCCCGCACTCGCCAACTTGACTCCGCAGAGCAGAGCGAGACCGCTCGTCTCGGCGCTCAGATCGGCTCTCTGTACCGCGACTATTTCTCTGCCACGGTGGATACAGATACATTCACCGCGACACTGGCGGACAATCCGTTCACGGCACCGGTCGAAGGCGATCAGGAGGCGGATACCACTACGAACATGCCGACTGCGCTCGGGTCGGCTCGGGTGCGACAGTTGCAGTTGGAGGCCGCTTCGACAAACCGCGAGGATTTCTCCGCCATCGTCCCCGGCAGTGACAGCGTCCTGCTGGCGGACACGACGGGAATCACTCTCCAGACTCAACAAATGCGCCGCGCCGGGTGGACCGGCCTCGGACGGTACGATCACCCGATCGCGCAGAGCGACCTGGCTGTGGATGAGTACTCCATTGACTACCAGACGGGCCTCATCACCCTCTCGGACCGGCGCCCCGGTATCTGGGCGATCGTGGGTCCGGCGGCGGCCGGGTTCAGCCAGCACTTGCTGGCCAAGTACGACTTCCAGACGAATCGGGCTTCGGACGTGGTGAAGGTCAGTTACTCCACTGCGACGCTCGCGTCGGTCAATCTGGGAGTGGTACAGTACGCCCAACGCCGCGGCGGGGCGTTCCCGTTTGAAGTGTCCGAGCGGGTCGCCATCAAGAACCTGTCCCGATAGCGCTTCAACTTGGGCGGAAGGTCGCGGGCTGATCTTCTGCCCATCCCGGCCGCGTTGGGCGACGGTCATCACGGACAACCAGGTGATCACCGATGCGAGCCAGCATCCACAGTCTTACTTTGGGCCTCACCTTCATCGGCATTGCCATCGGTGTGCTGCATGCAAGGGCGCAAGCGCCCCAGGTGGAAGCCGCTCCCGTTCGGATCACGTGGGAAGAGGGACCCGAATACCCGCTCGGGATTCAAGATTCCGTATTGGGCGTGCTGCACGGGCAACTCATCTCAGCCGGCGGCTTCACACGTCACCCGAAGGAAGTAGTCCGGCACTACCCAGATGCCTTTGGCGGAGCGCCGAGTGGGTTCACCCGCATCGGGTTCGCACTTGACTTGCAGGCGAAGGCTCCCTCCTGGACACGCATCCCGGACATGCCCGGACCTCCGCGTCAGGGCGCCGCGATGGCGGTGGTTGGTGATGTGCTGTACGCATTCGGGGGGTTCAGCTATTCGGAGCCGTACACCTATCGCGATGTACTGCGCCTGCGCCGCAGCGGCAGACAGTGGGTCTGGGAAACCCTCCCGTGTGAGCTTCCCTGGCCGGTGTGCGAGGCAGGAACCGCAGTCGTCGGAAAGAAGATCTACCTGGTGGGCGGCGCGGACTACTACGCCACAGGCGGCGCCCCGGGCGCGGACTTCCACTCCGAGAAGGGCCGCACCGGCGCCCCGGTAGGCAGTGCGATTCTCGAATTGGACACGACGGACTTAAAGAGCGGCTGGAGGCGCCTGACCGACCGCCCGGGGACCGCGATGTTCGACCTCGCCGTCGCGGGAGCCGGCGGGAAAGTGTACGTCCTGGGGGGATCTTCGCTCCCGCGCGGACCCGCACGCGACAGTACTACAACGCCCGAGACGCATGGGTCTGCGACCCAACTACCGGAACCTGGACGCGCCTCCCGGACATGCCCCACGGCGCCAACCGCCGCGCGATATCGTGGCGCGATCGCTACATCTTGCTGGTGGCAGGCTACAAGTACGGCCATACCTGGAATCCGGACGGGACGCCCTCCGAGATTTACACGCCGGAGGAAAAGGCGCGTGACTGGCGGACGTTCTTCGAGCGGACCGTGCTCGTGTTTGACTCCCGTGGGCGCACCGTCTGCGCCACTGATCCCTTGCTGGACGCCACTTCCTGGCCGATGCTCGTCCTCAACGGCGATCGGCTCTACTCGCTCGGAGGTGAGGGGGGATCCCGCCTCTGGCACCCTGCCACGCTGCAGATCGGCCGCCTCCGAGCGACGGGCGCGAGATAGCGCCCCCCCTCATTCACGAGCGGCGCTCCTCTTCCAGGCAAGATAGGCCGGAACTCCGAGGAGCAGAAGTCCGACGCCCGCGGCTGCCTCGGCAGGCTGGCTGATGAGGGTATGCAGGACGAAGGCGCCACTTGTCAGCACAAACAGGGCCGGGATGACCGGATATCCCCACGCACGGTACGGACGCGGCATGTCCGGGTGCAGACGGCGGAGACGGAACAGGCCCGCGACCGTCAGACCGTAGAAGCCCCAGGATGCGAAGATCACGTAGGTGATGAGCTGGTCATAAAGGGGGGCCTCCGACTTCCAACCGAACACCCTGTGGATCATGCCGTCAAAGGGGATGATGACAAGTGCGGCCGCCCACAGTCCCTGGAAGAGAATGGACCAGTGGGGGGAGCGGAAGCGGAGGTGGAGTTCTCCCATTTCGCGGAAGAAGAGCCCGTCTCGCGCCATCGCATAGAAGATGCGCGTACCAGTCAGCAGCGAACCGTTCACGGCGCCGAACGTTGACATCATGACGGCGGCGGCGAGCAACCGGGAGCCGATCTCTGACCCGAAGAGCTTGCCGGCAGCGTCGGCAGCGACGCGGCTGGAACCTGCCACCTGATGCATCGGCAAGAGGTAGTGATAGGCCACGTTGGCGGAAATGTAGAGCGCCGCAATCACCAGTGTTCCACCGAGCAAGGCGCGGGGCACATCACGCTGGGGGTTCTTCATCTCTTCGGCCACTGCTGCACCGTTGGTCCACCCATCGTAGGCAAACAGGCACCGTACCATGGTGAAGCCGACCGCCGCAAGCAATGTCATCGAGCCGTCCCCGGAGGAGAACAGCGGCTGCCAGTTGCCCGCGTTTCCGGCAGGCATCCCGAACGCGCAAACCACCAGCGCCAGAAGCGCCCCGACTTTGGTGGCGGTGAACAGGGTCTGGACGGCCCCGCCCCACCGCACCCCCAGGTAGTTCACGGTGGTGAGGACGAGGATCACGAGGAAGGCAGTCCAGCGTTCGGCCCACTCTCCCTCCTGATGGGTGAAAAGCACCGAATACTGAGCAAATACGACCGAGACGGCAGCGATCCCACCCGCACGGGCCACCCAGAACTCCATCCAGCCGAACAGATAGCCCCAGAAAGGTCCAAACGCTTCGCGCAGATAGACGTACTGGCCCCCAGCGCGGGGGAACAGTGCACCCAGTTCAGCGTACGCGAGAGCGCCCGCCAGGGAAAGCAGCCCGCACAGGATCCAGACGCCCAGGATGGCGCCGAAACCAAACGGACCCAGCTTCTCGGCGATTTTTGAGGGCGTGACAAAGATGCCGGACCCGATGGTGGTGCCGACGACAATGGCAACCCCTTCCAGGGGACCCAGTGCGCGCAGAAACTGCGGCTTTCCGTCGGCCGCGGTGGGGGGCGATGGTGCAGGCATTCCGGGGCGGCCTCAATGAATCCGGCGGACCGGCACGGGGTCACCGATCTCGAATCCCGGCGCTCGCGCCGGAATGACGAGAATGCCGTCGGCTCGGGTCATGGTGGTAATCATTGCAGATACTCCCAGGATCGGCGTGGCCCATAACTCGCCGTCTCGCGACTCCAGCGCGACGCGAACGTGGTCCTCGCGGCCGTCCGCTGAACGTACGGATTGCACCAGTCGTGCCGTCACCGTGTCAACGTGATCCGGCAAGTGAAGGAGACGGCGAATCACAGGGGCCACGAACTGGTCGAAGGTGTTCAACACGGAGACCGGCTGGCCGGGCAGGCCGAACACCGGCTTCCCGTCGCACACAGCAAATACTGTCGGCTTCCCGGGTCGAATGTCCACCCCATGCACGAGCACGCCGGGAGAACCCAACCGCTGGATGACTCCCGCGACGAGGTCCTTCGCACCGACTGAGGACCCGGCGCTGAAGACGAGCAAGTCGCAGGCGTCGAGCGCGCGCCGGGCAATGGCATGGATGGCCTCCGCGTCATCGGGGACGATCCCCCAGCGACGGGGCACCGCACCCAGGCTCTGGGCCGCAGCTGCCAGGGAATACGAGTTCAAATCTCGCACCTGGCCCGGACCCGGAGTGCTGTCGGCAGGTACGACCTCATCACCGGTCGCCACGATGCCTACCACGGGCAGAGCGTACACGACGACCCGAAGCACGCCCAGGCCCATCAGCGCGCCCACATCGGGCGAGCGGAGTAGACGGCCGGCGGGCAGGAGTTCGCTGCCGGCCCGTACGTCCTCTCCACGCTCGATCAGGTGCCGCCCCGAGGTCAACGCAACCAGGATCCGAACCTCAACGGCTGAAGCGTCCGCCTGCTCGATTGGCACGACTACATCGGCACCCTCGGGGAGCATGCCTCCGGTGGGGATGCGCGCTGCTTCTCCCGCGCCGACCGGCACCAGCGCCGCCGCTCCCATCGCGATGTCATCCACGAGGCGCAGGCTTGTGGGGGCGGCGGCAATATCGGCGGCCCGGCACGCAAAGCCGTCCATCAACGAGCGACGGAACGGAGGAAGATCTTCCGGAGAGTGGACCGCCAGAGCCAGTACACGGTTCAGAGCCTCGTGGGTACGAACCTCCTCGTGCCGCACTCTCGGCATCCAGGCCGCCGCGAACCGCCGGCGTGCCTCGTCAGCGCTCACCAGTTCGTCCCAGGTACGCATTGGTTCCCGTGTCGTTCGAGGAAGAAAGGCCATCCCCGCACGAAAGAGGCGAGGAACAAGCAGCGAAGGAACGAAGGAAAGCGAAAGACGAAGGGAGCGCGTCGCTTCGCCCTTCGTCTTTCGCTGGGAATCCCGGCTTCGTACGGACTACGGTTTCGTGAGCGAGATGAGATCCAGCAACACGTGCTTGGACTCTTCCAGGGTGTAGTCCGGGGCGTTCACCCGGGGTTCGTCATCCGCACCGTCTTCATCCGCAGGCTGCGCCACGGGAGTGCGTCGAGAGGGGACGGCGGCTGTCGCCGCTCCGGGCTTGATCGGCGCGGGAAGACCGGGCTGATCCACCACGCGCAGGGTCACCAACCGCACCTGATCCTTTGAGGCAGGGCGGCCTTTCAGATCCGCGCGGCGGGCGACGAGGCGATCGGTCGCGGCCTGCTTCTCTTTCAGCCGCTCGCTTTCGTTCAGCGAGATTGTCTTGCTGGCCCGCATCTTTTGCAGGCGCTCTGCTTCCGCTCGCACCCACTTGAAGTCGGGGTCCGCCGCCACACGACGGTCTGAACGAACCCGAAGTTCCGCCAGGTGGGGCTTGACGACCCGGAACGGCTCGAAGCGAGCGGGGTTGATGGTGTCCCACTTGAGTGGATTATCGAGGGCCTTTTCGCCGATGTCCAGATGCGTATTCAGAGACGGCAGCGCGATATCCGACTTTACCCCTTCCAGTTGGGTAGAGGATCCACTCGGCCGGTAGAATTTCTGGATGGTGAATTTGACCGCGCCCGGGTCGCGTCGCAGGCGAGTGCCCGCCCGCTCCATCACCTGCCGGAGTCCGGGCAGTGTTTGCACCGTGCCGTTGCCGTGGGTCGAAACATCGCCGACAATGGCGGCTCGGTCATAGTCCTGAAGAGCACCCGCGAGGATTTCGGAGGCAGACGCACTCATCCGGCTCGTGAGAACGACCATCGGACCGTCGTACTCGATCCCGGCGTCCGGATCGTCGTCCGCAGTGGTGTCACCCAGTGAGTTCTGCGTGAGCACCACCGGGCCGCCCTTGATGAACAGGCCGGTGAGACGGATTGCCTCCGCGAGCGAACCGCCTCCGTTGCGCCGCAGATCGAGCACGAGGCCCTGCACCTTCTCCGCCTTCAACTTGCGGACCAGCCGGCGCACATCCTGTGTGGCGCTCTTGGCGAGGCGACCGCCCTCGGCCTGCGACTCGTAGAACGAGGGCAGTTCAATCACACCGATCCGTTGGGCTTGGCCATCCGCACCGGTGGTGTCAATGACTTTCGCCTTGGCTTCCTGCTCCTCCAGGCGCACCTCATCCCGGGTGATCTGCACGACCTTACGCATTGAGGTGTCGGCTGCATCAGCGGGAATCACCTTCAGGCGCACAACCGTGCCCTTCGGTCCGCGGATCAGGTCCACTACCTTACTGAGCTTGGTATCCACCACGTCCACGAACTCGCCGGGCCCCTGAGCCACTCCTACAATCCGGTCTCCCGGCTTCAGTTCCTTTCCGCGCTCGGCCGGGCCGCCGGGGGTGAGTTCCACCACTTTGCAGTAGCCGTCCTCCTGGCCGAGCAGGGCTCCGATGCCGAAGAGCGACAGCTTCATACTGATGTCGAAGTCCTCATACAGGGACCCGCTCAAGTAATCGGAGTGCGGGTCGTAGACGTGCGTGAGGGAGGTGAGGAAGACCTGCAGGACATCGTCGGCGTCGTACTGCTGGAACGTTTTCAGGAAGCGGTCATGGCGCCGCTCCAGGATCGAGACGATCGCTTCCGGCTTTTGCTTGCCGAGTTTCTCCTGAAGGTACTCATAGCGCAGGCGGTCTCGCCAGAGTGTGCGCGCTTCTTCCAGGGTCTGCGGGCGGGGAAGGCCCTTGCGGTCCAGCCGAAACGCCTCCGGCCCATCGAAGGTGAACTTCTCTTTGGTCACCAGCTCGTGCACATACTTGTGCTCTTGCTTCACTCGTTCGAACCAGCGTGAAAAAATCTCGACCCCGGGACTGACGTCGCCCTTCTTCTGGATCAAATCGTCGAGGGTGGTGCGGTACTTTTCCATCTCGCGCACATCCGACTCGAGGAAGTACATCCTCTGGGGATCCAGGTTCTCCAGGTAGCGATCGAGGAATCGGGACGACACAGCATCGTCAAACGCCATCCGGCTGTAATGCCCGCGGGAGAGGAGTCCGGCCACGGTTTGGGCGATGAGCGGATCTTCCGGACCGGGCGTGAGGACCCCTGACGGGTTCGCTCCCGCGGCCCGTGCCGCTCCTGCGGCCCGAGCGCCGCCCGCACCGCCGGGCGCGACTGAGACGAGGGGGACCCCGTCCAGGAACGCACCCGGCTTCCGGGCCTGCGTGTAGGCCTGCACGGCGAAAGCGCCGACGGCCACGGTGATACAGAGAGCGAACGCAGCAAGCTTCATGCGATAGGACTCCGCCGGGACAATTCCGCTGGCTTAACTCTAGTTTAGTCGGAATTCCGCTCTGTGGAGAGGTTGTTTTTGTGAGAACCGGGCTCCGGTGGGCAGAATCGGTTCGCGCAGCGTCCGCGAGGGTCTTCCCCGTCCACCACCGCATGAGCCGTGCACTCCGGACGCCCCTTGTGCGCCCGCTACCCGATCTGATCCAGAGCAGCGCGCACCACGCGCACGCCAACCCCATTGACGGCCCTGTACTCCAGTTCCGTCGCCGGCGTTTCCACGCCGAACTGGACTGCGAGGTTGGAGTGTGCCGAACGATCGAGAGCACCGTAAGTGATGGACAGATGCACCTGGTCCACTCCCGTCCGCCGGACGACTTCATTCACGTTGCTGATCCGGATGCCGCCGCCGGGCAGGACTTCGATCCGCCCGGCGGCCTGTTCGCGCGTGCGCCGGATCTCGTCTAACCCGCCTACCGCGCTGCCCGCGCGCCCCGAAGTAAGGACACGAGTGAAACCGAGATCCACGAGTTGCTCCAAAGCAACATGCGGATCGCGCACCACGTCGTAAGCCCGGTGGAAAACGAGTTGCACGCCCGGCCGCCGCCGCCCCTCCAGGAACCGGCGGCACCGGGCCACATCCACGTCGCCGTCGCCGGTCAGGAACCCGAAGACGAGGCCGTCCGCACCTGCATCCAGTGCGAGATCCGCATCCCGCTGCATCACCGCATACTCTCCCGTAGAGTACGCCATCCCGCCTTCGCGTGGGCGGACCATGAACATCACCGGCACGGCAAGCTCCGCCTTGATGGCGATCAGCGTACCCAGGCTGGGCGTCAGCCCGCCCACCGCCAGCGCGCTGCAGAGCTCGAACCGGTCCGCCCCGCCGCCCGCCGCCGCGCGAGCGTCATCAAGGGAGGAGACGATGGTTTCCAGAAGGATGGGCATGGAAGGATCTCGATGGATGAAGCGCCCGACTGTTTACCGGCGTTGCGAAGCGATGGGCCGGATGGTTCCAACCGGTTCGTTCCGCTGCCGCAGATCGGGACGGGCGGCGAACGTTTCTCCCACTTTCGCTCGTCACTGCTGCATGTTCCTGCTTGACTACTGCCAGAACTGGTACGTGGGGATCTCCATCGCGATGCCGTAGAAGTTCAGCAGGCTGCCGACGACGAACTGGCCCAGCATGAGCCCGAAGAAGAACGGCAGAGCGCGGCGGTACCCCGGCAGGCCGGTGTATCTGAGGAGCACCACCTTCAACACCCAGGCAACGAACAGCGGCATCCAGACGAGGTTGATCTCCCAACTCGACGTCACGGCATAGCCGAGCGGGTGGAACGGCCACCAGGGAAAACGCACCCTCATAAACTGAAGGAACAGCGCGAAGACAAACCCGATCCCGGTGGCGGTGATGACGGTAGGGTTCGACGGCTTCGGCGCGCTGAGCCAGCTTGCGAGACGCGCGTATGCCTCGTTCCCGAAGCTGTTGCGGACGCGCGCGAGGGCGCCGTACTCGTAATGTGTCTGGAGCATGGCCCAGAAGCCCGCCAGGCACCCGACCGCAGTGAGGCCGACCATCCACCAGAACCATTTCCGGTACTCGCCGCCGCTCTGCTCCGCCAGCTTGAAGCCCTCCAGTTGATGGGGCGCCGGGTGCCCCCGGTACGCCCGGTTGAACCAGAAGTACATCGTGAATGCGCCCAAGGTGCGGGAGCCCAGGTCACGGGTGCCCACGACCTCGGCGAGGGTCCAATCGGGCCCGGTGAAGTGGAGGTCGTGGATCGGCGTCCCCAATTCCGCGCGCATCCGGGTGATCGCGAGCGCAAGTGCCAGATAGATACCGAAGAAGATGAGCGCCAGCCAGGCGGGCATTCCCAGGCGTGCACTGAACCAGGCCAGGAACGCGAGCCCGGCGGCGATGCCGCAGATGGCCTGCCGGTACGTGAGCGGCTCAGCGGCGTCATCAAGTTCTCCACGGCCGGTGGCAGCCCGCTTCAGCACCTGCGCGAGGTAACCGCGGCTCAGCCAGAGCGTATACACGAGAAATGCCATGTAGGCGCCGAACGCCTGCGCGTTGGGGTACGGAAACCGTGGATCCTGGTCGAGCGCGAGGGCCGCGGTGACCACCAGTTGCGCCTTCCAGAAGAGGTAGAAAAACCAGGCTGAAAAGAGAAAGTCCACCGGCATCAGCATCCCGAGGCCGATGAGGAACGGATACCAGGAAATGGGCGTCCACCCGATTGCGTTCCACGGTTTGTCGGGAACGAACTGCAACAGGTTCAGGAAGCTCTCTCCCCGGCCGGGCGTCAGGATTGTAGGCACCGATGGGTAGTACAGGTTGAGGCTGTTCACCACATCCACGAGGGCAGCCAACGTGAAACCGCCCCAGAAGAGCCGGTTCCGGAAGAGCGGGGGTAACTCCCCTCCCGGTCCGACGGCGGCGATCTCCATCGGCAGTTGGATGATCGGGTAGGCCAGGCGCTCTCGGTCCGTCCACTGCTTGCGGAGCAGCACGTTGACGCACTGCATCACGAAGTAGAGGACGGTGAGAAACAGCGACCAAACGAGCACCGGCGTCGCCCACGCCTGGAGGTATTTCCAGCGATAGATCGTGTCGTTGCCCTGAAAGAACGGGTTGAACACATCCGGATCGCTCACCATCCACTCGTGAGGCAGATCCGGGATGAACCGACCCCACCCCGCCCTGTCCTTGTACTTGAACGGCCACATCAACGACGGCACCAGGATCTGCAGCAGATCGTGGGCAGGCAGCGTCGAAGTAAGCGCCATCGCCAGGTAGACGAAGTACAACTCGCCGCGCCGCAGCACTACCCGTGGAAACGCCCGTCCCACCAGCGCGTTGCAGAGCGTCACTACCAGCAAAATGAAGACGGCGTTGAAGAACAGCGAAACGGTGGTCGGGTGGGCCGAGTACCGCACCCGCTCCATCTGCACCAGCCAGTACGCGTTGGCGGGGATCAGGAGCAGCGACAACCCGACCGAGCGCCACGTGACGGCGGGCCCTGCCGGCCCCGCCGCCCGCCCGGATCGGTCACCGCGTGGACGGGCGCGAGCGCCCGGAAGGGCAGTCCCCTCGGGAGGAGCCCCTGCCGGCGCTGATGGCGCAGCCGCAAGCGGTGGGGGCTCGCCCGCTGGCGCTCCCGCGCCGGAAGGGCTGGGTCCGGGAGAAACGGAGTCGGGCCGCAATGCTGGCATACGAGGCGTGTGACCGTGCAGCTACTTCAGCGGGCGGCCGGCCAGAGGCTCGCCTCTGGTATCCAGGATCTGAAAATGGTGGATGCCGCCGGGACGATCATCCGTGTAGGTCCAGACTACCCGGTGATCGCGCGTCACCTCGGTGAGGCGGACCTTGTTCGGTCCGGCCCGGTAGCTGGTGATGACCGTGTTTCCGTTGGGGAGGCGCTGCACGCCGCAGCAGTCATTGAGGAGCTTCCCAGGGACGTTGTCGTTGTCGGCCTGCCACACAACAGAGCCTTTCGGATCCACTTCGATTACCAGGTTGCCCCAGGTGCACCCGATGAGGGTGTTCCCATTCTCCAGGCGGATCGCGGTGAACGGCATGTGCGGCGTCTTCACCTCCCAGACCACTTTCCCGTCCCGCGAGTACTCCTTGACAACACGGTCCCACAGTTGCGGCACGAGGTAGTGCCCGTTTTCCAGACGCCGCGACATGCGCTGCTGCATATGCGTGTTCTCCCGCTGTGAGGAGAGCGGCAACTGACGGACGATCTGGGCCTTCTGGTCCAACTCCACGAGGCGCGGCGCAGGACCGGCTTCCGAAGCAAGTGTGTGCCCGTCGGGAAGCCGCTGCACCGTGTCCACTTCATCCTGGGTCCCGGTCCACTCAAACACGACCGCGTTGTCGCGAGTGACCTCGACAACTCCTCCCGGCTTGCCGGCCAGAGCCAGCAGCACGTTGCCGTTCGGGAGTACCCAGCCGTCGCGGGTGCTCTTCGGATACTGCCAGAGAACCCGACCATCGCCGGTGATTATTCGGGTTTCCGGTCCCGTCGCCAGGAAGGAATGGGATATCCCGGGCTTATCCTGATTCCCGGACGCGCTCCGGAATGTGGGAAGTGCGAGTGCGACCAGGGTGCTGGACACGAGCGAACGGCGATTCATCAGAACCTCACGAGGGCCGGGGGGAAATCTGCATAGCCCGCAATCAGGTTCTACGCGGCGGATGCTTCATGCCTCCCAAAGTTCGTGGCGCGGCCCCGACACGAGCGGCACGGGCGCCGGGTGTCAGCGGCCTTCGATGATGAGCCCCACACCCCGACCCGACGGTCGCACTGCACCCCAGATCGCGGTTCTCAACGTAGACTGATACGGCATGTGCAGTGACAGGGTTCCAAACGTGAGGAACCAGGGCCTGGACGGCCAAGTCTGAAAGCAGATGCGTGTATCTCACTCCTGGCCGAACCGAGCGGGGTGCGCCAGAAGCCGGGAAATCCCGGCGTCCATGCCATCGGAGAAGGGACGGAAACCGAACGTGATGTCACCGAAACGACGCAGCCAGGGATCTACGGTCCTATTGCTGACGCTGTTGTTACTGCTGTTGGTACCGCTAAGCGGGCTCCAGAGCCAATCGGCCGGGCCGACGCCCGAGCAACTCACGCATTACCATCAGGGGCGCTCCGCGTGGAACGCCGCTCTGCGGGCCACTCGCCCCACGGACAAAATGGCCAGCGCCGCCTGCGCCGAGGGCCACCTTTCCGACGCCCTGAAGGGCGGAGAATTCCCGGAAGCACACCTCGCCCTCGGCCTGCTGTACTTCAATCGCAGCGGCAAGGGCGAGCGATACGACCCCGACGCCTACCGGGCCGAACGCCATCTGAAGCACGCGGGGGAGCATGGGTCCGGCGCAGTCCGCGCGGAAGCGCAGACCTACCTCGGAGTGCTGGCACTTCACTGCCGTCACTGGGCGATGGCCCGCCAGACCTTCGACGCGGCCAATGGGGCCAACATCGCTGCCACACGACTCTCAGCGCCCGGACCCACACGGGAATTCCAGGCGCGGGCCGAGCGGCTGGCCGCGGTCCGCCGCGTCGGCAGTTCCATCGCTGCCTACTATCAGGCCGTGGATCCGGCCGATCCGGCGCCGAGCGACGCCTCCTACCGGACCGCCCTCCAGACGCTGGAAGGGATGAGCGGCGGCCTGGATGGGACCGGAGCGGCGCTGTGGCGCTTCCCGGAGCGTGAGCATCCGCGCCCCCGCCAACTTTCCGTCCCGGTGTTCCCGTCGGCGCGAGCCGACTGGACGCTCGGGGGCGGCGCAACCCCGCCCTCGGGCGTGGAGCCGGTCTCGGTGGAGAGGTTTGCCGAGGCCGGTCGCATCTGGGCCTCCGGCCGCCTGGGAGTCGACCCCCCGCAGGTCGCGGTGGCCGGTCTAGGTACACAGGATCGGCGCAATCTGATGATGGGGTTGGTGAAAAGCCTCTACCGCATGGAGGGACAGCGGAACTTCACCGGCGCTGCGGCGATCCTGGACCGGCTGGCGGGAATCACCGAAGCAGGGACCTTCGTGCGCCAGCACCGGATCTGGATAGCGCTGGAGGGGAATCCGAATCTGGACGAGGCGACCCGTCTGGTGGGCGGCCCGGGTGCGCAGAATGATCCGCTCTACGGGTCCGAACTGTTCCGCCTGGCGGACCGGCTGGCGGCGGCGGGGCGTGTCCCCCAGGCGCAGACCCTGCTCGAGCGACTGGCCGGGATGAATGGCGCCGGCGTGGCGCCCTACCGGGCGCTGGCGAAGTGGAACCTGGCGGCGATGCTGGTCAGCACCCGCACCCCCAGCTCGGATCCTGCGGTATGGCAGCGCGGCCTCGCTTTGCTCGACGTGCAGCAAGAGACCGTGCCGGCGGCTCGCTACCGCCAGGAATTGCGGCTGATGATGCAACTCCGTCTGGCAGAGGCGCTGGTTGCCGGGCGGCAGGCCCCGCGGGTGGAGACGGTACTCCAGGCAGCCGCAACCACAGAACAGGGTATCCGTGGCCGAATGCCGGGTATGCCCGCCGGCTCGGCAGTACAGGCGTTCTCAGAGTATCTGGCGAAGCGCGTCTTTGAGACCGGGCAGCAAGACCAGTACATGAATGGCTTCCTGCGCCGGACTCAGTACGCGCCCCTGTACGTAGCTTCCCGTGCCGCCGCCACCGGCAACTCCGCGGAGGCGCTGCGCCTGTTGCAGCAGGCGGCGGGCCTCGCCGGCACGAACACGCCGCTCGCCGCTCGCTTGCGGGCGGACATTCAGGCACTCCAGAGCGGAGGTCCCGACTCGCCCGCCACTCGCGCTCGGCGCGAGTTTGTGCAGCGTTGGAACCAGGCAGTCGCGACCACTCGTTCGGCCCGTGGCGTGGGTGCTGGCGACGCCGCCGGTTTCCGACGCGCCTGGAGCGATACCGCAACAGCGTGGGACGGGTTGGTGGCGGCGCAGGGCGGGACGCCGGACGAGTTGACGATGGCCCGCGACTACGCAGCGCGCTCCCGCCAGGCCACGCCCGGATCGCGCACGAGTTCCACGAACGTCGCCGATGCAAGCGCCTACCCGGCGGCCCTGCAGGCGGCCGTGGCGGGCCCCTATCGGGGGCGCCCCATCCCCGCCGGGGATCGCATGAGCATTCTACGCGCGACGGCACCCGTGACCCCGAACCGGGACATGTGGCTGGAGAAACTGGGCCGCGATCCGGAAGCGCTCCAACTGATGGTGCACTGGTTCAATCGGGGGTCAAGCGTGACGCTGGCGGGAAATCGCGTCGGGAACGGTCTCCGAGCGAAGCGCTTCGACAGTGGGGCAGATCTCCTTGCGTTTCTGCGCGAGAACACGCTGCCCGAGGCGCATGTGCTCCCGATTGGGACCACGCAGTGGACCGTCGCACCGCAGAGCCGTCGTGCGACGAATCCGAAGTGGCTCGGGTCGAGACTCGGCTACAAGACCGCGGCCTACTGCCTGACCAACGGGATCCCGCTGGTCAATGTGCGGTGCTCCAACCCGGTCTCGCCGATCCTGGAGAGCGTGCAGCAGAGCACCACGCCGGCGACGATGGGGCCGGACGCGAGAGAGCTTCCGGCGCCCGGCGCCGATCCGGTACAGCTCAGCTACGCTACTCCGCAGCCCGGGTGGACCTGGCCTGACTTCCAACGTATGAGCGGAGTGATGGGAACGGCGGGCGGCCCGGCCTTCCCGATCTGTGCACCGGCAGTAACCCTCGTAGCCACAGCACCGGTTCCTCCGCAGTTCCCGCTGCCGCCGGGCGTTACACAGATGCCGCACTGCTCGCCGAGTCGCTTCACCCTCGGCCGTATCTCCACGCGTGGGGCCGCACGCTTCGGCCCTCATGAAGATGTCGGTACCGCCGAGAGCCGCCGCCGGTAGCCGCCAGTGCCAGCGAGTCAGCGAGGGATTGAAATCCCTCGCTGACATCGGGTCCTCCGGACCAACGGAGAAACGGACAAACCAAACCGGTGCAGATGGGTCGTGGCTGACGCATCTGCATCGGTTTCAACTGCGGCGCTGAGGCGCGCCCCCAATCTCAGGGCCCATCAACGCACCCCTCTTCCCCCGATTTGGAGCACCTGTCTCGCCCATCAGGTAGTGCCTCTCCTCCTCCGGTCCG